>NZ_JBVATB010000005.1:0-248015 GCF_057814295.1 Domibacillus sp. F004
TTACTCACCCGTCCGCCGCTAACTTGAACAGAGCAAGCTCTGTCAAGTCCGCTCGACTTGCATGTATTAGGCACGCCGCCAGCGTTCGTCCTGAGCCAGGATCAAACTCTCCAAAAAGTGTTTGACTAGCACATGATGTGCTGGCATCGGTGTTGCAACAGGACGTTGCGAACGTAACCGATGTTCCTTGCTTTGTTTATCTGCAGATGACGGGCATCTGCCAGATA
The DNA here is from genome assembly GCF_057814295.1 of Domibacillus sp. F004. Taxonomy (NCBI): domain Bacteria; kingdom Bacillati; phylum Bacillota; class Bacilli; order Caryophanales; family Bacillaceae; genus Domibacillus; species Domibacillus sp. F004. Next base: position 228 of record NZ_JBVATB010000005.1, read on the forward strand.
AGTTTAAAACTAAAACGTTGACGTTTTTATTGATTTTGTTCAGTTTTCAATGTTCAATTCGTTATGGAGCGGGTGATGGGAATCGAACCCACGACATCAGCTTGGAAGGCTGAGGTTTTACCATTAAACTACACCCGCAAGATCGACAATATTTCCATTAAAGAAAATGGTCGGGAAGACAGGATTCGAACCTGCGACCCCTTGGTCCCAAACCAAGTGCTCTACCAAGCTGAGCTACTTCCCGTTTTTAAAGTATATGGCGCGCCCGAGAGGACTCGAACCTCTAACCTTTTGATTCGTAGTCAAATACTCTATCCAATTGAGCTACGGGCGCTTATTATAATGGTGCGGCCGAGAGGACTTGAACCTCCACGGGGTTGCCCCCACTAGGCCCTCAACCTAGCGCGTCTGCCATTCCGCCACGACCGCATTAAGCATTTTGTACAACTGATTATTCTTTACCAACAGAATTATATTCTACATGAGCTGTCTCAGTGTGTCAATACTTTTTTTAATTAACGTAATGGTGAGCCATGAAGGATTCGAACCTTCGACCCTCTGATTAAAAGTCAGATGCTCTACCAACTGAGCTAATGGCTCAAAATGGCTGGGCTAGCTGGATTCGAACCAGCGCGTGACGGAGTCAAAGTCCGTTGCCTTACCGCTTGGCTATAGCCCAATAAAAAATGAAAATGGCGGTCCGGACGGGACTCGAACCCGCGACCTCCTGCGTGACAGGCAGGCATTCTAACCAACTGAACTACCGGACCAAACATAATAAAGACATAGAGAAGGGAAGCCGTGAAAAAGCCGGCTTCCCGACGATGACCCCTACGGGATTCGAACCCGTGTTACCGCCGTGAAAGGGCGGTGTCTTAACCGCTTGACCAAGGGGCCTTTTCAAAATGTTATTCTGGCGGAGAAGGAGGGATTTGAACCCTCGCGCCGGTTACCCGACCTACACCCTTAGCAGGGGCGCCTCTTCAGCCTCTTGAGTACTTCCCCAAAATATATGGCTCCGCAGGCAAGACTCGAACTTGCGACCGATCGGTTAACAGCCGATTGCTCTACCACTGAGCTACTGCGGAACGGCAATAGCGTCTTATCGACAATTAGTATTATAGTTTTTAAAAAAGCTTTCGTCAATACTTTTTTATAAAGCAATAAATTAAAAAGCTGCTCAATTAAGATAGCAATTGAGACAGCTCCTGTCAATATGTTAATTAATTATTTCCGATATTCGTCCCCAGCATGCTCCACACACATATTTATGTACATTCATTTTTCGATAGCGTTGATAAACAAATCCACATTCTAGACAACGATAATGTAGAACCAAACGCACCTTCTTTTTCTCCTTTTCTTTTGATAGAGCCCGACAATAACGTGGAGAATCTGTTTCTGCCAAAAGTTTTTTAAAATCAGCATCTCCATGCTTATACCCTTTTCCCTGTAAATGCAGGTGATAATGACATAGCTCATGCTTTATAATACCGATCAATTCTTCCTCACCATACTCTATCGCATGCTTTTCATTTACTTCAATATGGTGGGAATGAAGCAAATAACGGCCTCCAGTTGTGCGCAGCCGTTTATTTATATATGCTTTATGCCGAAATGGACGATTGAAAAACTGAAGTGATAATTCTTCAGTTAATTGCTGAACCATTTCATCTGTTATGATCATTGCTCATCTGCCTGAACCATCGTTAATGCAATCCGTTCTTTCTCTGCATCTACATTTTCGACCCATACTGTTACAATATCTCCTACTGATACAACATCAAATGGATTTTTCACAAATCCTTTTTTCAATTTAGATATATGGACGAGACCATCTTGTTTCACCCCTATATCTACAAACGCACCAAAGTCTGTTACATTCCGAACCGTTCCTTCAAGTTTCATTCCTTTTTTCAAATCTTCCATCTTTAATACATCCGTTTTTAACAATGGTGATGGGAGTTCATCGCGTGGGTCTCGACCCGGTTTTTGCAGTGAATCAATAATATCACGTAATGTAATCTCGCCTATCTCAAGTTCCAGAGCTGTCTGCTGCACATCAAGTGATTGTAATGATTCAGCCAATTTTTCTGACCCGATTTCTTGCTTAGTAAAACCTAGTTTTTTCAATAAAGCAGACACTTCTTTATAACTTTCCGGATGAATAGACGTTTGGTCGAGCGGTTCTTCCCCTCCTGTAATCCGCAAGAAACCAATACATTGCTCAAATGTCTTGCCACCAAGACGCGGTACTTTTTTAATCACTGCCCGCTTTTGGAATTTGCCATTTTCTTCACGATACTGAACAATGTTACGGGCAACGGTTTTATTTAGGCCGGCCACATGTTCAAGCAATGATGGAGAGGCTGTATTGACATCTACCCCTACTCTGTTGACTGCTGTTTCAACGACAAATGAAAGAGATTCAGTTAATTTTTTTTGGGCAACGTCATGTTGATACTGACCTACACCGATAGACTGCGGATCAATTTTAACGAGTTCTGCGAGCGGATCTTGGATGCGTCTTGCAATTGACACTGCGCTTCGTTCTTCTACCTTTAAATCAGGAAATTCCTCGCGGGCAATGTCAGATGCTGAATATACACTGGCACCTGCTTCATTCACAATAATATAAGCCGCCTGTTTTTTCAGATGCGGAATCATTTCAACAACAAATTGCTCCGTTTCACGTGAAGCGGTTCCATTTCCAATTGCAATAATGCCCACTTCATATTGATCGGCGATTTGTTTAAATTGTTTCTCCGCCTCTTTTCTCTTTGCGTTTGGAGGATGCGGATAGATGACATCAATAGAAAGTACTTTTCCTGTTTCATCGACAACAGCCAGTTTGCAGCCTGTTCGATATGCTGGATCAACAGCCAAAACAATCTTTCCTTTTAAAGGCGGCTGCAGAAGCAAATTTTTTAAGTTTTCAGAGAAAATATGAATGGCTCGTTCTTCTGCAATTTCCGTTAGTTCATTACGTACTTCCCGCTCAACGGACGGCCGGATTAACCGCTTATAGGCATCACGCGCAGCAGCATTAACAATCGGCGCTGTTTCACTTCTGTCCGTTTTGACAAATACTTTTGTTAAATAGCGCATAACCCGCTCTTCATCAAAAACAATGCTGACTTTCAAAACATCCTCGCTCTCGCCTCGGTTCACAGCAAGTGTGCGATGAGGTGCAATTTTACTAATCGCTTCTTCATATTCATAATACATTTTAAATATTTCTTTTTCGTCTTCACCTTTTAATTCTGTTTTTACTTTCCCGTATTTCATCATATCGAGGCGGATACGCTTTCTAACGGATGCATCATCTGCTATTTTTTCAGCAATTATATCAGATGCACCCTGAGTAGCTTCTTCTGCATCCAATACCTGGTCGGATATGTATTTTTCGGCTTCCTGTTTCACATTTGCCTGTTTTGGAAAGGTTAAAAGCCACTCTGCAAAAGGTTCAAGCCCTTTCTCTTTCGCCATCGATGCCTTCGTTCGCTTTTTTTGTTTGTATGGCCGATATAAAGCTTCCACGGCCTGTAATGTCATTGCTGCCTTTATATGCTGTTCGAGTTCAGGTGTCATTTTTTCTTGTTCGATAATGGAACGTAGCACATCATCTTTACGCTGCTCCAAGTTTTTTCTGTATGCATATCGTTCAAGTATCGTTCGAATCTCTACCTCATCAAGCGACCCAGTCATTTCTTTTCGATAACGGGCAATAAATGGAATCGTGTTTCCTTCTTCTGTTAACTGAATAACTGCACGCACATTTTTTAGTAAGATATTGGTATCTGCCGCTGTCGCTTTTAATAATTGCTCTTCCATTCTCACGCCTCCGATTCTTTTATTGAATAATTTTATTTTAACAAAAAGCGTTGTTAAACAGTATTGTTGATTGAACGATTTTTGGCTCATTTCATTTTGGAACCCCGGTTACAAGGCGCCTTTCATTTAAGCTTAAAAGGTTGCTCTAGCTCAATGAGCCAAAAATGAATAACGTTCTACAACAAAGCCTATCAAAAAAATAAAAAACCTGCTGATTCACAGCAGGTTTCCGACGATAAACGTCGCATCATCATTCGATTTCGCCGCTACTTCGTTAAGTTCGACAGCGATTTGCTCTGTTGTTCGATAGCGCATTAATTCTTTCGTATTTAACATCGTTACTCCGTCTGAATGAATGAGAAATTTACTTCCTTGCTCATATGGAAACCGTTCCATGCGGTACCGCTGCGGACGTCCAGACAAATAACCGGTGACTGGGAGTGGATAGGTTAATTTCTGATCCGGCCCGTATAAATAAAACCGTATATTGCCTACACAGCTATATTCAAATTGACGGGTGCTGTATTTGATTTTAAAGAGGGCTGTTGCCGCTCCTCGTTTTTGATAAAGCGATTGATTGATTAATTCCATCAAATCCTCTACCGTCTCCGAATGCCAATTCTTCTTTACTACTTCCGCAGCTGCATTGGAGGATTCATAAGCATATTGACCGCTCCCAAGGCCATCTGCAAGCAGACAAATACATTCATCGCCTTGCTGATCAATATAATACGTATCTCCGCAAAAAGAATTCCCATTTTTAGGATAGGTACCAGCAATCATTTCAATAAAGGTATTTTTTATATGCTCCATCAAGATAGATGCCCCGTTGAATATGCCTCTGCCTGAATCGCTTCTTTCAGTTTTTTAATAGCCCGTCTTTGCAGCCTTGACACATGCATTTGAGAAATACCTAATTTATCACCAGCATCTTTTTGACTTAAATTTTCTAAATACGTATACTGAATGATTTGCTTTTCACGCTCAGACAAGACATGCAATACTTTTTCAAGCACAAGACGCTGATCAACACGTTCATAGCCTTCTTCAGGATTTCCCACAATATCAAGAAGCGTAACCGTACTGCCCTCTGAGTCTGCTTCAATCGAATGGTCAACCGACAATGCTTGATAACTTTTCCCCATCTCCATCGCTTCCAGCACTTCTTCTTCAGAGATATCAAGATATTGTGCTATTTCCTCGACACGCGGGGAGCGCTGCAACGAGGTTGTTAATTCTTCATTTGCTGATTTAATTTTTGGCCCGAGCTCCTTAATTCGGCGGGGAACATGTACACTCCAGGTTTTGTCACGTAAGAAACGTTTAATTTCACCAACGACTGTCGGAATCGCAAATGCTTCAAAGCTTTTGCCAAATGAATCATCGTAGCGGCGAATAGCACCGAGCAATCCCATCATTCCCACCTGCACGATATCTTCATGGTGGGAGCGGCCTTTTGAATATTTACGTGCGATTGATTCTACAAGGCCTTGATAATGTTTAACAAGCTTTTCCTGTGCTTCTTGATCACCATTTTCTTGGAATGCCTTAATCCATTCAATAGCCTGAAGCTTCCCCGCTTGGTTAGGTCGAGACGGTTTCTGCATCCCTCTCCACCCGCTCTCCTTCAAGATACTTAGTCATAAACAAAGTGATCCCTTCATTTTGATGCACTTTTACTTCATCCATTAATGTTTCGATTAAGTATAGACCAAGTCCTCCCTCACGCAAAAATTCTACAGAATGATCTGTGTATGGACCGAGCGATTTTTTTGTTTTATCAAAGTCAAAACTTTTTCCACTATCAGAAACAACGACTTCAAGATGATCTTCGTGTAAGCCAAAAACAATCAGCACTTCACCTTTTTCACCTTTGTACGCGTGCTGAACAGCATTCGTAATCGCTTCACTCGTTGCAATCTTCAAATCTTCAATTGTCTCGTAAGAAAAACCCATTCGGCTAGCGATTCCAGACAGTGTTAAACGTGTGACTCCCACGAATTCCGGCTTTGCCGGAATTTTCATTTCGATGTAGTCAACCACTGCCATCATTACATGCCACCTTCTGCGACAGAATTAATATTCATAATGTCTGCAAGGCCTGTGATATCAAAAAGACGTTTTAACCTTTCTGATAACCCAACTAGTTGTAACGTTCCTTCATTTGTATTTAAGCTTTTAAAGAGGCCTACAAATACACCCAGACCTGTGCTGTCCATATATGAAACCCCAGACAAATCAATCACGACATTCGCCTGTTGTTTTTCAGTATAAGGAAAAGTCGTTTCACGCAGTTTAGGTGCTGTATATGCATCAATCTCACCTGCAAGGGTGATTGTTGTTTGTAGTTCTTGCTCTTGTACGTCAATAGAAATGTTCATTCAAATTAAACCACCTTTTAATAAAATATCTAGCCTCTATCAGTTCATTATCTTCTTTTTACCCAATTTACTTGTATAGAAAACCCTTATCATGCTGTTCTTTTTAAAATGATCAATGTAAAATCATCCCGAAGCTGAAAATCCTGTAAATATTCAAGTTCTTTGTAAACTTTATCCGCAATATCCTGAGCACCGAGTTGTATGTATTTTTTTATATAGCCAATAAGTGTATCGACTTCTAAAAATCCATCTTCCGTCCGGCATTCCGTTACACCATCCGACATAAGCAAAATAACATCGCCTATCTCTACTTTTCTTTCGTATTCATTATATTTCGTTTTTTTATCAACACCGAGCAACAAGCCTTTTGCTTTCATTTCTTCAAATGTTTCTTTTTCACTATTATAAAAAAAGCCTGGTTCATGCCCGGCTGAGGAGTAATAGAATGTATGGTTTTCAGGGTGGTATATCCCGCTAAACATGGTAATAAACATCGTTGGGTCTACATTTTGTTCAACGACACGATTTAAGCGTTCTAGCACATCTCCCGGCGCCTGACTGTCGTCTGGCATACTATCCATTGAGTATTTAATCATCGACATGCAAAGTGCAGCAGGAATTCCTTTACCGATAATATCAGCAATCGCTACGCTAATTGCACCATTTTCATGAGAAACGAAGTGATAATAATCACCGCTCATCTGCTTCGCCGGCACGCTGATTGCCCCGATATCCAGAGATGGGAGGTAGGGAATTTTTGTACCGAGAAGGGTTTGCTGCATGCTCGCAGCCACTTCTATTTCGTTAATTAACTCCCGCTGAATGGTACGTAAGCTCTGATGTTCACGATAGGCAAGACCATATGCCATCATCACTTCAAGCAAAATATCAAGCGATAAAAGCAATGATTCCGGCAAATCAGGCTCCAACTGCATAAGAGATGTTTTATGAAGGCTAATCATTTCTTCTGGAGACACTTTACATTCAAGCAATTTTCTGCTGAACTTCTCACTCAAATAAAGTGCCTGTTCAGTTTGATCGCTAATATATGTTTTTAATATTTCTTTATAGTTATCAAGCATCGTGTCTCTGAAATTCATTCTTTTCCTCCTACCTGAGCCACTTCACCGACTGAATAAGAGTACCTTCTCCCAGGTGGGATTCGATCGAAAACTCATCCATCAACCGTTTAACTCCTGGCAGCCCTGCGCCTAGTCCACCGGAAGTCGAAAATCCATCTTCCATTACTTTGCGAAGATCGGAAATACCCGGTCCCAAGTCGCGTGAAATGATCGTCAGTCCTTTCTTTGCTCCATCCTCTATCTTTTCTATCGTAATTTCCCCTTCGCCTGCGTATAAATAAATATTACGCGCCAATTCACTGATTGCAGTCGTGATACGGGCTTGATCCACAATACCAAAGCCGAGTTCTTTTGCGACATTTCTGCCAAGTTGTCTCGCCGCTACGATATCCCATTCATTTATTATTTTAACACTAGAGTCCATCACTTCAGTCCCCCAGTTCCCGTTGAAGTTTCTCCAAACCTTTTTCGAGATCTAGTGCAGTCATGACTTCATCTAAGTGAATACCCAGTTCAATCAATGTAATCGCAACGGCCGGCTGAATACCAGTAATAACCACTTTCGCGCCCATCAACTTTGACATACTAATTACATCGCCAAGTACTTTTGCAATAAAGGAATCGATAAAGTCAATGGACGTAAAATCAATCACAACGCCGCGTGCACTTGTTTCATGAATTTTATGAAGAAGGTCTTCCTGAAATTGAAGAGCCGTCTGATCATCGAGTTCCCATTGAATCGATACGAGTAAACAGTCATGCAGTTTTAAAATCGGAATTTTCATATTCATTCTTACACCTCCACAATTTTCCTTGACGTCAGCATAAGTGCCTGTTCGACACCTTTTTTCAGTGTACTTGTCGTTGTCACGTCTTCTAAATTAATGCCTAAGTGGACGATCGTCTGAGCAATCTCAGGACGAATGCCTACAATGGTGCATTTCGCACCGACGAGGCGTACTGCTTCTGCTGCTTGAATTATATGATGCGCGACCATTGTATCGACAACTGGTACGCCTGTAATATCGATTAAAACAACTTCCGCACGGTGATTGACTACCCCTTCAAGTAAATTCTCCATGATTTTTTTCGCCCGTTCTGTATCAATCGTTCCGATAAGCGGCATAACCGAAATCTTATCAAAAACGGGAATAAGGGGTGCTGTCAACTCCTGAAGCGCAATTTTTTGAAGAGAAACGGTTCGCTCCCATGATGTTGTATAAGATTGCGTAATTGTTTTATACATAGGGAATATCCAATTGTTAATTTGAGCAGTAAAATCACCATAACTGTTACGATCAATGTTTCCTTCTTTTTTCATTCCATCCTCAACGATTTGTCCAAATATCTGCAAACCATCCGTGATCATCGTCAGCGGCCAGCCGAGATGGACAATTTTTTTCGCGAATTCAATCGCTCGATCATGAAATGCTTCTGCAGATTCTGAAAAATTCGACATAACTAGCTCAACAAACTCCACACTCGTCTTGACAAACATATGATCGGACATTGTTTGAATAGCTCGTTCGTCTGCTTCTTCGCGCATCCGTTCGATCCATTCATTTAAAATCTCATCACTATGAGAATGTACGTATTGATAAATTTTTTTACGCATTTAGTTCGCTCCAATCATCATTCCACTGCAATATATTGCCCCCCCTGGGGGGTTGCGTCAAAAACATTCATTATTTTCATTATAATGGTTATATGAACAATTAAAAAGCAGAATCATCCGTTTGGTTGAGAAATATTAAAATTAAAATTCATAAAAAAAAACATCTACGTTTCTCCGCAGATGCCTTCTTTAAAATTGAATAAGACCTAAACTGATTTGCAAGGCGTCGTCCACTTTTTCCATCATTCCATCGTCTAGCTGGGTTATTTTATCTGTCAGCCGCTGCTTATCTATTGTCCGGATCTGCTCGAGTAAAATGACGGAATCTCTTTCAAAACCATACCGCTCAGCATTAATTTCGACATGCGTTGGCAGTTTGGCTTTCTGAATCTGAGCTGTAATGGCCGCAACGATAATAGTGGGACTGAACCGATTCCCGATGTCGTTCTGGACGACAAGAACAGGCCGGACGCCGCCTTGTTCGGAACCGACAACAGGGGACAGGTCTGCAAAATATACGTCACCACGTTTTACGATCACACGGTTTATCCTCCACTTACTAAACGTTCGACTGTGTTGCCTGCTTCATATTCAGCCTGCATTGCTTCAGAAGCGATAGCAAGGTTGATTTTCGCCATTTCCATGTATCCGCGGCGCATAGACTCACGAATATGACGCTTTTTTCGTTCACGTAAATACATTTTTGTCGCACGATAAATAAATTCACTTCTGCTAATTTCTTCCTGCTCTGCAAAACAGTCAAGTTCATTTACAAACTGCTTGGGCAAGTTTACTAACACATCTGTCGTCGTACTGGATTCAGACAAGAACTACACCTCCACCAATCACTACACACGTCTCTTTTTTGTTACTGTCCTAAACATCATAACATTGCCTGTTCCAGGATGGAAGAGGCAATTAAAAAATATCTTCTAATAGTAAGTAGGAAGTGGTTCATCCTAATTACAATAACGGATTAGATATATGAATGATCTGCCCCTTTTCTTTATAGACACGTGGAACACGCGCAGTGATGACACACGGAACTTCGTAATTGATCGTCTCAAGTTTTCTCGCTATATCATCTATTGTTATTTCCTCCTCACCTTGGCGGCCAATAAGCGTAACTTCCGTGCCACATGAATATTCATGCGGCAGGCGAATCATACACTGATCCATACAGATACGGCCCACAATCGGTGTTCGCTTCCCATCAACGAGTACTTCCTGACCACTCAGCTTACGAATCCATCCATCAGCATATCCAATTGGCAACGTACCAATCCACTCTCCTTCCGACGCTTCATACGTTGCTCCATAACTGACTTTTTCTCCTGCATGCATTTGTTTTACATGGATAAGCTTTGTATGTAAAGAAAAAGCCGGCTTTAATTTGAACGGCAGCAATGATTGAATCTCAGGTGATGGTGTCAGTCCGTACATCGAAATACCAAATCGTACTGTATTGACACCCGCGCCTCGGAAACGAAGTGTTGCAGCACTGTTTGCACAATGAATATAGGGCGGTTTTTCTGAAAGGGATGAAACAAGCGTTTGAAAAGCGTGAAGTTGCTTTTCAAAATAAGCTGTATGTACTTCATCTGCCGTCGCAAAATGAGTAAATATACCCTCAAATACATATGATTTAGATTCATTTAGTTCATAGACGATTGACTGCAATTCATCGAATGTTTTCACACCTAGACGGCCCATCCCTGTATCACATTTGATATGTATAGACAGCGTTTGATCTCTTTCCATCTGCACATGAGTAAACCATTCTTTTTCATAAACGGTTAAAGATATATTATGTGCGGCCGCAATACTCGCAGTGTGGGGACGACTAGCACCGAGAACGAGAATCGGTGCTGTAATGCCCGCTTTTCTTAATGATAATGCTTCATCTAAAAAAGCAACCGCCAGCCCTTTTGCTCCTGCATTAAGTGCAGCGTTCGCTATCTGTACATCGCCATGGCCATACGCATTCGCTTTTATGACAGCAAACAGTGTCATTGAATCTGCTAAATGTTGAATCGCCTTTGAAACGTTCCACTTTATTGCATCAAGATTTATTTCCGCCCATGTATCACGATAATAATCCATCTTCTTCACATCCTAGTTTTCTTTAAAGTCATGATGCTTTCGCTTCTATTTTACACACAAAAAAAGCGGCGGTAAACTATGACCGCCGTCCTTTATTTTACTGCTCCGGGCTGCATAGAAGCTGCCAGGTATTCCATTTCACCTTTCGTCATTACGTCGGATGCGATCATAAATTCAACATCATTATATACCCATGTTAACGATCCTTCTGCTGATTCACCGGCTGCAAATCCCATATCTGCCATGTTACCTGATGCAGATATGATACTTTGTCCATTTAGAGCGGATGCTCTTTTTTGAATAAGCGTAAACGGCTTGTCTCCTCCATATGTTAACACGACTCTATCTCCTATTTTCGTTTCATCAATCAGCTTGGAATCTGTTATAGCGACTGGATAATGAACAATGAATTCTTCTTCCATTGAACCTGCTGTTTCTTTTACTTTTGTTTCCTTACGCTCAAAATCTTTTTTTGCAAACCTCGGATTTAAATCCATCTTTTTGAAAATGACAGTAATAACGGGCTTTTTCTGTTTGTCCAACACTTTGACCATCGCCGGTGTCATATCATCTTTATTAAATGTTATTTGCTGCCGTGGCAGAATCTTGCTATTTGTGTAGCGTGTTTTCGTTTCAAATACGTAATGCTTGGCTGTTTCTTTAAATGTTGCTTCTCCATCCGCCTTTATATCAGCAGCAAGTGACTCAAATAAATAAGACTGACTGCTATTTTCCGGCCAATTATTATCATACTTGAAACTTTTGCCAAGGGAAGGTGTCATAACGTAAATACCTGATTTGTTTTTCAAAATCGTCTGACTATGCTTATTAGTGACCGAAGCAAGATGCACGCGGTAATACGTATGCTGCTTATTCCAGATTTCCACATTATAGCTTTGTTTTTCTTTGCCGGCTTGAATTTCAAGTACGGCTTTCGCTTTATACCCAGCAGCGTTTTTTGCTTTCTCGTTAATATCTGTCACAACATCTTCTTTCGTCGGCGCTCCGCAGGCAGATACCAGAAGTAAAACGATTGCTAGTAAGCCAATCCACTTTTTCATTGCCGCACCCCTCTCATAAGCACTATATGAAGAGGTCAAGAGCAATATTCATTCGATCACAACAACTGCCGCAGCATATTCACGACTATGTGTAATTGTAATATGTACACCTTCTGAATAAGGGCGAATCAAGATCGGCCGTCCTTTTTCGTCTGAACTAATTTCAATATCTTGAAATGATAAGTGTTCACCAATGCCGGTTCCTTCTGCCTTCGAAAAAGCTTCTTTCACTGCGAACCGGCCGGCTGCGTATTCCCACCGGCGGCTTCCATTTTTATCGTGAAAAGACACGAGTTCCTGCGGTGTTAAAATACGTTCAATAAACTTCGGCTGTCGCTCGATCAAACGGCGAATCCGAGCAATTTCCACAATATCCATGCCGATCCCTTTTAGTATCTTGTTCACTTCCCTTCAAAAAAAGCCATCCCAGTCTGTACTGGGATGACTCACTTCTTTATTAGTTTGAAGAATATTTACGACGTCCGCCGCCTGAACCGCCTGAACCACCCGAACCGCCTTTACGGTCACGATTGCCATAAGTACGCCCGCCGCCTTGCCGGCCACCGCCACTTGATTTCCGATAGCCTCCGCCGCCTGAACTCTTACTACGGAATTTATCGCGTTTTTGTGGAAGTGATGATTCACTTGTAATATGAACAGGTGTACGATCCGGCTCTTTTGTGATCAGTTTTACAGCTGCTGCCACAATGTCTTCAGGGCTATATTGATCAAGCAAATTTTTTGCGAATGTACGGTATTCTGTTAATTCATTTTTCCTAATCGCTTCTTCAAGCTCTGTTACCGCTGCCTGCTGCTGACCGCTAAGTGCATCATCCCATGTTGGGGCTTCCATTGGTGTCATACGTTTTTTCGTTGTGCGCTCCACTTCACGCAGATAACTCATTTCACGAGGATCCACGAATGTGATCGCCATTCCTTCTTTACCGGCACGGCCTGTACGGCCAATACGGTGAACATAACTTTCTGGATCCTGTGGAATGTCATAGTTGTATACATGTGTAACACCGGATATATCAAGACCACGCGCGGCAACATCTGTTGCGACGAGCACATCGATTTTACCTGCTTTAAAACGATTCAACACAGTAAGACGTTTTGCCTGTGTCAAATCACCATGAATTCCCTCTGCCTGATAACCACGAAGACTAAGTGCATTGGCTAGCTCATCTACACGGCGTTTTGTACGGCCAAAGATGATTGCAAGTTCAGGTGTTTGAACGTCCATTAAGCGGGCAAGAACATCAAACTTATCCCGTTGCTGCACTTTTACGAAATATTGATCGATATTTGAAACCGTCATTTCTTTCGCTTTAATGCGGATCATTTCTGGATCTTTCATAAAACGTTCTGCAATGGTACGGATTGGTCCCGGCATTGTTGCTGAGAACAGCAGTGTTTGGCGTTCTGCAGGAACATTTGAAAGAATGGATTCAATGTCCTGAATGAAGCCCATATTCAACATTTCATCTGCTTCATCAAGAACAAGCGTTTGGATGTTTTCAAGTTTTAATGTACGGCGATTAATATGATCCAAAATACGCCCTGGTGTACCTACGATAATATGTGGACGTTGTTTCAATGCACGAATTTGGCGTTGAATGTCTTGTCCGCCGTATACAGCCAATACACGCGTACGTTTGCCGCTTCCTATTTTGTAAAGTTCTTCTGAGACTTGAATAGCCAACTCACGTGTAGGTGCAATAATAAGCCCTTGAATTGCTTCATTTTTCGTATCAATTTTTTCCACCATTGGAACACCGAAAGCAGTCGTCTTACCCGTACCCGTCTGCGCCTGTCCGATAATGTCTTTTCCTGCAAGACCTAATGGAATTGTATCCGCTTGAATTGGGGTCGCTTCTTCAAAGCCCATTTTGTCAATAGCTCTCAGCGTCTCAGCGCTTAAGTTTAAATCTTTAAATTTCGTCAATAGTTTCTTCTCCTTCTATGTTAAACTGCTGTCCGCACAAAAAATACCCTTCTACGTTCATGCGAAGAGCAACATGTCTATTACATCTTACCATTTCACGATCAAATTTTCAATGCGCATTTTTATAACTTTACGTTACTTGGACAAAAAAGTAAAGACTTTCTCGAAAAGTTCTTCTTTATTTCCAGTATGGCAAATTAAATGCTTCGCTTCCCGTGAATAATAAAGATGACGCTCTGCTGATGATACATGCTTATAAATGTAATCCGCACTTGTGACCGGTACAATACTGTCTTTCGTTCCTTGAGCAATCAATACGGGTGCCGTAATCTTTTTTAGCTCTGGACGGGCGAGACGTACGACTTTTTGAAACTGACGCGCGGCGGCCGGCGGCGTTATCATCAGTTTTTCCCGGTAACGCAAAAATAATTCATTTTTATGAAGCTGCTTTTCCCGCAAATCCCGCACCATTTCCTGAACGTCTTCTTTTATCTGCTTTGGATTTACGTATTTTACCGCTGCGCTAAGCAGAACTAGTTTACTGATTGAATAACGGGCCGTCAAATAAGCAGCAATCAATCCACCCATCGAAAAACCGATTATATACACTTCTTCGCATTCTTCAAACATTTTTTGAAGCGCTAATTCAGCGCAGTCGATCCATTCTGTACAAGTACAACCTTTCAGGGAGAGCGTCTCACCGTGTCCCGGTAAAAGAGGCACAATGATTTTCCAGTCGGTATGCTGCTGCAAATAATCTGCAATCGGTGCTACTTCATATGGCCCTCCTGTAAATCCATGTATACAAAGGCAGCCAATCATGACTGCTCACCGCTTTCCACATCTTATTTCGACAATCCGTCTACGACTTCTTCCAATTTCATGCCTCTTGACGCTTTAACCAGCAACAATTCCCCTCCCTCTAGAACACCCTCAACTGCTTTAGTTAATTCATGTTTATCCTGAAAGGCAAAAACTCTGTCGGGACCTAGTGCACTTTTCGCTCCAGATGCAATAAACTGGCCAAGTTCACCATACGTAAATAAGTAATCGATTTTATCTCCATCAATCACCTGACCCGTCTGATAATGAAAAAGTTCCTCATCCAGCCCAAGTTCAAGCATGTCACCGAGAATGATTATTTTCCGGTCGTAGCCAGGTAGTTCTGATACGAGCGAAATAGCTGCTTTTACCGATGTTGGGCTGGCATTATAGGCGTCGTTTATTATCTTTATACCCTTTTTACCTTCTACCCACTCCATCCGCATCTTTGTCAGTTTTACTTTGCGAAGACCCGCTGTCATATCTCCATATGGCACAGCAAACAAGCTTGCGGTTGCAATAGCTGCGAGCGCATTTATAACATTATGTTGACCGAGTACTGGTAACTTAAATCGGACAGACGGTTCTTTATTTATTGTAAAAATACTTCCATTTTCCGTTTGTTCAACAAATACAGGATAAAATGTGTTTAACTCGTCCAAACCGAATGTTACCGTTTGAAATGACACGTCTTCCGTTATTTTTTCAGTAAGATACGGTTCATCACCTAAATAAACAAGCGTTCCTGCACTCGATAAACCCGCTGAAATTTCCAATTTCGCATCTGCTATTGCTTCTCGCGAGCCGAGATCCTTCAAATGGGATTCACCGATATTTGTAATAATCGCTACATCTGGTGTAGCCAGCCTTGATAAAAGCTCAATTTCCCCTCTGTTGCTCATACCCATTTCAAGCACGGCCACTTCTGTATCTTCACTTAATGACAGCATTGTTAATGGCAGACCAATATGATTGTTATAATTACCTTCTGTTTTTTGAACACGGTACTTTTCTGCCAATACAGCAGCCGTCATATCTTTAACTGTCGTCTTGCCATTGCTGCCCGTAATACCAACGACTTTCACGTTAAGTGAATCGCGATATGCTTTTGACAGCTGTTGGAGTGCAAGCAATGGGTTTTCCACGATCAGAACCGGCAAATCTTCCGGCGCTCCTGGTATATCTTTTTGCCATAATGCCGCTCCCGCACCATTTTCAATGGCCTGCCGTACATATTTATGTCCATCTGTGTGTTCACCCGCGAAAGGAACAAACAAACAGTTTTCGCCTGCTTCCCGCGAATCAATGGACACCCCTTCAATAAGTCGTTCATTCCAGATTGTTACATCATTTTCTACATTTATCATTTTCGTTAACTGCTCAACTGTTTTGCGAATCATGAGCGCCCACCCTTAAACCGTATATTTAATCTTTTGTTTTTCTCTATGACGTTCCACCGCCAAATCAATCATCTGTTCAATAAGCTGCGGGTATTCAACCCCTGCTTCTTTCCAAAGAAGCGGGAACATGCTGAATGGCGTAAAACCTGGCATTGTATTTACTTCATTAATTAAGAAGCTCCCACTTTCTGTTAAAAAAAAGTCGGCACGAACAAGACCCGAGCAGTCGAGTGAACGGAACGCCCGAATTGCTAATTGTTCCATTTCTTTTTTCTGAGCATCTGTTATATTAGCAGGGATAATAAGTGCCGTATCTTCATCCTCATATTTCGCCTTATAATCGTAAAATTCCTTTTTCGGTAAAATTTCACCAATCACCGAGCAAACAGGCGCCTCATTTCCAAGGATCCCCACTTCGATTTCCCGGGCAACAACACCTTCTTCAATGATGACTTTTCTGTCAAATTGAAATGCTTCTTCCATTGCATCAGCAAGTTCTTCTTTGCTTTGGCATTTGCTGATACCGACACTTGAACCAAGATTTGCTGGTTTTACAAAACAAGGCCAGCCGATTTCACGTTCAATTAACGCGCACCCTGCTTCTTTATTTTGTTCCCATTCTATCCGTGTCATATGTGTGTAACCTACTTGTTTTAATCCTGCTTGTGCAAAGACATTTTTCATAATCACTTTATCCATGCCTGCAGATGAGGCGAGCACTCCGTTTCCTACATAGGGCACATTTAAAACTTCCAGCAAACCTTGAACCGTGCCGTCTTCTCCATTTGGTCCATGTAAGAGCGGGAAAACAACATCGTATTTTCCCTGTGCAAGCATGGAAAGAACATGTTCTGTCCCGCCGTTCCCAGTCAACTGTAATTCTTCTATCGTAGAAACAGGCGTTTCTAATCTTTTCCCCTCTGTCCATGTCCCGTCTATTGAAATGTAGATAGGGTATACATCAAATTTATATAGATCCAGCGCGGCTGTCACTGCTTTCGCCGTTTGCAATGATACGTTATGTTCCGCTGACTTTCCCCCATAAAGTAACCCAAGTTTCTTTTTCATTAATAAGCCTCCAAAAATTTCAGTATTTTCTATTTTACCATGCTTTTCTGTCATAAGAATAAACTTTCCGTCCGACTTCTTACTCAAATTATATAGTATGCTTACGTTATTTGAACATTAACAATGTTTCGTCTTCTTTTTTATATTAACTTTTAACGAAAAACGCTGTATATCTTGTTCGCTAAAAAACGGATTCTCATAACGAGAATCCGTTTATTTTCATTGTGAAAATACGCTCCATTCATGTGTTTTCTTATCAAACACGAACCGGGCATTTGGCAATGTTTTGAAGCTTGTTTCATACTCGTCAAACACATCGTCCATACTAACATGATCACCAACGACCCAGATTGGCACTTCCACTTTTAAGCGGCTTTGCTCTGCTTTTGCTAGTGAAATGACAACTCCCTCTTTCATATCTCCATAGGCAAGGGCGATCATTTCTGGTGGAATCGGTGGAAATAGGGATCCTTTTTTCAAAACGAAAAAGGACCGTTCACTGCGAAAGAAACCTAGTTTTAAGGAAATGACTTTACCAAGCACGCTGTAAAAATCAGGCATGTGACGATAATACGTTTTATTGAACCATTCATCATCGTGCGATAAGTACGCATAACGATTGTTCAACTTGCTGTAAAACGGACGTCGCAAATGTTCCTTGCTGTGAGCCAGATAAAGAAGTTCTGAAATTTCGTGTCCGTCCAATTCATTCAGTCCATCTATATCCTCAAAGTCAACCCAGCAAAAATCACCATACTCCCCTACGTCTTCCTTCATTAAACGTTGCAGTCCATCCGGTTCAATGTAATCGAAACGGGTATGCATATTAAAGTCACTATCCTCGAACTTGTGCTTTAATAAGAGTAAATGCGGGGGCGTCTCCGGAATCGCCTTTATAAATTCTTGAAATTCAATTCCATATGATACAACATATTGATTAATGGGGTGTAAATGTATATAAATCAATTCTTTCATATTTCCGGGACTTTTCAATCATATGACCTCCACATCACGACGAATTGCATAGCTGCCTCTATCTTTTTTTGTTATACTGTTATTTTATCAAAATTCATTCATCTTCGTATGTAAATTTACAAGGAATTTCATAAAATGTGTGAAACTTTTTTACCTATTTCGTTCTATACTAAATGAGCAGCTGTAATTTCACATAAAAGGAGGGCCTCTGTCTGTGATTTCCAACTTAACGGAAGATCAACTCACCCTGCTCGTCATCAAACTCTTAAAAGAAGGCAAAAAAACAGACCTGCAGCATTTAATTGATGAACTTCATCCGTACGATATGGCAGCCATCTATCGCAGCCTGCCGGAGAAACATCTCACGCGTTTTTTGCTGCATTTATCGATTCCGGTTTTAACCGATATGATCCAGGAGCTTGAAAGTGACGAACAAATGACCGTGCTCCAAAGAGTCGGAAAGGAGCGATCCCGAAAAGTACTTGACGATATGGACAACGATGATCTCGCTTCTCTTCTTGATGACATGTCACCAGAAAATATTAAAACTTTCTTGTCCGGTATGAAAAAAGAAGAATCCACCATCGTTGAAAATATGATGAGCTTTCCTTCAGAAACAGCTGGACGGCTTATGACAAACCGTTTTGTATGGATTAAACATTCCTATACAGTAAGAGAAGCTGTTGAAAAGCTGAAAAGTTTTGCCGAGTTCGCGGAAACAATTAACTATTTATATGTCATTGATGACGATAAAAAACTGGTTGGTGTTGTCTCTTACCGTGATATGCTTTTGGCAGACGCCCATGAAAAAATTGCTGATATTATGTACGCACGTGTGATTTCGGTCAGTGCGCACACCGACCAAGAAGAAGTTGCCCGTCTCATTCAACGCTATGACTTCCTTGCCATTCCGGTTGTCGATGAAACGAATGTTTTAATTGGTATCGTCACGTTTGATGATATTATCGATGTCGTTATTCAAGAAGCAAATGAAGATATTGAAAAGTTGTCTGCTTCGGGTAAATCAATTGACTTTGATACGAAACCTCGTGTAGCGGCATTCAGACGCCTTCCATGGCTCGTACTGCTTTTATTTATCGGACTCGTATCTGGCAGCATTATTTCCGGCTTTGAAGATACACTTCATCAAGTCGTTGCACTCACTTATTTTATGCCAATGATTTCTGGTATGACCGGTAACACCGGCACACAGTCTCTAGCCGTTGTCGTCCGCGGGCTTGCTTCACGCGATATTGATATGAAAACAGTTCTGGGGCTGATCATGCGCGAATTTGGTGTTGGATTGATCATTGGTGCTGTATGTGGTATCCTCATCTTTTTTATTGCCTTTTTCTGGCAGGGCAGCGCCATCCTTGGATTTGTCGTCGGCGCTTCTCTTTTGCTTACATTAATCATCGGAACGCTTGCTGGTACGATTATCCCGCTCATTTTATATAAGCTGAACATCGATCCGGCAGTGGCATCAGGACCGCTTATTACAACGATTAATGATATTTTTTCGCTCATCACATACTTTACAATTGCCTCATGGTTTTTAACACATCTTTTATAATAAAGATTACACAATTTGACCGAATTATCTGTCTTTAATATAATAGAAATAAGGAAGAAGAGAACGAGGGAAAGAGGGTGATCAAATGGGACATTGACGGTAAAAATAGCATCATATTCTGCTGGTTTTTCAAATTTGATCATCACATTTTATAGGAGGTGACTTCTTCTTTCGCACCCTGCGGGAGAAGAAATCTGATTGGACATATGGATTACACTTATCGCTGTTATCCTTGTAGCACTATCGTTTACAGCCATCCGGTTTATGAAAAGAAGAGAAAAAAATGAAACTGGAGATCCCCCCTCGATGGGGCGTTCCTCTGCTTTGCTTGCTGAAATAAACGGTGCCCACAATGACAGTACTCTCTCTGTATTAGGTGACAGAAGTGCGACAGAAGTCATGGTGCCTCGCACAGAGATGGCCTATATGGCAAAAGATGAGACTGTTAAAGAATGCATCAGCTTGTTTCAGAAAACAAAATTCACACGTTATCCAGTCATTGACGGCGATAAAGACCGAGTTATCGGCTTTGTGAATTTTAAAGAAGTCATCGCAGAATACGTATCTGATCCTTTAGTGGGGGCAAAAAGTATTAAACATTTTATCCGTCCCATCATTCGTGTCATTGACTCTATCCCTGTTCATGAACTGCTTGCGAAAATGCAAACAGAACGCATACAGATGGCTATCTTAATTAATGAATATGGTGGTACCTCAGGACTCGTGACAGCTAAAGACATTGTCGAGGTGATTGTTGGAGAGCTTCATGATGAATTTGATATTGCCTCACCGCCTGTCATTCAGATGATAGGGGATCGTCATTACATTGCTAGCAGCAAGCTGTCTGTATCGGAAACAGCCCAACTGCTGGGCATTGAAATGAATGATGATGATGTTGATACAATTGGCGGCTGGATACTGACGGAAAACTTCGATATTCAATGCGGGCAAACGATCGAATATAGCGGATTTTTATTTACTGTTTTAGAAATGGAAGATCACCAAATCCGGCAACTCGAAATCAAGCCGGTGACAGCTGTTAAACGAATAGAATCCTCCATGGATTCATCCGCTATTCCAATAGCTGCACCTAATAATGCTTAAAACCCGCTTTTCAGCGGGTTTTATTTTTTATATACCGGGAAAATTGACTCATAGACTGGACTTTATCAGGTTGGAGGTTTTTATGAAAAGAATTGTACAGGCGGCTCTGCTGCTAGCTGCCATATGGACGATTATTCCGACTGCTGCAGCACGAACATGCTCAACACGTGTAAAAAAACGCGGCTGCGACCGAAAACAAATCGCACTGACATTTGATGATGGTCCGGATCCAGTCTACACGCCTCTTCTACTTGACACATTACAGAAATATAATGTACAAGCGACGTTTTTTATTGTTGGAGAAAAAGCAGAACATCATCCTGATTTAATACGTCGTATACAGAAAGAAGGACATGACATCGGTATTCACAATGACCGGCACATTTCCAACTGGCTGCTATCGCCTTCCGCTATGAATCATCAGCTTGATCGTGCCGCAGAAAGAGTCTCTGCTATTACAGGGGAACGTGTTACATTGTACAGGCCGCCTTGGGGACATTTTAATCCAGTTACGCTGTCAAAAGCAAAACAGTTCGAGACGATTATGTGGACATCCATACCGGGGGACTGGAAAAAAAACATGACTGCCCGAAAATTAGCAAATAAATTATGCCATGCCCGGTCAAACGGTGCCATTATTACACTGCATGACAGCGGGAACACATTCGGCGCTTATAAAACAGCTCCACTTATGATGATTGAATCACTTCACTTGTTTTTATCAGATGAAGATTCTAGAAAATACGAATTCGTTACAGTCACCACTTTGTTTAATAATCAGAGGACTTAAATGGAATCATTAATCGCGGCTTATTTATCAAAATATGGATACGTCATCTTATTTTTCACTGGCCTATTTGGGATTGTCGGTATTCCCACACCGGAAGAAAGTTTGCTTATTTATATCGGTATGCTTGCGAAAAACGGCTCTATTTCCTTTGCACCTGCTGTTGCTGTTTTAACAGCAGGTGCCTTTACGGGCATGCTCGTGAGCTACACGCTTGGACGAATAATCGGGCAGCCGCTCCTTGACCGGTACGGTAAATATTTAGGCGTCACGAAAAAGAGGCTTCATAAAACAATCATGCACTGGAATTTATCAAAATCATTATTACTCGGGTTTTTTATCCCTGGTATTCGTCAGTTTAATCCTTACTTCGCCGGTATCGCAAAATTTTCCATTCCTTTATTTATCACTCTTTCCGTTTTAGGTTCTTTTGCATGGGTATTAGTTTATATATCTGCCGGTTTTCTTATCAGTTCATATATTCAAATTGAGCCAATTTATTTAAGTATCGCTGGCGCGTTTTTTTTCATTGTGTTTATGATCCGTTTGATTGTTCAATGGAGAAAATCGTCACATTCCCGTCGTTAAAGGAGTCAAAATTATATGAAAATTATTGTGCTTCCTTTATTCCGTCTGCCATCTGGACATCATAAAGCAGCGGAAGCCATTATTGAACGCATTGCTTGTGTTCGACCGGACGCTCAAATTCAAACGGTAGATTTATTAAGCTATTGTCATGAATCACTTGAAACAGTCGTTTCAAAAATGTACATGCAGTGGATCAGTAAAAACCCCGAATCGTACAGCAAGTTTTATAAATCATTTATTTATACACCGGACGGCAAACGAAATGAGCGCATGCCTATTCACGTCTGGGATAAATATTTTGAGTTCCGTCTTGCCCGCATGCTTGAAAAAGAACGTCCAGATTATATAATTTGTACACACAGTTACCCGTCAAAGCTATTAAATCATTTGAAACAACTTCGAAAAATAGACGTACCTGTCATTAATGTCTATACTGACTTTTTTGTCAGTGACGTGTGGGGAAAACAAAGTATCGACTATCATTTTGTTCCTCATCTGGAAGCAAAAAAATGGCTTGCAAAGTTTGATGTGCCCGGGAATCGAATTTTTGTAACCGGTATTCCTGTACATCCTTCATTTGAAGTGGAGCATGTGCATTCCGAACACCGTTCTATCCTTATCGCTGGCGGCAACAGCGGACTTGGCCACCTTGAAAAACTGCTGGACAATTTGCAAACTGATACACTTTCATATACGTATAATGTGCTATGCGGGCATAATGCAAAACTACGCGAGCTAATTCTATCTCTCAATCATCCACTTATTAAGGCACTTCCTTACATGAGCAGCCGGGAAGAGATGAACCGTTATTACGAAGAAGCTTCGGCCATTATTACAAAGCCGGGCGGCATTACTGTCAGTGAGGTTCTTGAAAAAGAGCTGCCTGTTTTTATTGCAGGTGCTCTCCCTGGACAGGAAGAGTTTAATGCGGACTATTTAAAAAAGCGGCAGCTTATTTATGAATTAACAAATAATAAACCGGTCGAACAGCAAATTACAGCCATTATTGACAATGACATTGAGCGTAGCAAGTGGAAAAAACGGATTGACATGTACCGCTTTGAAAAAGAACATTCACTTGAAACAACCCTTATCAATATATTCGGCAAAGAATCATCCTTAATCCCGCTTTAAATGCGGGTCTTTTTAATGGAGAAGATGAACTGTAAAGTGCTATAATTTCTTCTTAGGCGTTTTAAGCTCAAATCTTCTGTGAGAAAGGAATGGCCATGGAAAATTGGATTATATCAATGATGGAGCAATATGGATTATGGGGTGTCTTTTTTTTAATCGCACTTGAAAATTTATTTCCACCGATTCCATCTGAAGTGATTTTAACATTTGGTGGGGTTATGACCGGATCAACGGATTTGACCGTTACTGGCGTTATTTTAGCATCAACAGCTGGATCCGTTATTGGAGCCGTTGTATTATACGGAATCGGCCTGTTAATTGATGTGGAAAATTTAGAGAAAATTATTGACCGGTATGGCCGTTTTCTTCGTGTCACAAAAAAAGATATTCATCGTGCGGATAAATGGTTTGATAGGTATGGTGTATGGACAGTGTTTCTTTGCCGAATGGTGCCACTTATTCGCAGTTTAATCTCTGTCCCAGCTGGAATGTCAAACATGAACTTTTTTCTCTTTTTAATCTTCACGACAGCTGGAACGCTAATATGGAATACAGTTCTTGTCAATCTCGGTGCAGCATTTGCTGATTCATGGCATACAATCGTTGAATACATGGATGTATATTCAAACATTGTCTATGCAATCCTTGCCATCTTGTTTATTGCTGCGATTGTCTGGTACTTGAGAAAAATACGCCGTCGTTCATGAAAAAAGTCCGGGAATAGCTTCCGGACTTTTTTAAAACACATAAATGATTCACCTTCCTTATCCGATATGATAAGATGTAACCATTTTTGTGGAGCCAGCCGTTTCACAACTGTCCTGCAGTGCTTTCCAAATCTCTAATCTGGATTTTGTTGCTGTTACTTTTACACCAAGCCTGGCAATTTTATCAACTATTTCGCGAGTCCTATCTGCACTCTTCATCAGTTATCCACCCTTTAATGTTTTTTTGTTTATACGTTTTATATAAAAATTTGTTTCGTTTTTTTAAAATGTATTCTTCTTTTTCCCCGTTTCATTGATTTCAATCCGATTTATTCTTATTTTTTTCTTGTATAATAAACAGTAAGGACAATTTTCAATTAGGTCGGTGATAAAGGTGACAATCGATATTTCAATCTGGCCATGGGCTGCATATACTTTATTCGCATTGAATGTTACATTCGCAGTAGTCGTTATTTTTCTTGAACGGCGTGATCCTAGCGCCACTTGGGCATGGCTTATGGTCCTTTTTTTCATCCCTTTTCTGGGCTTTTTTCTTTATCTCGTCTTTGGACAAAATTTAAGCAGAAGCCGCCTCTTTGATTGGGACGATAAAAAGAAAGTCGGGATTGAAGAGCAGATCAATCATCAAAAAAAAGCCATCAAAGGAAGTGTTTTTCCTTTCGCCAACCCGCATACCCAGGAAAATGAAAAACTGGTATATATGCTGCTCAGTCACAATGACGCTTTTTTATCTGAAGATAACAGCGTCGATATTTATATAGATGGCCATGCTAAGTATGAAGCATTAATAGAGGATATACGTAATGCGAAAGAACATATACACCTTCAGTATTATATCTTCCGCTTTGATGAACTTGGAAAAAAATTAATTCATTGTTTAACTGAAAAAGCAAAGGAAGGCATTGAAGTCTTTGTGCTTTTTGATGACTTAGGCTCGAGAAAGTTAAGACGGCGCCATTTTAAGGAATTGATTGAAGCGGGAGGCGTTGTAGAAGTGTTCTTCCCTTCGCCTATTCCTTACGTTAATTTACGTCTTAACTATCGTAATCACCGAAAAATCGTCGTGATTGACGGACAAATTGGCTACTTGGGCGGATTTAATGTTGGTGACGAATACTTAGGAAAAGATCCATCATTCGGCTACTGGCGTGATACACATTTGCGGGTGAAGGGCAGCGCTGTTCATGCCCTTCAAACACGATTCATATTAGACTGGAACCAAGCATCAAAACGGCATGACTTTGTGTATCATGAACGGCTTTTTCCTGTACCTGCAACAAAAGGCGATGTTGCACTTCAAATAGTCACAAGCGGCCCAGATTCTGAATGGGAGCAAATTAAAAGCGGTTACTTTAAGCTGATTACAACCGCTAAAAAGTCCATTTACATTCAAACTCCCTATTTCATTCCAGATGCGAGCATTTTAGATGCACTCCGCATCGCTGCTTTGTCTGGGATTGATGTGAAAATTATGATTCCAAATAAACCTGATCATATGTTTGTTTACTGGGCTACTTATTCCTATGCTGGTGAACTTATGAAAGCTGGAGCAAAAATTTATATTTATAACAATGGATTCATTCATGCAAAAACGATTGTCGTAGATGAAAAGTTAAGTTCAGTTGGTACCGCTAATATTGATGTGCGAAGCTTCCGATTAAATTTTGAAGTGAATGCATTCATGTATGATTATGAAAGCGGCAAAGCACTTGCAAAAATTTTCAGGAATGACATGCTGGTCTCCTATGAATTAACACCTGAATTGTATCAGCAGCGCTCTTTATTAATTAAGTTTAAAGAATCCATTTCTAGATTACTATCGCCAATCCTTTAAAAGAAGCGAAATTCGCTTCTTTTATTTTTTTGTGACAAATTTTCGAAAAAAGTTTTGAATTTTTTGTGAACATGTAGTATGATAGCTTTACAAACTACTTAAGGAGTGATTGGTATGGATCGAGTATTGACAAAGCGTTTAAATAAACAAGGACTTATTTTTGTGGCGGTCCATACGGTATTTTTCCTTAACCTTGCCATCGAGTTCATTGTTTCTTCTTAATTTTAAAAAATGAGTATCGGTTCACTGCTTCATGCAGTGGCCTTTTTTATTTTCCACGTGTAAAATAAAAGGACGATTATGCATAAAGGCGGGATTCTAATGAAAAAAGCACAAATTGAATATAAAATTGCCGAACTGAAAATGGATTACATGCGTGTGCAAGGCGACATTGAAAAACTGGAGTCTACTGGACATGGCACGACAAAAGCAGAAGAAATGTTGACTGCAATGGAGGAAGAATTGAAAGCCTTAAATGACCAATTGCTTGCGGCGACGGAATAGCACAGCTACGCTAAACACGATTATTGATGAAACAACAATGTTTTATAACAGAACCAATCACAAAAAGGTCGCCCCAGGTATGAACTGCACCCCAATTGTTAGACATAACTAACAATTGGAGGTGCAGTTTTTTTATGGTAAAATTTTCTCCAGAAGAAAAAATACAGGCAGTAAGACAATATTTAGATGGTAATGAAGGAGGAAAAACAATTGCTAAATCTATTGGTGTTCATCTTAGTATGCTTCAACAGTGGATTAAACAATATGAATTTTTCGGTGATGATGCTTTTGAAAAACGCTATACATCCTACCCCGCACAGTTTAAACTAGATGTACTTAATTATATGAACGAACATAGAACGTCTATCAGGGAAACAGCGGCGATTTTTAATATTCCCTCTTATGAAACGCTTCGAAAGTGGAAAATTTCTTATGAAGCAGGAGGGGTTGATGCCCTGCAATCAAAGAAAAAGGGGCCTCTATCCATGAAAAATAAAAATAGTAAGACAACAAATATTCAAGTACCTAATGACGGATCAATAGAGGCATTACAGGCGGAGAATGAACGTTTACGTATGGAGAATGCCTATTTAAAAAAGTTGAATGCCTTAGTTCAAAACAAGGGAAAATCACCAAACAGGACAAAGCACAAGTAGTCTATGCATTAAGGCATGAATTTCCGGTGAAAGCACTTCTTCGGCTCGCAGATATTCCGCGCAGCACGTATTATTATTGGGTGAAAAACTTCGATCGTCTTGATCCAGATACAAAGCTGAAAGTATTGATTCAAACTATTTTTGACGAACATGAAGGTCGTTATGGCTACCGCCGTATTCGTGATGAACTTAGAAATCGCGGACATAGAGTAAACCACAAAAAGGTACAGCGTATCATGAAAGAACAAGGACTAAAATGTCTTGTCCGCATGAAGAAATATCGCTCTTACAAAGGAACGGTTGGTAAGATCGCACCAAATATTCTAGATCGCAGCTTCCAAGCTGAAAACCCAAACCAAAAGTGGGTTACGGATATTACGGAGTTTAAATTATGGGAGAGAAATTATATTTATCGCCAATATTAGATTTATTTAATGGCGAAATCATCACCTATACACTTGGTTCAAGACCCACTTATTCACTTGTCTCAACCATGTTAGATCAAGCTTTCGAACGTTTAACAGATCAAGATGCCCTTCTTATTCATTCGGATCAAGGCTGGCACTACCAAATGAAGCCATACCGTTATGCCCTTAGTGAACGAGGAATTATACAAAGCATGTCCCGAAAAGGGAACTGTTACGATAACGCTGTTATGGAAAATTTCTTTGGCACCATGAAATCAGAACTTCTTTACCTAAAAGAGTTTGAAAGTGTGGAACACTTTAAACAGGAACTAGCAAAATATATAGAATACTATAATCACAAACGAATCAAGGCAAAATTAAAAGGCATGAGCCCGGTACAATACCGAGTCCATGCCCAACAAGTAGCCTAACGAAATAACCTGTCTAACTTTATGGGGTCACTTCAGTAGTGAGGCGGCTCTTTTCAATAAAAACGCCACGATTTTTCATAAACTTCAATTAAATTCGGCCGTATTAATGTATTCGGTTGTAATGTCACTGGGCGCCCATTCTCATCTTCGATAATAGCATCTTCATCTTTCCCAAATACACCCAGTGCTAGAAGCATGTCTGCCGTTAAATATCGGGTATTGCTTATAATACTCAGTTTAGACAATTGTACAGGTTCACGCGAGGCTAAAATAAATCCCCAGCCGCCGAAGCTTGGAATATCTGCATGCAAATTTTCTGTTTTCAATCCCGTCTCTTTAATTGTTTTATCAATCGTCCAGTACACTTCCGGCGCAAAAACAGGGCTTGTCGCCTGTACAATCGAAGCACCATCCGGCTGCAAGTGATTACGGATAAGTGAATAAAATTCCTGTGTATAGAGTTTATTTAGCGATTCATTATTCGGATCTGGTAAATCGACGATAATAACATCATACAAACCAGTGGATGCTTCAAGAAACTGAAATGCATCGTCGTTCACCACATTGACACGATCATCATCGAGCGAACCTTCGTTTAATTCCGTCAATAAATGATTTGTTCGGGCCTCGTTAGTCATAGCTGGATCAAGATCGACGAGTGTTACCTTTCCCAAATCTTCATATTTCAATAACTCCCGCACAGCAAGCCCGTCCCCGCCGCCTAGAACGAGGACATTGTCATGACGCTTGGCAGCGGCCATCACCGGATGCACAAGGATTTCATGGTATCGATGCTCATCAGATGAGCTGAATTGTAATTGCCCATCTAGATAAAGACGTGTATCCCCTTGCTCACGTGTTAAAATAATTTGCTGGTACGCTGTCTGTTTGGAAAACACAACTGGGTCATGATACAATTTTTGTTCAAAATGAAATGCTGCTTCTTCTCCAAATAGAGCACCTGCAATTAAAATAAGCAACAATACAATACCCGATGCTGCATGTAAAATGAAACGTTTCAATTCTTTTTTAAAACGGAATACAATCCAAAGCGCAACGGCCACATTAATAAGGGCTACGAGAAACGATGTCTTGACCAGACCAAAGTATGGACGGAGTAAAAATAAAAAGAGCAGCCCGCCTACTAACCCGCCAGCATAATCGGAAAAAAGCACTTTCGCCGCACTTTTTTGCAAGGAAACACCAATTTCATTTGCTTTACGGATTAATATCGGCAATTCTACACCGGTCAAGGTGCCAACAAACAATGTAACACCATATAAAAAAAGGGCATCTGTCCCGTCTGGCAAATAAGCTGTAACGCCAAAAAGCATCATCGCTGAAAAGCCGCCAATAAGGCCCACGCCGTATTCGATCCAAATAAAGGATGCAATCAAATGATTCGTTATTTTTTCACTTATGTAAGCGCCGACGCCCATTCCGGTTAAAAAAAGGGAGATGGTAAGCGTATACTGCTTCACTCCATCTCCTAAAATATATGAACCGAGAGCACCGAACAGCACTTCAAATATGATTCCGCAAATCGATACGATACCTGATGCATAATAAATCGATCTGCTTTGCCGGTTGGATTCCTGTTCAGTCATATCATCAGCACCGCCTTACGAAATCGAGGCGCCTATAACAAACGCCAGACCAACAGAAACAGAGAATGAAACGATGCCTACTGCTAGATTTCCCTCTTTCAACTGCTCTTCCACTGAAAAATTTCTTGTGAACACTTCAAATAGAACATAGGCTATTAATTGAAGCACCATCCCGAATAATCCCCAGTACACTGTTTCCAAAATGGTATCATTGTGAAAAATAGAAAACATAAGAATAATGCAAATACCGATAATTTTCCCGCCAATTGACAACGCAACCGCTGTATTGCGGCCTTTAATTTCATCCCAATCTTTATACTTTCTCGTTATTTGTTCAAAAATCACTAAACCTACTACTACGACTGCAATGGCAATCGCATAATATAAAAACGTTAACAAAAATGGGTTCACGATTGAATCCCCTCTCTTAATATACTATTACTTGCCTGATCCCGGACCGCCGCCTCGAAATACAGAACCTCTCCCGTATGTACCAGACGAAAATGAACCATAGTATCCGCCGCCTGAGTAGCAATCATCATTATTTCGACGGCACTTGTTCGATTGTGATCGCTCCCAGTTTGAACCGAAACGGCCATTTAGAAACGAACCTAGCAGCATTCCCGAAAAGAAGCCGGGATTGTAATGCGTGCGGACAAACTCATCTTCTGCTACTTCAACAAGCGTCGATCCTGGATTGTCCGGATCTTCTGTTAATATAATAAACTCGTCATCATAGACGAGTACTTGCCTGCCGTCTACTTCTTTACCAGTTTGTTCCGGTTTCTGTACTTCAATTAATTCTGCTGCTGTATCCGAGACACTTTTATTTACCCGGTATACAAGCGCGCGGTCATTTGAACTTGTATTGTTTTGAACAGCATCAATGAACGTATAATTTTCATCA
Source organism: Domibacillus sp. F004 (assembly GCF_057814295.1). Lineage (NCBI taxonomy): Bacteria > Bacillati > Bacillota > Bacilli > Caryophanales > Bacillaceae > Domibacillus > Domibacillus sp. F004. Next base: position 30,777 of record NZ_JBVATB010000005.1, read on the forward strand.
ATATACTCATCCGCCTCTGACAGTCCGCACGCAGCAAGAAATACGACAAACGCAATCGTACCGGTTAGCCATCCTTTTTTTGTCATAAATAAAACACTCCAAATGAACAGAAACGGCCCGCCCATATACACGGGCCGCGGTTCCTTATTCTTTTCCGAGCTTTTGTTTAAGCGCGGCCAGTTCGTCATCAACAGCACTGTTTTTCTTCAATGCAGCCAGTTCGTCATCCAAGCTACGCGATCCAGCGCGTAAATCTTCTGATGTTTCCGCTTCTGCTTCATACTGCATCACTTTCTCTTCCATCCGTTCAAAGCCGAGGCGTGATTCATCACCGCCAACTGACGACATCGCCCGGTTCATTTTTGTTCTTGTTTTTGCAGATTCTGCTCGCGCTTTTAACGAATCTTTTTTCAAGCGCATTTCCTCATACTCACGCTTCATTTCGGACAATTTATCACGCAGAACTGCGACATCTGAAGCCGCTTGTTCATGCGCGGTACGCATGGAGTCTGCTTGCTGGGCGTGAACATTTTTATCTTCAAGCGCACGGCGGGCCAAGTCTTCATTTCCGGCTCCAAGCGCATCAATTGCTTGCTGCTGGCGCTTTTCCACCATGCTATTCGCATCATCATATTTCTTTTTGAGCATTTTTTCATTTGCCAGCTGTTTTGCTACAGCAGTTTCTGCATCGCGAATGTCCGCGGCCATTTCCCGCATAAATTGATCAAGCATTTTAACAGGATCTTCTGCTTTCTCAAGCGCCGCATTTAACTCTGACCCTACATATGTCTGTACCCGTTTAAAAAATTGAAACATGTTATCTCCTCCAATTTGTTTAGCTTCCCGCCAGGATAGTCACTTCATATTCTTCAATTTCATACCCGTAACTGACTTCGACATCTCCGCCCCATACTTCAACAGATAAAAAATGTTCTCCGGAATCGTCCGCATAGTCATAATAGTCCACATTTTTTCCATGGATGTTCTCACTGCGGCCCTCTCCTTTTACATATGCCTGTCCCTGCTCTTCTAAATGATATGTGCGGCCGTCATGTGTCACTTTTCGTGCACCCAGTTCAAGCCCTGGCAGGCGAATCGTTTCATATATCCCCACTTCAAGCTCATCATCAAGCTCAACGCTGAGCCAGCACACTTTCCCGTTTGCCGCCAATTGGTATGCATCCCACGTATAACCGCTGTCATTATAATGAATCTTGCCGGTCACTTCATAATCGACAAGATCATATGTGACGAAATCGCCTACACGTACATTTAAAAGCGTACGATCTTTAGTTTCGGGAATTTTTTCGTCAGCTCCTTTGAACAGACGCTTAAAAAAACTCATTTGTTTTCACCTCACCTATATGTACGCACAAATTATTCCTTAGTTTCATTTTTTTGAGTATAACAAAAAACAAAACCGTAAAAGCACACAACTGATGATTTGATTCCATTGTCACCTGCTAAAATATAGTTTATTTAGCTATTTTAAGGAGCAAAAATGGTTAAATGGCCTTGAAGTACTTTTAATTCAAGCGGTACAGCCTCTGTCATATCACCGTCTACATTTGCTTTTAACTCCATTAATGAATTGATTCTTAATTTTTCCGATGTGAAATAAAGAACATCTGGATCGTTTTGAAAGTCCCCTTTTAATAAATTTGCCCCAATCCGCAGCAATTTAGGCAGCGCCACATCTTTTACAATAAAGCAGTGAAACTGTCCATCCGCCACTTTCGCATCAGGTGCCAGCTTTTCAAAGCCAGCAACTGAATTCGTTAATGCTGCTAAAAAAAGAAGCGATTTTTCTTCATATATGCCGCTGTCTGCCTCTACTTTGATCGTAAATGGTGTTTTATCCGTCAATGTTTTTAACCCTTCAATAATATAGGCAAGTGGTCCCAGTGATGTTTTCTTTTCGGATGTCACTTCACCAGTCGCTTCAGCAATGCCTCCCAGCGCTAAAATGTTTAAAAAATAATGATTATTTATTTTACCAATATCGGTCAATTTTGTTTTGCCACCCAGCACACCAATCGCTTCTTTCGGATCAAGCGGTATATTGAGCGCACGCGCAAAATCGTTCACTGTTCCAAGAGGTATGACACCCATAACAGGACGATGCGGCTGTTCAGCAAGACCGTTGACCGTTTCATTCATTGTCCCATCTCCCCCCATGGCGATAACGGCATCATACTTTGATTCGCATGCTTCTTTTGCAAAGCGCGTCGCATCTCCTTCCCCTCCTGTCAGACATACATCAACGCTGTACCCCGATTTTTTAAGCTGTTCCATTATTTGATCAATGTGTTCTTCTGCTTGTTCTTTTCCAGATGACGGATTCGCAATAATCATCGCTTTTTTCACTGTGGGAACCTCCTGCTTTCTCGATTTACGATTCCGGTAAAAATGACCAGTGCCTAGTTCGTCATTTAATCGCTGTTCCATTTGTTCAAGATTCTCTTTCGTCACAGGCGGATCATTTTCCGACCATTTGACATTATAAATGAAGTAATATTGGTTGATAAGCCGAAAAATGACGGTTGAGTTTGGAAAATCGTCATAGATGGCTTTTATGTTATACCGCTTCGTGTACGACCACTTTATTAAATTCATACTTCTTCACCTAAGCATGGTATACCCTAAAAATGATGAAAAGAACACCGTTATGTGTCCTTTTTCGCTAAATTTAGTGAAAGAAATACAATAGCGGACGCAGAATGAATTCACCCCCATTTTTATCTTTTCTTTATCAAAAAAGAGGATTTTTACGTTTTTTGTCGAAATAGCACCTAGACTACACCTACATGAAGGAGACAATATTTTGAAAAAAGCACTATTCTTTGACCTCGATGATACACTTCTGGATGATAAAAAAAGCATTCAAACAGCATTTGACGTAACATGTGGTGAGATTGCCGATAAATATGGAAAAGATGCTAGAGAGATTGAACAGCATGTCCGCACTGCTGCCCGCGCGCAATACGAAACGTATTCTTTTTATCCAGTGACGGTTTCAATCGGCATTAACCCGTTTGAAGGACTGTGGGGTAATTTTGGTGATATTCATTACAAACCATTCCGTGATATGGGCGAAAACATTGCAGATTATCAGCTGAAAACTTGGCAAAATGGCTTTTCTGCAGCAGGTATCCCCCTTGTAGAAGCGGAATGGGCACGTGAGCGTTTCCGTTCCGTGCGCCGTAACTCACCATTTGTCTACGAAGAAACGTTCGATGTACTAAATGAACTTCGTGAAAAAGGGTACCATCTTCTTTTACTGACGAACGGAGCCCCCTCACTTCAGTTAGAAAAATTAACAATGACTTCAGAGCTTGTCCCTTATTTTGACCACATTTTAATTTCGGGTCATTTCGGGTTTGGCAAGCCGGAAAAAGCCATCTTTGATCATGCACTGAACCTAATGAATGTCGAAGCGAAAGACGCCCTTATGGTTGGCGATAATCAAGGAACGGATATTCTTGGCGCAACGCGTGCTGGCATTGATTCTGTATGGATTGATCACGGCGAAGGCAAAATCATTGATGGGGCAAACCCACACTATACGATCAGCCGGTTAAATGAAATTTTGACGATCGTATAAAAAGGTTTACTTTTCTCTCAAAACGGGTATATATATATGTTGTTAAAAAGCATATAAACCTAGTTTTAACAGGCAGAGGAGAGAAATAGATGAATAAGCATATTGAACCGTCCAAATTGGACATTAAAGTTTTTGATCAGAAAGATAGCCGCCCTTTTGTAGAAAATGTGATAATCGATAAAGAAGTATATGAGCTTCGTGACGATACGATGAGAACCCCGCTTGAAAAAGCGGAAGTCTTTGAACAGCTGTTGCAAACGGAAGATGAATGTGAACTGTGGATCATCCCTGTTACCGAATCGACGTCTTCCTTCACACAAACGTTGTCAGAAGAAAAGACATCCGCTCTTTTCGGCATGCTGTCATCAATCCGTGAAAAGGTACAGCGCGACCGTCTTTTTTTAATCGTTGGCGGCAACTGCTCTACTATGATCAGCAAAGTTGAACAGCTAGGCTATAACGCTGTTCCGTGTGAACAGTCTGAACTTGAATCTCTAACAGTCGAATATTGAAAAATGAGGAGCACTCTGCAGAGTGCTCCTCATTTTTTTATAATTGCATTTCTAGTTATTAATATATTTTTCAAACACTTTCCCAAAATCTTTCGCGCGGTATCTTGAGCTTGATTGCACTAACCAGTTAAATGCATAATTATTTATTTTTTCGAATTCACCCGCTAGATCGATTTGTGTCTTCGTAATATGTTGAATGCTGCTTGCTGACATATCAAGACTTTGCTGTGAATAGCCAAGATAACGCTCATTTTCTTGTTGCATTTCAGCAATTTTTAATAAAGCCTTATACAAATCTTTTAATTCCTCTAAATGTTTTTTATGCACATCAATCGAATACGTTTCATTGCCAAGCGTAAATTTAATTTCTACATCAAGGTCAACTGTCCCCGCCGTCTCAAGCATAACATTGGAGACTCGATTGGTGACATAGTTGAATCGGCGCAGCATTCTCTTTTTGCTAACCGCATTCGCACCATCAACATGAACGAGACCAAGATTTGTGAAGCAATACTCATCTGCTTTTGATTTAATTAAAAAATAAATTTTTTCATTATCTTCATGCATAATGTAATCATCAGCATCTACCTTATCGTAATCCGCTGGTTTAATCACTGCACCAACATCGCTTAATCCAAGCACATCCGCTGCCACTTTTCCAAACATATATATCCTCTCCTCTTTTATACAGTATGCGAATAAATACGTTTTAAAAAGTAAAAAGTTTCATTAATTCTGCCCAGTTTCGATAAAAAAACTTCAAAGTCTCATTGACTTTGAAGCTTCTGCCATTTATTCACCAACTATAAATTCAAAATTTGCACTGAATTTTACATCTTTCCCTACAAGTACCCCACCTGTTTCCAGTGCAGCATTCCAAGTTAAGCCGTAATCTTCACGGTTTACTTTGCCTTCTGCATCAAAACCGGCAATAGTGCTGCCATCCATCGGGATTTTGGATGTACCATTAAATTCAACTTTAATTGTTTCAGTATTAATGAATGTCTTTTTTCTTAAATCGACCGCCGCGCACTTCTGCGATATCTGCTACTGCGAGAAACGCACTATCATCCATATCCTCCACGATCGATTTTAGTTTTGCTTCTTCAAGACGGTTAATTACACAAAAAATAACTTTCTTCTGATCACCTGTGTATGCACCTTCCCCATTCAAATAGGTCACACCGCGTCCAAGACGGGCAATAATGGCTTCCCCAATTTCCTGGTATTGGTCGCTAATGATCCATGCTGATTTCGATTCATCAAGACCTTGGATAACAACATCAATTGTTTTAAAGGCGATAAAATAGGCAAGTACGGAATACATCGCCCGGTCCCATCCGAATACGAATCCACCCCATAGAAAAATAAAAATATTAAAGAACATGACAATTTCGCCTACAGAAAAAGGGAGTCTTTTATTAATTAAAATGGCGAGTATCTCTGTCCCGTCGAGTGAACCTCCATAACGAATAACGATGCCGACACCCGCTCCGAGCGCCAGCCCCCCAAATACTGCCGCAAGTAAAATATCCTCTGTAAACGCGGGGACGGGATGAAAAAAAGTAGAGGCAATCGATAAAACCGCGATACCGAAAATCGTTGATAACGCAAACGTTTTTCCGATTTGTTTATAGCCGAGGTAAAAGAAAGGAATATTTAATAAGAATAAATACAGACCGAGCTTCACACCAGTCAATTCCGACAAAATAATGGAGATCCCGACAATTCCGCCATCCATAATCGAATTTGGCACAAGAAAAATTTCAATTCCAACAGCCATCATAACCGCACCAGTAAAAATAAATAAAACTCGTTTAATCCACTTTCTAAAAGTCAATCTTTGGTGCTTTTTTTGGAGCTGGATCTCTTTTTCCGTCTGTGATTCAAGTCCCGTTTTTGGTTCAATTTCCGTTATTGATTCATTGCTCACACGTTCACGCTCCTACTCTTTATTTCTTTTATTATAACTATTTTTTACATAAAAAAAAGCACCCTTCTTGAAAGCGCATTCATTTTATTCGATAAACCTTGCTTTTTTAAAAAAAAATCCGTTCGAAAAGAAGATCCTTTTCGAACGGAAAGATAAGTTCTTATTTCGCCTGTAAAATTTCTGTTAAAATGGGAACAATTTGTTTTTTGCGTGATACAACGCCTTTTAGAAGAGCCGTATTGTTATCAAGCTTCACATTATATGCTTCTTCAACAGCAGATGCTTCCGCTCCCAACGCAATTGCAACAGAGTCGCTGTTTAAAATATCCGTAATGACAACGAGGAACAAGTCTAATGCTTTTTCACCAATCACATTATTTACCGCTTCTTCCAGATCTGCTTTAAGGGCTAGAACGTCAGCTGGATCAATTGCATTGATCTGAGCAATTTCAACTTTTTTGCTGCCCATTGGAAATACTTTTGCATCAATAGAAATAAGCTCTGCAGCTGTTTTTCCGCCTAAGTCCGCACCAGCTTTCAACATATCAAGACCATATTCTTCTGCGTTTACACCAGCAATTGCGGCTAATTCTTTCGCTGCTTTTACATCTTCTTCTGTGCAAGTTGGTGATTTAAATAAGAGAGAATCAGAAATAATTGCAGACAGCATTAAGCCAGCGATATCTTTTTCAATTTCCACACCATTTTCTTTGTACAATTTGTTCAATATCGTTGTTGTACAGCCGACTGGCTCAGCCCGATAATACAACGGGTCCGCTGTTTCAAAGTTTGCGATACGATGATGATCGATGACTTCAAGAACCCTTACATCGTCAATGTCGTCAACACTTTGCTGACGTTCGTTATGATCGACAAGAATAACCGTTTCGACTTCAGGTGCAGCTTTTTCGATGAGACGCGGTGCTGTTTTATTAAATTGTTTCAATGCATATTCAGTTTCACCGTTTACATCCCCAAGACGAACTGCTTCTACGTCAAAGCCTAGCTTCGTTTTCAAGTCTGCATAAACAAGCGCTGAGCAGATTGTGTCCGTATCCGGATTTTTATGACCAAAAATAAATGTTTTTCCCATGTGTTTTCCCTCACTTTATGTATATATTCCGTTTTATCGCAGGTTAACGGGCTGTAAGACCCCCCACTTCAAGTCTGGAGAAATCGAAAAAGGATAAGTAGGGGACAAACTGCCCGTAAAAGCCCGATTCGTTCATCTAACCATCAGCGGAGGACGAAAGAAAACCTCCGCTGATAGAAGATTCACTTTATTTTAACGCAAAACAGAAAAAGATGCCTTAATTAATTTCAGTATAACTGAAAATGATTTAAATTCCTATAAGGTTAATTGGTTTAAACGTTAAATTATTGTAAATGGCAGGATGCCTTCATAAAAGTGCGAATTACTAATAAAATGGAGGTGTTTTTATGCAAAAAAGTCAGGGTTGGAAATTATTTTTAACATTCCCGGTACTATCATGGGCGCTTTATGATTTTGCTAATACGATTTTTTCATCAAATATTACGACGATTTTTTTCCCGTTTTATGTACAGGAAGCAGCCGGGGGAGACGAGCGGCTCGATCAAATTGCCAGTACGTTTTTATCTTATGCGAACGCCGTATCAAGTTTTTTCCTCGTATTATTTTCCCCGCTGTTTGGTGTATGGATCGACCGGACTGGACGAAAAAAACGATATGTCATGGCATTTGCGCTGGCAGCCATTATCTTCACTGCGTTAATGGGCTTGATAGCCCCGCTCAGTCTTGGCCAATTTGGCGGACTTCCGGCAGCATTTGCCGCAGTCGTTGCATTATTTGTTGCCGCAAAGTTCTTTTATCAGTCCAGTTTAATTTTTTACGATGCGATGCTGCCGGATATCGGAACAAAAGACACGATGGCTGTGCTGTCCGGGTTTGGAGTCGCAGTCGGTTATATAGGGACGCTTGTCGGATTAGCTGTCTATCCGCTCGTAAGTGATGGCAATTATGCAGATGCTTTTATTCCAACCGCTGTTCTCTTTTTTATCTTTACGATGCCTATGCTCTTTTTATACAAGGAAATACCAGGACCTGTCTTAGATAAACGACCATTTTTCGCCGGATACCGCGACGTTTGGCATACGTTTAAAGAGATGCGCCGATACCGGCCGATTTTTTTGTTTATGATTGTCTATTTTTTTATGAATGACGCGATTGCCACAGCGATTGCGATGATGGCTGTCTATGCAAAAGCAATTATCGGTTTTACATCTGGTGAATTCATTTTGCTTTATCTTGTATCCACGGTTTCAAGTATTGCCGGCTCGTTTATTTTTGGCTATATTACTCGGGCTGCTGGTGCAAAAAAGGCCATCTTTTATGTTGGACTTATTTTATTCTTTGCTTTACTCCTCGGCACGCTGGCAATGAACCGTCCTATGTTTTGGGTAACCGGCAGCCTGTTCGGCATCTCGCTTGGCGCCATCTGGGTGACATCGCGCATTTTTATTATTGAACTGTCACCTGAGGAAAAACGCGGCCAATTTTTCGGTTTGTTCGCTTTTTCAGGTAAATTATCAGCGATTGTTGGCCCTCTTATATACGGAACGATCACGCTCTTACTCGCCGACTATGGTAATATCGCAAGCCGAATGGCACTCGCTTCTCTTATGCTATTCGTTTTAATTGGATTGCTCGTTCACCGAAAGATTCCCCAGTAATGTACGCAAATTTTTCATGTCGGAATGAATAAGTTCCAGTAAACGGCGATTGTAGAAAATAGCCGCTGGATGAAAGGTCGGAAAGATTCGGTATTCTTTTTCCGTCCATTCATATTTATCCTCATTCAAGCGTATAAGGGGCTGAATAAGCAATTTACCATGAAGCTCAGATACTTTTTTTTCTTTGCCGATAAGCCGCTTTAAACCTATGTTGCCAAGTGTGACGATCACCGGAGCCTTTACATGTTCAATTTCATAATCTAAGAGCGGTGCATGAGCCATGATTTCACCACTTGTCGGCGCCCGATTGTATTTTCGTTTAATTTTTGTTCCGTCCGGACCGTTTTTCTCACCCCATTTATAAGGCCGGCTCCGGACGGCACTCGTTATGTATACCTCTTCTCTTGTGACACCGGCTATCTCCAAAAACTTCATCAATTCATTACCCGCGCGTCCGCTGAATGGAATGCCGTTGCCGATTTCTGTTTCACCGGGTGCTTCACCGACAAGCATCACTTTTGCATATTCCGGACCGCTTCCGTATACAAACCCTTCGACTGGATATGAATCAATCCTTTTTTTCCCTAAAATTGCTAACTCCTCTGGAATTCGCATTATACTATTCCCCTTTACCGTTCATTTGTTCTAACCGTGACTACACTAACTATCGATTGCGAATAATAAGTAGAGCAAATAGCGAATATTGGTCAAAATGAGTTCCATATGCGTGTTCCGGAATGTGTCCTTCCTTCAAAAAAGGAGCCCTACTATTGAACAAGGGCTCCATACTTTTTATTGTGTTAGCATCTCTACTGCATTGTTGCTGACTTCTTCGGGCACTGTAATAGGCTCTACACTATTCTGACCACTCTCACGGCTGAATCCATAGGGTTCTTTTTCGCAAACATCCCAGTAATTTAAAAAAGTTTCGACAAATTTCCCTCTTTGTCAGAAAAGTCACAATAATGATTCGATTCCATCTACATAAACAACCGAACCAGTCACATGGCTTGCAGCGTCACTTGCCAAATAGTGAACGAGATCCGCGACTTGTTCCGGCTTTCCAGAACCTCCTGCAAGCGGCTGATTGCCTTTCGGATACTCAATTGGTATACGAATTTCTTTTAATTTTTCCTCTTCCATGTTGGTACTTTCATCAATATTCGTTTCAATTGCACCCGGACAAACCACATTGACTCGGACTTTAAACTGTGCAAGTTCAACAGCAGCCATTTTGCCAAGACCGACTTGACCCGCTTTCGTTGTTGCATAGGCAGAAAAGCCAAAATTTTTAAATGTTCGTGTTCCATTAATAGACGATGTAATAATGATGCTTCCGCCGTTCTTTTTCAAATAAGGTATAGTATATTTTAACGTTAAAAAGGTACCGGTTAAATTCGTCATCATAACAGAATTCCAATCGTCTGGATCCAAATGTTCAAGCGGTGTGAATGTCCCGTTTTGCCCAGCATTTGCAAATACAATATCAAGTCCGCCCCATTTCGCAGCCGCCTCATTAATCGCTTTTTCCATCTCCTCTGCTTTTGACACATCCGCTTTCACATGAAAAACGCGATCTTCACCAATTTCTTTCACTAATTCATCTGAATTTTCCGGGCTCCGATCCAAAAGCACGACATTGGCTCCCGCTTCCGCAAAACGAATGACCGTTGCACGGCCAATGCCAGAACCTCCCCCTGTGACGAGTGCTGTTTTTCCTTTTAATGAAATATCCATTTACTTTTCTCCTTTCTTAATGACACATACTGGTGCTGGAATTGTAATTTTCTCACCTGTAAAAACGGGCAGGCCATTTTCTTCTAGTTTAAATAAGGCAAGTTCATTTGAATCTTGATAAGCTGTAATTAAATAGGGTGCATCTGGCAATACGTAAAAACTGCGCGGCGTTTTACCTACCCCTTCTACGTGACGCGGCTGTGAAAGTGCCCCTTTCCCTTGAATATCAAAAACAGCAAATCCATTCCACCCACGAACAGACGCGTATAGAAACCTCTTATCAGGACTCATTTGTAAATCGGCGCCTGTATGAACGCCTTTGTATCCTTCAGGAAGAGCGGCGACTGTGTCTAGATGCACCATGTACCCCCCTGTTTCCACCTTGTAAATTGAAACAGTTGAATTTAGCTCATTAATAACATATAAAACCGGCATGTCCGGATGAAAAAGCGCCATCCTTGGTCCAGAACCCGGTGCTGTTTTCACTTCTTTTACGAGCTTAAGTTCGTTTTTTTCATATACAGCAAGTGTATCGGTTCCAAGGTCGCACGCGACTATATGAACCCCATCTGGAAATGGCGTAACAGAGTGAACATGCGGCGCATCCTGCCGTTCTGCATTCGGCCCGCTTCCTTCATGTTTCACAAATGCTGTTTTCGTCAAGCGGTCGCCGTCACGTTCATATTTTGTTACGGATCCCCCGTAATTAGCGGTCCAGGCGGATGTTCCTTCTGCGTAAATATGACAGGGCGCCATTTCACCCGCATCTGCTGCTGCTTTTCTGTCTAATCCATCTTCATGCATTTTAAAAAGAGCCGCTTGGCCCTCCATCGTTTCGGAAGCCGCAAATAAATAACCGTCTGCTTCTGATAAAAAAGAAGGATTTTCAACCCCGGCATAGCGGTCCGTCACATTTAACGTTTCATTGTCCGTGTCCACGTTTACTTTATAAATGCCAGGTTCTTCCTTTTTCGCATAACTGCCAATCCAGAGTGTATAATTCAATCAATCATCTCCGTTCTTTCTATTTTTTGTTCATAACTTCAGCTTAGTATTTGTTATTGCTGCTTTCATGACTTTACTTGACCCCATCTTTAACCACTAATTTAAACATCTCTCTTCTTATTACCCGCCATTCTCTTTTTCATACGTGAAATAAAAAGTTTATGATTTTTCCTCCCTCTTTCCTATAAATTTAACTTCGCGATTACGCAGAGAATCATATATTCTATTGCCCATTCAACGTTAAAAAAGCTCGAACGCAGTCATTTGCGTTCAAGCTTTTTTCTTGATTAATTATTTATTTAGTTGTTTCTATTATTTAAACTATTTAAACGAATCAATTCATCAACCGTTAATTCATAAAGCTGACGGTCTTCATATTTAAAAATCCCCTTTTCCATTAACCGTTCAATCCATATCATTTGTTCATTCTCTGTTATTTGCATATGGTCTTCCCCTTTTTTTCTTATTACCTTTATTCTATTCCCTCGATGCGCATATTATGAAACATATTTCACGACAAATTTTTACAAAAAATAAAATAAAATTCGCTTTTCAAATACCCTCCTCCATCTACTTTTAATCTATCTTTTATGTTAAAACTACGTTGAACCATATTGTTGATCGAACGCTTTTTGGCTTATTTAAACTATTTTCATAGGTGACATTATCTGAATAGTATGATAAGCTAAGAAAAACTGAATACAATCCACTGGAGGTGCCTTTTTAAAAGGCTGAGATCAAAGTGATTACTTTGGGATTCCTGGAACCTGATCCAGTTCGTACTGGCGTAGGAAAGTGGCGAGACCTTTCTTTATATTGTCTTACTTATACAGCGCTGCTTTCCCGATGTGGATAGCAGCGCTTTTTGTATGTTTAAAAATGGAGATGATGCATTTGATTCATGCAGTGACAGACGGTACCGGCCTTTCTGAAAAAGCCATTATGACATCTGCCTCTCTTTATCCAGATGTTGACGCGATTTGTATACGTGAAAAGCAGTTACCGGAAACAGACATTGATTCAAAAATACAGCACCTCATAAAAAGCGGGATTCCGCCTGAAAAATTAATCGTTCATTCCTACCCTGATCTTGCTGTTCATTATGGGCTGCAAGGGGTTCACTTTACAGAATTCGATGAACGGCTAAAAACATTCAAACATTCCTATCCGAATATACAAGCGGGCAAATCTACTCATTCTGTGAATACAGCGAGACAGGCAGAGATGGATGGTGCTGACTATATTTACTTTGGTCACATCTTCACAACTCTTTCAAAAGAAGGCCTCCCTGGCCGCGGATTGGATGCGCTGCGAGACGTAACAAAAGCCGTTTCTATTCCTGTCATCGCAATTGGCGGCATTCACTCAGGTAACGTAAAGACTGTGATTAAAGCAGGCGCGGCCGGCGCAGCAATGATTTCTGCTTTTTTTAAAAAAGAGGGGTGAACACGATGAAACGATATGATGTTATTATTGCCGGCGGCGGTGTGATTGGCTGTTCAATTGCTTATCGTCTAGCAAAATCCGGTTTGTCTGTGGCTGTGTTTGACGCCGGTACAGCAGGCAAAGCATCGATTGCAGCGGGCGGCATGCTTGGTGCGCAAAATGAATTTGAGTATGAAAATCCGCTTATGGATATAGCGCTTGAAAGCCGGGCAATGTTTCCGGATCTTCGCGATGAGTTGTTCGAAGAGTCCGGTGTAGATATTGAATTGCGCAAAGCAGGACTGTTAAAAGTAGCGGCTACAGCCGATGATCGGCCTGCTCTTCTCAAGCAGTATGCTTTTTTAGCCAGCAAAGATGCATCTGTTCAGTGGCTCGAGCCCGATGATGTGCCATCTGTAGAATCATGTATGTCCAAGGAAACAGCCGGTGCCATTTATTTAGAAAAAGATAATCAGGTGAAAGCACCGCTGCTCGCCCGCGCATTTTTGCTGGCGGCCGTCAACGCCGGTGTCCATGTGTACGAACGAGAGGCTGTTGTTCAGATCGCCGTGGAAGCGAATACAGTATGCGGGGTACATACAGCCCGCGGAGTATTTTATTCCGATCGTGTCATTAATGCAGCCGGCGCATGGAGCCATACATTATTTGAGGATGCGGGTTTCGTGCCGCCGATCATTCCAGTAAAGGGTGAATGCGTGTCAGTGAAACTGACTGAAGCGGCACCTGTAAAAACCGTTTTTGCGGTTGATGGCTGCTACATCGTGCCAAAGCGTAATAAGGAGATGTTGATTGGCGCGACATCTTATCCCGGCTCATTTGATTCATCCGTTACAGCAGGCGGCATCCGCTCTTTGCTTAACCGGGCTGCGCGGCTTTTGCCTGTGCTGGACGAAGGGATCATTGACCGCACATGGACCGGAGTGAGGCCCCAATCATCTGATGGATTGCCGATAATCGGCGCCCATCCTTCTATTAATGGTCTTTACATATGCACCGGCCATTACCGGAACGGTATTTTATTAAGTCCTGTAACTGGGGTATTAATGGAGCGGTATTTAAATGGCTGCGAAAAAACAGCGGCCATCCTTGCCCCTTTCTCTCCAATCCGGTTTCAAACAAAAAAGGAGGAACTATTGGTATGAACATGACCGTGAACGGACGTGACGTGCAACTGCCAGATCACGTCACAACAGTCCGCGATTTGCTGAATCACTTTAAGTTAAATAAAGAATTGGCAATTGTCGAACTCAATCAATCAATTTTAGACAAAACAACACGCGATGATGCGGTGCTCAGTGATGGCGACCGGGTTGAAATCGTTCAATTTGTAGGAGGCGGATAATATGTTAAACATTGGACCTTATTCATTTACATCAAGATTGCTGCTTGGAACCGGAAAGTTTCCAAATTTCGATATTCAAAAAGAAGCAGTAGAAAAATCAGAAACAGAAATTTTAACGTTTGCAGTGCGCCGAATGAATATTTTCGAACCAAATCAGCCAAATTTTTTAGAAAAGATTGATGTAAAAAAATACACACTGCTGCCAAATACGGCTGGGGCGAAAACGGCGGAAGAAGCGGTTCGTATCGCAAAGCTTGCAAAAGCATCCGGACTTTGTGACATGATTAAAGTCGAAGTGATTGGCTGTGATAAAACACTGTTGCCAGACCCGATTGAAACATTGAAAGCATCTGAAATGTTGCTTGAAGAAGGATTTATTGTTTTGCCTTACACATCTGATGACGTGCTGCTCGCAAAGCGGCTTGAAGATCTTGGCTGTCACGCAATAATGCCGGGTGCATCGCCAATCGGCACAGGTCTTGGCATTATTAATCCTCTCAATATCCGTTATATTATTGAACAGTCTTCTGTACCGGTTATTGTCGACGCTGGAATCGGGGTGCCTTCTGACGCAGCAAAAGCGATGGAACTCGGGGCCGATGGTGTTCTTCTCAACACAGCTGTTTCGGGTGCACGCGACCCTGTAAAAATGGCTGAAGCGATGAAATACGGTGTTCTTGCAGGCCGTGCTGGATTTGAAGCGGGGCGTATCCCGAAAAAGATGCATGCTGCTGCTTCGAGTCCATTGGAAGGAATGAGTGTACTTTGACCGAACGGTATTCGCGCCAAGTGTTATTCTCCGAAATCGGAAAAAGCGGTCAGGAAACACTTCACAATAAGCACATCTTACTTATTGGAGCGGGGGCACTCGGGGCAGCGAATGCGGAAATGCTCGTCCGTGCCGGCGTTGGCCGCATCACAATTATTGACCGGGATTATGTTGATTTTTCGAACTTACAGCGTCAAAACTTATACACAGAGCAAGATGCGATTGATCGGATACCGAAAGCAGATGCTGCAAAGAAAAGACTCTCAGCAATTAACTCAGACATTATCGTTGATGCGTTAACCCTTGATGCAGATGCTGATTTTTTTGAGCGGTTTTTTTCTCGTAATATTGTCGATCTTGTTATTGACGGCACCGATAACTTTGACATCCGCTTTATTCTTAACGACGCTGCTCAAAAATTTAAAATCCCATGGGTATACGGTGCTTGTGTCGCATCAGGCGGTCTATCACTGCTTGTTATCCCTGGCAAAACGCCATGTCTCCATTGTTTAATGGATACAATCCCTCAAGCAGGCGCTACGTGCGATACAGCCGGCATTATTTCTCCAGCTGTTCAAATGACCGCTTCTGTGCAAACCGCAGAAGCATTAAAATGGCTTACAGGCAATATTGATGCTTTACGCAGTACCGTTTTTTCATTTGATTTATGGACAAATCAGTTTTCATCCGTTGATGTAGCCCGACTAAAAAAACCGGACTGCCCATCATGCGGGGCAAATCCGGTTTATCCATTTCTTTCATATGAACAATCAACAAAGTTTGCTGTATTATGTGGCCGGGATACCGTCCAAATCCGGCCAGCTGGCATTGATCGGCGCGACCTTCATCTTTTATCTGAAAATGTGAAAAAAAATGCCGATGTAACGCATCAAAATGCTTTCTTACTCTCCTTTAAAAAGGAACCTTATACGGTTACCGCGTTTAAAGATGGCCGCGTCTTTATACAAGGTGTATCCTCTGTAGAAGAAAGCAAAAAAATATATTATCGCTACTTTCACTGACCACCCCCACGGCTGAAGCCATGGGGTTCTTTTTCGCGAACATCCCACTTGCCTTCTTTCATCGAAAGAGGCAGAGGCGGAACTTAGGCGACCAACTCTTGAGTGAAAAACAGTCTTTCAAGAGGGCAAGGTCTGTGCCGACTACGCCATTCGGCTGGCGATACGTTTTTCTTTTTTCGGTCGATCGTTTGGATGTTTCGTTTTTTGTCTTTGTTCATCTGACAAAAACCGTTTATACCAAACGGGCTGCTTGTAGATCACCGATAAGAGCGGTTTCGTGGCCATGTGGTGTTGTTTACGGGCGATGTTTTGCGCGCCATTGACATCACGATGGATTTCTGTTTGGTGAACAGAACAAATGAAATGTCGTCCATTCGCATGGTGTCTTCCCCCGCAAAACGGACAGTCTTGTGACATATAGCTTTCTTCTGTTTCTTCCACTTCGATGCCTTTTAACTGCGCTTTATACGTGAGTTTTTGTTTGATTTTCCCTTGATTCCACAAAGAAAGCTGCTGTCTTCGTTTTTTGTTTGTCCTTTGTTTCTTTTGGCTGTGTTTCTTCGTGTTTTTTTCGATCCCAGATACATGCCCGATCACAAAGTTTGTGACGTGCTCTTCCTCTAAAAAGGCGACAATTTCTTTCGTTGTCTTATGTTCCAAGTGTTCGAGCTGATTCTTACTTTTTTGGCGAATCCGACTTTTCGCTTGCCGGTATTTTTTCCATTGGTTCGATCCTTTTTTGCAGCGGGACATTTTCTTGCTCAAATCGGCTAATGCCTTGGCACGGAATTGAGAGAGACTGCGCATCGCTCGTCCGGATACTAATAAAGCTTTCTCCTCTGTTGCCACCGTCACCGCATGGATTTCCCCTAAATCCCCGCCAGCTACTTTCCTGTCATACGCAGAAAGGTCTTTTTCAGGAACAGAAACCGCATAACAAAACCAGTACGCTCCGTTTCTCCACACGATTTCCGCATAATTACAGCTTTCTAGGTCTTCGCCAGATCGATTGGGTATGAAAACCGCTTTGTTTTTCTTCGGAACCTTTTCCGTCCACGCATTCTTTTTCTTCTTGGTTATCAAGTCTGAAAGGGCATATCCATACTCCGCTTTTTTAATCGTGATCGTCTCTTTGGACACGTCCATAGAGGCTTTTTTTAACGGAATACAATAATACTCTTTTTTTCGCCACGGATATTTGGCTTTTTTGTCCGTTTTTCGCAGCTGCCGGATCGTTTCACGGTTCGCCGCGTATTTATCCGCAATCGCTTGAACCGTTTGAGAATGAAGATCATACGTTTGTTTTCGGATGGCTTGAACCTCTGTTTTACTCAGCCACTTTTTACACGCGAAATAATAAGAAGCCGTTTCCCGAACAATGTCATTCCATACGGATGCGGCTTCCCGCTGCATCATTCTTAATTCATTATATAGCTCCTCATTATAAGGAATTCGAAAGGAATGTGTGACAAACATAGTGGCGCCCTCCTTCCTCACTTGATACGTTCATCATAACAGAATACATGTTCCTTTTACAAAAAAAGTGTCGAGAAAACAAAAAAATCGAACAAGTATGTGCCAAAGGACATGCCTCGTTCAACCTCACTCTCATCCCATGTCTAAAGACGATGGGCTTTCCCGTTCGGAAAACTTGTAACCCCGTCCATTTGATATGGCGGGGTTACCTGTTGTAGACCTTCAAACTTCCTCTTTTTTCTTTTAAAAAAGAGCCCTGTAAATTACAGGGCTCTTCACTTTATTTCACTAAACTTTTATTTTTATGATAGCCATATAGGAAATCCGTTGCGCTGAAATCATTTGCTTCGCGTGATTTGAAGATCGTATCACGGAGCAATAAAGCCAATTGATCTTCTGCATGGATAATTTCGCCCCACGTTCTTGCATTCGTTTGCACTTTTGCTGTACGCGGAATACGTTGTTCTTGATAGTTTTGGAAAACTGTTGCGTAATCTCCGTCATTTTTCAGCAGTTCATCTGCCATGCATGCTGCATCTTCAAGCGCCTGGCAGCCGCCTTGTGCCAAGTATTGAAGCATCGGATGAGCTGCATCGCCAAGAAGTGTAATGTTTCCTTTTGTCCAGTTATTAATTGGCAAACGATCGTACATCGGCCAGCGGATTTGACGTTGGATGAAGGAAAGAGCATTGACAACGAGCGGATGGCATCCTTCAAAGCGTTTATCCATTTCCTCTGGTGTACCCCAGTCATCTGATCCTTCTTTATATTCAAATGATTTAAATACAACAACCTGATTGTAAAGTTCACCGCGACGAACCGGATATTGAACGAGATGAAGATTCGGGCCAATCCACATAATTACGTCATCAAGGTTATTGTCAGCTGAGATTTCATTAATTGGAATTGTACCGCGATATGCAACGTATTCAGAGCAAATAGGCTCATCATCGCTAAATAGTTTTCGGATATTCGATTTAAGGCCGTCTGCCCCGATCAATGCTTCTGCCGCAAATGTTTCACCACGTTGGTTCGTTACTAAGACACCGCTTTCATTTTCATCTGCAGATTGGATAGCTTGATCATTGAATAACGTAATTTTATTCGATTTTTGGCACGCTTCAAGCAACACTCTATGCAAATCGGATCTGTGCATAACAATATATGGCTGACCGTAACGTTCTTGAAATTCCTCACCAAGATCCAATACTGTTAATTCTTCTCCTGTATACACATCTTTTAATACAAGACGTTTCGGGAATACAGCCAATTTATTAATTTCATCAATCAGTCCAAAACGATCCAGAACCGCCATTGCATTTGGGCCAAGTTGGATGCCTGCGCCTACTTCACCGAATTGGGGGGCTTGTTCAAGAACAGCTACAGTTTTCCCTGCTTCGACCACACCAAGTGCTGCTGCAAGTCCACCAATACCGCCGCCAACTACGATTACTTCGCTTACATGTTTCATATAATTTCCTCCTCTTATATTCCACTAATAGAGAACCTTGTCTATCATTAATATAATTCTAAATTATTTCTTTATATCTGTCAACCGCTTTCATGAAATTTGTCCATTCCCTTTATCTTCTTTTTTCATTTTTAGTAAAAGAGGATGTACTTGAATCAAAAGATAAAGAACAAAAAGCAGGTACGATGAAATATCATACCTGCTTTTCACATTCTTTATTTAGTTCTCATATCAAACAGTGGCTTATTCCGCTAATTTAGCGTCTGCCATTTTGATTTTCTCTTGCTCGGATTTCTTAGTCCGATTAAGATAATAAGCTCGCTTTGCAGGTACAAAAGATAAAGCGATAGCCGCAATCAGACCTGGTATAGCAAACGCAATAAAGTTGAATTGAATCGGTAATGTAACGGATAATAGGAATCCTCCTAATATTGGACCAAGCATTCCACCCATTCGACCAATTCCAGAAAACATTCCTAGAGCTGTAGAACGCATAGTTGGTGAATAATATTGTGATATATAAGCTTGAACAATATTTTGAGCTCCAATTGTAGCAGCTCCTGCAATCGCTACCAATAAATAAATGACAAATGTATTTCCGCCAAATCCAAGTAATGTTAGGGCAATGGCACCTGAAGCATACATGGGTACAAGCATTTTTTTGGAACCATATTTATCACAAAGACGCGCAATAATGAGCGTCCCTATAATCGCTCCACCTTGAAGCGCAATCAAGAAACCTAAGCTTGAATTCAACGCATAACCCGCTTCAATCATTAATTTAGGCAACCATGTATTCAAACCGTATACCATTAACAAACAAGTAAAGGAAGCAATCCAAAACATAACCGTACCTAATGCTCGTTTTTCTTGGAACAATCCTACAACTGGAACTTTAGATTCCATTACTGGAAGTTCCATGAGCTCATCATCTTTACTATACGTAAATTTAGGGTCGACTTTTTTCAGTATGCGAAACAGCTCTTCCTTTTTACCCGTTTTAGCTAAGTAAACTGCAGATTCAGGAAGTCTTTTATACATCAACGGTAACAATACTAATGGAAGTGCAGCAAACCAAAATACAGATTCCCAGCCAAATGCCGGCATAATTAAAATTCCCAGTGTCGGTGCAAGCATCCCACCAACAGAGTATCCACAAAGAACGATAGAAACAGTCATACTTTTCATTCTTTTCGGAGAGTAGTCCGTTAATAGCGCAATAACATTTGGCATAATGCCGCCAAGTCCTAAACCAGCTATAAAGCGATAAATAGAGAAAGTAGTCGGATCATCTGCAAACCCGCATAATGCAGTAAATAAACTGAACAATATGAGCGAGATAGCCGTTACTTTTTTTCTGCCAAGACGATCTGCCAGTATCCCTAAAATCATCGCTCCGAACATCATACCGAATAATCCGTAGCTACCCATCGCTCCTGCTTCGACCGTCGATAAGTTCCACTCTTGAATCAACTTGGGAACAACCGTTCCAAAAACAACTAAATCATATCCATCAAATAAAATAATCAGAAAACACCACGCTAACAAACTTAAATGAAAGCGGTTAAATTTACTATTGTTAATAATTTCAGCCGCGTTGACCTTCACCATACTGATCCCTCCAAATGAAATTCCGAGATTTTTAAAGCGCTTACTTTTTATAAAAAAAGTATTTCCCCATTATTCTCACGATTTTTATTATAAAAATAATGGACGCTGTTTCTTAATAGGAGTATAAAGGATCTTGAACTATGTTTCAATAAAAATTTAAAAATACTTTTTATTATTCAAAAATTATGCGTATTGATTGCTTATAAAAAGCGACCGTAAGCACACCTTTTTTCAAACAGGTTCATGATCTCTACTTGTTTTTCTTGCTCCTTCACCGTACGATATAGAATAAACAAACTATTGAAAGAGAGGTGATTTCTGCACTAAAAAAGGCCCGAACAGTCTAGTATAGATGAATTGCTCTATTTATCTATGTTTTTAGTAGCAGGGAAGATATGACAAAAAATAAAAGTCCACAAGGAATTCAATCACTGCAACTTGGCATTAATATTATCGATGTCTTTCTAGAACAGGGAAAACCATTAAAGTCTTCTGATGTTCAAGAATTAACTGGCATGACGAAAAGCAATTTGTACAAATATTTATACACCCTTACCCAAGCCGGTATCTTATACCGCGATCCCATTCAAAATGCGTATTCACTCGGCAGCCGGCTGATTGAATATGGAAATGCAGCTCTCGGCAACACAGACATCATTGGCCGTATTATCCCTCACTTAAAGGACATCAGCCAGCAAACGTCTCTAACAACATTATTGGCAATTTGGTCACATGATGGTCCCGTTATCGCCCACATATGGAACGCTAACTACGGCATTAACATCGGCGCTCAAATTGGTGCAAAGTTGCCACTTTTGTCATCATCCGGAAAGATATTTGCTGCTTTTATGAACGGAGCAGAAGCACGCGATTGGGAACTGCGGGAACTTAGCAAATTGACAGAAGTAAAACGGAAAACGTTCATCGCTGAACGTGAAGAGATAGAAAAAAACAAGTTTACATGCGCAGTGGAACCGCTCATTGAGCACATTTCATCATTTAGCGTACCTCTTCTTGATTTCGAAAAAAATTTAATCGGTGCACTAACTATTGTCGGTTTTACACCGCATATTCCAACCAATGCAGATGATGAAATCAGTCAATATGTAATCCGGCAGGCCTATAAAGTTTCAGCATCATTCGGTTACCGTCCATAAAACCATTCTTCACTGAATGGTTTTTTATTTTTTCCCGCATTAATGGGCAGACTTTGAAAAGAAAAGAAGGCTGCATTTAGGATCAGCTGTCCGTAAAAGTCCGATTGGTTCGGGCCGAGCTGAGCGCCTGGTCACTCAGATAGTGTCGCAGAACGCAGACTACGACCGTCACTTCCTGTGACAACGTCTACATGACCCACATCCTATGGGCCTAAACCCCCCACGAAATGAAGTTTCACTTTATCATGCGAATCCGCTCCGCTTTTTTGCGTCTAAAGCAATACAAAAAAATGCCTGCCGCTATATTTCAGCAGCAGGCACATCTATATCAACAAGCAATTCTTTTCATCCTTAAGCTAAGAACGGTTTGAACTCAGATGTCACTTCTTGTTGACCATTGTTTTTATCATACGCTTCTTGTTTTTCAATATCGAATTTTTCCATGATTGGAAGGTCATTAACAGTGAAGAAATACGTATCTTCCGCTGCCACATGTTCAACCCAAGCCCAGTTTGGAACAGCAAGGAAATCTCCTTCTTCCCAATCGAAACGAACACCATTAATAATGCTGTATCCAGAGCCTTTATAAACTTGATGGATCGATGCACTTGTATGACGCTGTGCTTTCGTACGGAAGCCTTTAGGGAACTTCTGAATCCAAGCAGCAATCGTTGGGTTCGCTGTTTGACCAGTAGAAGGGTTAATGAATTCTACAGCATATCCTTCGAATGGATCCGGGTCAAATTGGCTTAATGATTCAATCGCCTTATGTGTGTGTTCCCATTTGTATGATCCTAATGGTGCAGTAGACGGTTTACGATCCGTAACAGGACGTAACATACCTGCAGCGTAACGTTGTGAACCGTAGTTATCCGGTACTTTCGGTTGTTCAATTCGTTCTGGATAGTTTTCAAAGAATGTGCCACCCAACGCATAAATGGTTGGTATATCAAGAACATCTGTCCAAATCATCGGTTTTGTTCCTTCATGACCATGACCATGCCAAAGGTCTTTCGGTGTAATTAAGAAATCTCCTTCTTCCATGAAGATTCTTTCACCTTGAACAATACTATACGCGCCTTCCCCCTTCGTAATGAAGCGGAGTGCATTTTGGGAATGGCGGTGAGAAGGAGCCACTTCACCAGGTTGAAGCAATTGAACCGCTGCATAAAGAGTTTGCGTTGTAGAAGCCCAGCCCCAAGGCTGACGATAATCTAAACCAGGGTTTTGTAAATAAATCGCTCTTCTTTCCCCGCCACGGTCTGGAGTGAAAATTTGAGCCGCTTCCATTAACTTCTTCTCGAGTAAACTCGCTTTCCAAAGATACGCTTTTGCATGTGGTTCTGGTGATTTATGCATCAATGCTGGAATTGCTTCCCATAGTGGACCAAGATTATATTGGCGAATATCTTTCGTGAAGTCTTGTACGATTTGACTTTTCATAAATTCAGTTGTTTCTGCCATCTTTATAACCCCCCTATAATAGTTACTTGCTTACTTTAGATAAGTTACGTTGAATTTGACCCTCGTGTTTATTGACATGCTGGTCAATTAAATGATCAATAATAAATGAAAGTGGTTTCGTACCAAAGTTAGGATTTTTGCTTGGTGCCTCAGCTGCCAGCTGCTCAGCAGTTATGTTTTCGATTCCGTCTTTTACCTGTTGTTTAACTTTTTCTAATTTTTGCAACATCTCATCCACGCTCACCGCGTCCACTGTGGCAGGCCTTACAGCTTCTAAACGAGGTTCATGCAGATGATTTCTCCCCCACTCTTTTCCGGGTGATTGAACAAGTTGATCAATTTCCTCTACCCAATAAGGCAATGCTTCAACAATGTGGGCCATAATTTGCATAATGGACCATTCATCTTCAGTTGGATTCCATCGAATCGTTTCTTCTGATAATCCTTTAACCGTTTCGATAATACGATCAATTGACTCACTAACGGAAGTAATCGCGTTTTGTGTCATACTTATTACTCTCCTTTTACAGCGCGTACTTTATTTTCTAAAACACCGACTTTTTCAATTTCAATGCGAACTACATCGCCATCTTTTAACCATACTTGCGGATCCATTGCTTGAATGACCCCGCCAGGAGTTCCTGTAATTACAATATCACCAGGCTCTAGTGTAGCAATGGTAGATAGGAACGATACTAATTTTTTAACCGTGAATACTTGGTTCGCCGTATTAGTGCGTTGACGCTCTTCACCATTTACTGTTAGAACCATTTCCAAGCTTTGCGGATCTGTCAATTCATCCGAAGTCACCATCCAAGGCCCCATTGGCAAACTGCCATCGACCGTTTTACCTTGTAACCATTGGAGTGTACGACGTTGGAAGTCACGATAAGTAACATCGTTAGCTACTGCATAACCTGCAACATAATCAAGTGCATCTTCTTCTGGAATATTTTTACCTTTCTTCCCAATCACAAACGCAAATTCTGCTTCATAATCTAATTGTTCTGAAATCGGGTAGAAAGGAATATCATCTTGTGGCCCAATCAGCGTATTAGCAAATTTAGCAAATACAACTGGATGAGAAGGAAGTTCACGTCCCATTTCAAGAATATGCTCACGGTAGTTGTGCCCTACAGCGAAGATTTTCCCTGGGTTTGGAACAGGAGCCCCAATTTTCACCTGTGATTTTTCGAATACAAGCGGTACATCGCTTTCATTGTTTCCAAGCGCATAAGCCACTGCTTCTTTTGCATAACTAAGGCTTTCAGCACCCCCCTGCAAAAATCCGGTCATGTCGGCAGGTACGTATGCTTCTGCAATTTGAGCTGCACGAATTTTCCCTTCAGAAGCAAGTTTCGCTTTGTAAGCTGCGTTTAGATCTACCACTTTTTCTCCTTCAAGAGACGCAATACGTGTTACACCATTATTTGTAAATGTGACTAATTTCATTTTTAGCATTCCTCCTGATTCCACTTTTAGTTAACACTGTTCTTTATTTATATAAAATTTATCGTATCCGCTTACAATTGTCAACATTCAAATCCACTATTTTTCAATTGGACAGCTTTCTGAAGTTATGCCATGATTATGTGAAAAAACTGATTGAAAGGAGCAATAAGATGGAAACGAATAAATCAGTGCCGGTTATCGGATCATTACAGACCGGTATGCATATTATCGAAACGCTTATTAAACAAGGCCAGCCGCTTAAGTTTACTGAAATTCAAGAGCTGACTGGCATTACAAAAAGCAATTTATATAAATACTTAAATACACTAACCATGCTCGGTCTGCTGTACCGTGATAAGAAACAAGGATCTTTTTTTCTTGGCAGCAAATTGATTGAATACGGCAATGCGGCTATTGGAAGTGAAGATGTTATCAGTCGCGTTACCCCATATTTAAAGGACATTAGCCGCCATACAAAACTAACTGCTCTATTGTCTGTCTGGACGCATGACGGACCTGTCATTGCTAACATATGGAGTGCCAGTTACGGATTAAATATCGGCGCCCAAATCGGCACAAAGCTCCCTTTGCTATCATCTTCAGGGAAAATGATTGCTGCGTTTCAGCCTACATCGGATGTCGTTGAATGGAAAATGAATGAACTAAAGAATTTAACGGATGATGAGAAAGATCAATTTGAACAAGAACTCGAGATTATTCGCCGCACCTATTTTTCATACGCCGTCGAACCGCTCGTCGATCACGTTTCATCATTCAGCGTGCCGATTTTAAATTATAAAAAAGAATTAGTTGGTGCTGTTACCATTGTCGGTTTTACCCAATTGATACCTGAAACGCCCGATACTACTATTAGCCAATTCGTTTTAAACAATACATTCGAACTGTCGGAATCATTCGGCTGGCATTAACTCTTGCCTCTCTTGAGTTTGCCCGCAGGCACAATTTGGAGAACGATGGACCGTTAATTTCACTATCATTCCATACCGTACATTCGAAAAGAGCTGGGTAAATGAAGATGAATACATTAATGATCAAGGTAATTTGTAAGCAGTCTCGGTTTACGGTTGCTTTTTTGTGGTCAATAGACTACGGCTTTTTAAAGCATATTCCCCACTTGACACATTTCATTAAAAGTTCACATGCAAGTTATGCTACACTGACAAAAAGAACATGAAAGGATGGACAGAAAGTTAATGAAACGATTTATTTTTGTCATTCCGGTTATGATCCTCGTTTTTTCAATTGCAACGTGGATGTTAAATAAAGATTTTTCCATGATTGACGCGCAGACACGCATTTTGATTGCCAGTGGAGCTTCTGTGTTTTCCGGCATTATTACGTTCTTTCTTATGCGCAGTGACATTGAACATATCACGGAAGCACACCGGGAAAGACAGGAAGCAAAACGAAAAAAATAAAGAAACGCCTGTCCATTATGAGGATAGGCGTTTTTGCTTAGATTTCTTGAATACTTTTTTTTCATACACGAGCGTGATTAAATAACCATGAAAAGCAGCAAGTAATTGTTGGAACAACATACAAACGATGACGGGAACTGCGACTTTTGGCGGAAAAAAGTTAACAGCAATGACCGCACCGGCACTAAAATTACGCATGCCGCTTGTATAAACGATGGCAACTGTATTTTCTTTGTTTTGTTTAAATACATATGCAATTCCCCATGAAAATAAATAAACAGATAATACAATAAGAAAGATCGTCACCAAAATCCCCAAAATTTCTAAATCGATATTTTTCACATAGGGAGCAATAACGGAACTATTGATTGCCACAACGACCGGCAATGATAGTTTTGAAAATGGCGATAATTTCTGGCCAATGCGGCTTGCCCTTTCCGCCTTTAGCCATTGATTGACACCCATCCCCACTAGTGATGGAATGACAATCATCCAGAAAAGTCCGTTCATCACATCCATAAAGCTCATTTCAACGTTACTTCCAACTAAAACAGATAAACTGAACGGTACGATAATAGGCGACAGCATCGTATCAATTAAAATAACCGCCAGCGACAGCGGTACACTTCCTTTATACATCGTTACCCAGATCATACTCGTAATCCCCGTTGGAATGACAAGGGCTAGAGTAATTCCGGTTACGGTCAATGGATCATGTGGAAAAATGAGCTGCCCAACAACGAGCGCCCACACCGGTGCAACAATATGCAATGTCACAAGTGCTATTACAATTGGAAACGGATGGGTCATCGTATGATGAAGCATATTAAAATTTGAATTCACACTGCCCGCAAACGTCATAAAAGCAAATAGCCATGGGACAATAAACACCCACGAATGCAAGTATTCGGCAGCGATGATCCCTGTTACGACACTAATCGGTGTCAAAATAGGCATCCATTTCCCGAGCAATGCATTCAATAATTGCAGCATAAATAAGAACTCCATTCAACTTTTTAAAAACATTGTATCATTTTGTCGACAAAAAAAGCGAACCGGCCTAACACCGGTTCACCGTTATCCACTTATTGATTCCCTTTTTTTACCCATTCCGCTACTGTCGCTGTCCGCTTTGCTTGATGTTTAACAGCAGCCTGTACATCTTCTACCATTTTGCCATTTTGGTCAACACTTACACTTGTACCATACGGATTGCCGCCAGCCGCAAATGTTGCCGGGTCTGTGTAACCAGGTGACGCAACGAGCGCCCCCCAATGATGCATTGTTGTATAAAGAGCCAAAATCGTTGCTTCTTGACCGCCATGCGCATTTTGTGCGGAGGTCATCGCGCTAACTACTTTATTTGCAAGCTTTCCGTGGAACCAAAGGCCGCCTGTTGTATCTAAAAATTGTTTTACTTGTCCTGGCATATTACCGAATCGTGTTGGTACGCTGAAAATAATGGCATCTGCCCATTCAAGATCATTCAGTGTTACTTCAGGAACACTTTTCGTTTCCTCTACATGCGCCTTCCAGGCTGGATTTGAATCAATCGCTGATTGTGGAGCCGTTTCAGGTACTTTTAATACTTTCACTTCAGCACCTGCCGCTTTTGCTCCTTCTTCTGCCCATTTCGCCAGTTGATAATTCGTTCCTGTTGAACTGTAATAAACCACCGCTAATTTTACATTTTCCATCGTTTGTTCCTCCTCATGATTAGATGATTTTCCAAATAATTTACTTAAAAACCCCATTTACTTCACCGCCGATTTGTTTTTGAAAATTTGCCTTACTTATTATGCTCATTTTTCTGAAGAAACAACCTTTTTTGATTAGTCTTTTCTTATTAGTCGGCCAAGAGAATACTGCTTACTGCCATTGATCGCAAGGTATAAGGCAATAGCCAATAATGCCACATCTAATTCATATCCCGCCATTTGCCCATTACCAAGAAACCCGACAGCCAATTTTACTTTCAACGTAGCACCGATCAAAAGCAACGCCAACAAAGCTGACACAATTTTCGTTCCAAATCCTACGATTAAGGCCATACCGCCGACCAATTCAATGATCGCTACAACGTAAGCAAATCCTCCCGGAATGCCGATACTGTCAAACCACCCTGCAGTATTTTCAATTCCCCCTTGAAACTTTACTAAACCATGAACAAAAAAGATAATCCCTAATACAACCCGTAAGATAAGGGCTCCAGCTTCTGTTTTTACTGACATTAAACATTTCTCCATTTCAGTTTTATTTATGATTTTTTCAAGCGTACTGAAATATATCAGCCGTTAAGTTCCCTAACTTCTACAGGGATCATCGTTTTCTCAAGCTTCTCTCTATGAATTTCATATTGCGCGGGCAGTTTTAAGTTCTCACCCATTGTGTCCCGCGGCTCATCATGAGCAAATCCCGGTGGGTCTGTCGCAATTTCAAATAAAATTTCTCCACGTTCTCTGAAATAAATGGCATTAAAATAATTTCTGTCTCGTACAGGCGTCACTCCATACCCATGCTGCTCAACGTGTTTTTTCCACGCTAATTGATCTTCGTCATCATCAGCACGCCAGGCGATATGATGAACGGTGCCGGTACCCATTTGACCACGGCCGCTTCGTGTTGTCTTTACGTCAATCACATTGCCGATATCTCCAGAAGAGCGAAAACGAACCAAATCCCCTTCTTGACCAATCAACTCCAGTCCCATTACTTTTTCCAACATTGCAGCTGTCTGTTCAGGCTGCGCAGAGAATAATGTAGCACCGCCAAATCCTTTAATCGCTACTTCCGGTGTCACACCGCCAAATGCCCACTCGCTTCTTTCTCCTGCTGCCCGTTCAACGATTTCCAAATGAAGACCATGAGGATCATCAAATTGTAAATACTGTTCACCAAAACGTTCTGTTTTTATGAATGAAACATTAAATTTTGCCAACCGCTTTTCCCAAAACTGAGTGGCTCCTTCCGGGACAACATACGATGTGACGCCTACCTGTCCATCGCCGATCGCTCCACGACGAGCACCGACCCATGGGAAAAATGTAATAATAGTTCCCGGCTTTCCACCATGATCACCGAAATAAAGATGATAGGTCCCTGGATCATCAAAATTGACCGTTTTTTTCACTAAACGAAGGCCTAAAACACCGGCGTAAAAATCAACATTTTCCTGTGGATGACCAACAATCGCTGTAATGTGGTGAATACCTACTGTTTTTTTAGTCACCTTTCTCCTCCTATTCCTTAAATTCATATATTTTTAATTCAAGATACATAAGCAAAAAAAATTATTTTTTGCTTGCATGAATCCCTATTTTCTTTAATAATTGAGTGACTTTTTCTAGCTCTTCTTCTGACAACTCTTCAAAAATTGAATCAACAGTTTTTACGTGCTCAGGAAATACTTCATCTATAAACTTTTTTCCTGAATGAGTAATTACGGCATAGGTGACACGGCGATCTTTCGGGCAATCTTTCCGAACAATCAGCCCCTTTTGTTCCAGTTTGTCGACGACATACGTAATACTGCCGCTTGAAAGCAATATCTTTTTGCCGATATGCTGAATGGGCTGATCGCCTTTATGGTATAAAAGTTCAAGTACCGCAAATTCTGTTGTATTTAACCCATACGCTTTAATATCTTTTCGCAATACATCCTGAACCGACTGTGAGGCACGCATTAACACGACTAACGCCTTTAATCTAGCATTCATTTTCTATCACTTCCAGTTCTTTATCTCAATTTAAATAATCTTTAATTCAAGATAATAATATCATGTCTTATTTCATCTGTCAATAGAAAAAGCAGCGCGTCATATTGACTCGCTGTTTTCCCTATTGGCTGTGTTCAACACCATCTTTTTGATTTATCTTCTTTTTTACACCTATTCAACGTACCATTCTCGTAAGCATGACGACAAATAGAAGCGTAACTCCTTCTCTTGGAGCAAAGATGGTCTGGGAATTTCTCATGTCAGCCATCGTTGCTTTTTTACTGACTGGCGAGTGAGCTCGGAGCATTACAACCTACCTCACTCGTCTCAGCACTTCCGTTCACCATTGTAAACGACTTGAAAAGGCAGTGAAAAAAGACCAAACTTAAGACCTAAAAGACCGAAAAAACACATCGCTTTTCAGTCTTTTTTTAATTTGTGTACTCAACCAGCCAGCAGTCATCTTTCTTTCCTTCATGCAATGTATGTTCAGGAAGAAGCTTCACTTTTTTAAATCCGCACTTTTCATAACAACGAATCGCTCGCTCATTCCACGACTGCGGATTCATGACAATTTTTTGTGCTTGCTCTTCTTTTGCTAAATATTCAACGATCGCTTTGACAAGCACTTTTCCGATCCCTTTATTCCAATGGTTGACTTCTCCGATTAATTGATCGGTTCCGTATATAACAGATTCGTCATCTGCATAGCCATATAGTTCTCTTTTTTGTTTACATAGCGGATAATACTGCGCATAGCCAATTTCATCACCATCAAATTCGATAATACAACGAGTGATATCTTGTTCATCGTTATAAAAATGCGCTTTCACTTTTTCTAAATCAAACGAGTTGTCACGCCCTTCATAAAATTCCAAGACGATTGGGTCAGACAACCATTTCACCAGCAGATCCTGATCCTTTTCTTCCAACGCGCGAACTTTCAGTTTCCCTTTTTGAAACAGCATGTCAATTTCCCCCCTGTTTCATATTGTCCTTATCATAAAAATACATAATATTCAGACAAAAGTAAACTAATTCGCACGACAGGAATAAAGGATATTCGCTATTCTTTGCAGAAATCAAGCTAATAAATTAGATTGAATTGATGAAGTTTGTCTAACAAAAGATTGAATATTGCGAAAAATTGTTTCATATGAAACATTTGGAGGTGAAGACTTTATGATTTTCTTCCGCAAAGTATTTTTCAAAGCCATTCATATGAGCAGCTGGACCTTATTTTTTGCTACATTTACGCTCATTTTGTTCAGTAGTTTTTTCATGTATTATATCGAACCGGAAACATTTAGCTCACCATTTGAAGGGTTATGGTGGACAATGACAACAGTCGTAACAGTTGGCTATGGAGATGTCTCGCCTGCTACACTCTCTGGCAAACTCTTTGCGATGTTTTTATACGTTATTGGCATTGGCTTGATGACAGTGTTGATTGGAAAAATTATTGACACATTAAGTGTCCGAAAACGGATGAAGGAGGAAGGACGATTGCACATTACACGTGAAAATCATATTTTACTTATTAACTGGACGAACCGGGCGAAAATTGCGTTAAACGAATTGCTTGAATCCTTCCCTGATGTTCAGGCTGTCATTATTGATGAAACGACTGAAAAAATTCCTTTTCTACATGAACGTGTTGATTTCGTGAAAGGCCCACCGGCAGCGGAGCCAACATTTATACAGGCCAATTTATTAAAAGCAAAATCGGTGATGATTTTTTCTCCAGATGACGCACCTAACTCATCAACTGCCGATGGGTTAACACTGCTCATTGCTTCAAGTGTGGAAGCAACAGCGAAAAAACACGGTCAAAACATATATACGATCTGCGAGGTAGCTGACTCTAAACATATTAGCGCCTTTACTCATGCCAATGTTGAAGAATTTATTACACCGAATGATACAGCAGCCCATCTCGCTGCACGCTCCATACTATTTAATGGTTCGAGCGAAATTATTCGTCAGCTGACAAGCAACGACGGACATGATTTGTATCATATTCCGAAACAGCCAGATTGGACGACATACCGTGATGCAAAAAAGGCACTCGCTGAAAAAGGCATTCTTCTCGTTGCGAATCACCAAGACTTATCTTTGATGTCTAAGCTCGATGAATCTATTCCAAACGACGCGCGATTGTTTATCATTTGTGATGACGAAGCCTATAACCGTCTTCAAACCGATAAATCTTTTCGTTTATAAATGACATAGGCAATCAAGACGCATATAACGATAATGCAAACCATAAGACTAGCATACAGCGGCTGTATAGCCGCGTGCTCGATAATGTAAGCCGAATCCACGTATTCAAATGGTGTCACATATTTCAGCAGCTCGAACTTTTCTGCAATACTCTGTATGATATCGAAAAAGTATGAGAGAAGCACAATCGACAGTGAAATTGATGTGACTGCTCGGCTTTTTCGCATGATTGCTGAGAGGGCAAACGCAAGTGCCGCAAACGTCAAATGAAGCAAAAATGGTGCAAACGAGATCATAAAAAAGATCTTCATATCTATTGTTTCGTCTCCCGCATAGCGGAACCCGGCATAATTGATTACAGACAAGACAGCATTGAACAAAAGTAAATTTGTGAAAACAGCGAGTGCTTTTTCCGCTACAACCTGTCCTCTGCTAACCGGTTTTGAAAGCAAAAACTCAACTGTTTTCTCGCTCTCTTCTTTTACGATCATGCTCCCCGCCATCATCGTTGCGTAAATGCTGCCGAACAACGTGACAAATAGATATCCTTCAATCGCATAAAATCCAAGTGGTGTATCAAAGCCAAGCGATTCTATATTAAATGCTTTTAACATCGCTTCCGGGTATAGTTTCATCAAATCGTCCAGCTGTTCTTTATTGGCCGCAAACTGCGGATACACACTCATCATTAAAAATGACATGCCACCGAGTGCAATGATCCAGATCCATAATGCTTTCTGTGCTTGCCTTACTTCACGCTTGTAAATCACGATTCCACACCGCCTTTCTCATAATAATGAATAAACACTTCTTCAAGCGAAGGTTCTTCAATGAGAATGTCATCAAATGGCACCGTTTTTAATTGATCGAGCAGAACCCGGCTTGATCCACTGTATAAAAAACGAATGCCATTCGGGGTGCGTTCTTTCTGCAGCATTCCTTCGATGTTCACATTTGCTTTGTTTGCATCACGAAAATGCAGAGAGACATTTTTAAATTGATTTTTACGTATGTCTTCCATATTTTCAACTTTAATGAGGCGCCCTTCTTTTATAATGGCGACACGGTCACATAGTTTCTGCACTTCGCTTAAATAGTGAGAAGAAAAGAATATCGTCGCCCCCTTGTCTTTTGCTTCCCGAAGCAAATCAAAAAAAACATTTTGCATAAGTGGATCAAGACCCGATGTTGGTTCATCTAAAATAAGCACCCTCGGCTCGTGCAGCATCGCTTGAATAATGCCAACTTTTTTTCGATTGCCGAATGACAAATCTTCAATTTTCCGACTTGTGTCAAGCTCCAGCCGATCAGCCAAATACGATGCGTTCCTGGCATAGTCTTTTTTATAAAATCCACTGCAATACACAAATAACTCTTTCACTTTCATGTCTTCATAATAATGCACTTCAGATGGCAAGTAACCGGTGAACTTCCGTATTTTCCGTGAGTCTTTTACCACATCACGTCCCATAATGACCGCATTTCCTTTTGTCGGGTAAATGAAATTAAGCAGCATCCGGATCGCTGTACTCTTACCTGCACCATTCGGTCCGATAAAACCGAAAATCTCCCCTTCCTCCACTGAAAATGTGACATCTTCAATTCCGCGGTTTTTCCCATAATATTTTGTCAGCCCATTCAGCTCAATAATCGCCATATGTATCCTCCATTCTTTTATCCTATAGCCTATATTCGACAAAATGCCTAAATACCCTGTCATTCTGTCTAATCTCTAAGCTGTGTCTATTGGCACAGATGATTTGATTTATTATCAGGCTTGATGATTATCTAGTAACATCCTAAAAGAGTACAAAAAAGCTCTCTTCTCAAAAATAGAAGAAGCTGTCTGAAGTCAGTAATTAACTTCAGACAGCTTCTTCCTATCTTTCGGACTGCGGCAGCATTTCTTCAATTTTGCGCATTTTATGATCCCAGCATGCTGGACTTAAATCAACCGGATACTGCTCTGGATTAACCGGACGCTTGTATTCATCCCAAAAAACTTCCAGACCCTTTTTAACGTGCTGACGAATATCTTCAAGCGAAGGCAGCTCATATACTCGTTTTCCGTTTAGAAAAATATCTTCATGTAAATTGCGCGCCGTAAAATTCGTTACAAATTTGCTAATATACGTGTGAAGCGGATGAAACATTTTCAACTTTTCTTCCTTTTGCGGATCTTCGTTTTCTAACGCAATATAATCGCCTTCCGCCCGGCCGCTCGCATTATTAATGATACGGTAGACATTCTTTTTGCCTGGTGTCGTCACTTTTTCTGGATTACCGGAAATTTTAATCGTATCGACCATTTCACCTTGCTCATTTTCAATTGAAACAAGTTTAAATACAGCTCCAAGCGCTGGCTGATCAAATGCAGTAATGAGCTTCGTCCCAATTCCCCAACCGTCAATTTTTGCTCCTTGGGCGTTTAAACTCATAATCGTTTCTTCATCAAGATCGTTGGAGGCCATAATTTGCGCATCTGGAAATCCCGCTTCATCTAACATTTTCCGCGCTTTTTTTGATAAATAGGCAAGATCGCCGCTGTCAAGTCGGATACCTTTAAAATTAATTTTTTGACCAAATTCTTCTGCTACGCGGATGGCATTTGGTACACCAGAGCGCAGTGTATCATACGTATCCACAAGGAACACACAATCGCGGTGTGTTTCCGCATATTTTGTAAAGGCCACATATTCATCCTGATACGCCTGCACCATTGCATGAGCATGTGTTCCCGATACCGGAATTCCAAATAATTTACCCGCACGAACATTACTTGTTCCTGCAAAACCCGTGATATACGCCGCCCGAGCCCCCCAAACCGCAGCTTCTGTTTCATGTGCTCTCCTTGTCCCGAATTCACTTGCGATTCCGTTCCCGATTACTTGCATCATCCGAGATGCTTTTGTCGCAATAAGCGTTTGATAATTAATAACATTCAAAAGAAGCGTTTCAAGCAACTGTGCCTGCGCAAGCGGCGCTTCAATGCGCATCATCGGTTCATTGCCGAATACAATTTCTCCTTCCCGCATGGATCGAATCGTACCTGTGAATGTCATATTTTCTAAAAACTCAAGAAAGTCTTCCTGATAACCTGCCGAACGCAAATATTCAATATCACTTTCTGTAAAACCAAATTGCTCAATGAACGATACAACTCGTTCAAGGCCGGCAAACACCCCGTATCCATTACCGAAAGGCAGTTTCCGAAAATAAATATCGAATACGGAATTGCGATTATATGTACCGTCACGCCAGTACGTTTCTGCCATATTAATTTGATATAAATCTGTATGCAGCATAAAACTATCATCAATGTACGTCTTCATTTATTCTTCCCCCTTTTTCGCTCCGAGCGTATTTGTAAAGTGGCCTAGTGCCCATGCGTGACCCGCTTCGTTAAATGAAGCAACGGCCTTTTCATGTATGACAATTTCGTATCCTTTGTTATACGCGTCAACGGCTGTATGCAAGATGCAAATGTCTGTGCAAACTCCAACAAGATGCACTTCCGTAATTCCTCGGGCGCGCAGCTTCATATCAAGATCAGTACCCGCAAAAGCAGAGTAGCGCGTTTTATCCACATAATACACGTTGTCACGGTCTTGATTTTTCTCATACACATCTTTCAGCTTTCCGTACAGACTGCGTCCTGTTGTACCGCGAATATTATGCGGGGGAAATAACGTTGTTTCTGGATGATACGGATCATTTTCCTCATGAACATCTACCGCAAAGACAACGTAATCCCCATTTCCGATAAACTGTTCCGTCAGCCGGACAATTTCACCTTCCAATGCTTGGCCTTTTTCCCCGCATGTCAATTTCCCGTCTGGGGCAACAAAATCATAGGTGTAATCAATATTGAGAAGTGCTCGTTTCATTTGAAACCCATCCCTTCCTTTTTACCCATAAATGGATTCAATCATCTCTATTTCATTAAATGTGTAAAGACGTGACGGCCGGTATGAATGACGTGTCGTTTTTTTCGGCTGTCCCGATTCATCCAATACTAACTCAATAAATGGCAGTTTCGGTGCTCTCGCGAAAAAGACCGGATCAGAAGAAATTTTCGGATCCTTTGTTACTGTCAATAGCACCCGCTGCAATTCAGATAGTGTAAACTCTTTCGGCAAAAAGTTCTTCGCTGCCGTTGTTTGGATCATTTCTGAACGGATCATCGCCAGTGCATCTGTAATAATATCACGATGATCAAACGCTAAATCCAGTTTTAATACGTCTTCGATGCTGAATAATCGGACGTCCGCCGCATCATCAGCGGCACGCCGGCTGGCAAGTGCTGATTCCGGTACAATGGCATAAAATGCATTCGAAATAATCCAGCCGCGCGGATCACGACCCGGTGTATCATAAACACCAAAATGACGAATGTGAAGCCCTTCAACTCCCGTTTCCTCCACTAACTCCCGTGCAGCAGCTTGGATGCCCGTTTCGTCCGGCTGAATAAAGCCGCCTGGAATCGCCCATTTGCCTCCTTCGAAATTCGGACGGCCCTCACTGTCTATTTCGGCACGTTGAATGAGCATCATATGAAGCGTCATATTCGGCGGTGCTTTTTCTTCTTTTTTTTCGGACAGAATCGTGAAAACGGCAATATCTGCTGTATAGCCATCCGGTGTCCGATATTTTGAGGAATCATAATCGTTCATTGGCCCCTCCTACTAATTATTAATTTTATAATTACTAATTATATGCGAAAATATTGTATTTTGCAAGTAATCTTTAAAAATAGTTGCACTCAGCCGATCGGTCATCATTATGATTTTTGTTCCCTTTCAAAAAATTCCTCAAACTGCTGTATCTTAACTTCTTCTCCGCCCGCTGTCAATGCAGCACTGGCTGCCACCACTTCAACTATGCTAAGTACTAACAACATAAAAACCCCCAACATATTTGCCACTCCCTCTTTTGTTTTTTAAACTATAAAGTATGAAACGCATTTCAGAGCAAGTACTTTTTTAAGGATCTGTTATGGAACATCGTTGATTTTGGGCTTATTTTAGCTCTAGCTTGAAGAAATCGCGGTTTCGGATGAAATGTGCCAAAAATCGTTTAATCAGCAATAGGGTTTGTTTAACATCATTTTTTAAAAAGAGGGATGACAATGGGAAATATTCACGATATTGCCCGGATCGCCGGGGTGTCACCTGCTACAGTTTCGCGCGTCTTGAATAACCACCCTTATGTAAGTGAAGAAAAAAGACTGGCAGTACTCAACGCTGCCGAACAGCTTCACTACGAAAAAAATATTAATGCCGTTCATTTATCACGTGGAAAAACGGAGACAATCGGCATCATTTTGCCATTTATAAGCCATCCTTACTTCGGAACCATTTTAAATGGCATAGCATCCGCTGCTGAAAAAAGTGGCTTTAAATTAATGATTGTGCAGACGAATTATGGCATTGCTCAAGAACTTAGTGCACTTAACATGCTGAAATTAAAGCAGGTAGATGGGATTATCATAATATCGCGGGAGTGTCCGATTGAACGAGTAGAAGACTACAGCGCCTATGGAAATATCGTCTTATGCGAAGCTGGTTCCAGTGAACAGATGTCATCTGTTTTTGTGAATCAATATGAAGCGTTCAAAGAAGCTATTTCTTTTTTTATTGAAAGAGGGCATTCAAAAATTGGCTACACCGTCTTCCGAATAAATGGAAAAAGCAGTCAAGCTCGTAAAAAAGCGTATGAAGAAATATTCGGGCATGTGCAAGATAAGTGGATTTTTGATCAAGCGTTGACGATTGAAGATGGCAAACGTGTCGCTGGTGAATGGGCTGCACTCGATGAACGCCCTTCTGCCATGCTGATCACAAATGATTTGGTTGCGGCAGGATTTATACTAGAGTGTAAGCGATTAGGCTTTAATGTGCCGGAAGATGTAGCCGTCATCGGATTTGACAATCATGCTATCGCTGCTCCGCTCGGCATTACGACGATCGAACTTCCCCTGGAACAGCTCGGAACAATCGCTTTTCAGCTGGCCATTTCAGAGGATACTGTTTCACATCGTGAAATAGCACATAAATTAATCGAACGAAACAGTGTGTGAACGCGAGAACGTTTTAATAAGCTTAGTTAGATCACCCAAGTGTTACTAAATTCCAACCGGTGCGAACGATAGCGGCTTTTCAATCATGAAAAAAGCTGCCGAAAAAAATTCCGGCAGCCTTCTTTATTTACCTTTAAATTCAGCTGGCACTGGGCCTGTTCGTTCACTGCGGTCAAGGGCTGTAATTTGATCCATATCCTCTTGCGCCAATTCAAAATCGAAGACATCAATGTTTTCTTCAATGCGGGATGGTGTCACCGATTTTGGAATGACGATGGAGTCGTTTTGCAAATGCCAGCGCAAAATAACTTGTGCGGGTGTTTTGCCATGTTTTTTTGCAATCGACTGCACGGCTTCATTTTCCAAAACAACGCCGCCCCGCATAAGCGGACCCCATGATTCTACATATATATCATTCTCTCGGCAGAATGCTTTCAATTCTTTTTGAACAAGATGCGGATGGCATTCGATCTGATTCAAAACGGGCTTCACTTCGCATTCATTCAATAAACGCTGCAAATGATCAATATTAAAATTACATACGCCGATTGCTTTTACACGCCCGTCTGCATACAGTTTTTCAAGCGCTTTGTACGTATCTACATAGGTATCTTCAGTTGGCATCGGCCAGTGAATCAAATACAAATCAAGATAATCAAGACCAAGCTTCTCCATGCTTTCATCAAAAGCTTTCAGCGTATTCTCATACCCATGATCGCTATTCCATACTTTTGTTGTAATGAATAACTCTTCACGCGGTACACCGCATTCCCGGATCGCTTTGCCCACACCGCGTTCATTTTTATAAAAGGCTGCCGTATCGATTGAACGGTAACCCGCTTCAATCGCTTTTAAAACCGCCGGCGTCGCTTCCTCATCTTCCACCTTGTATACGCCGTATCCAAGCTGCGGCATTTTCACTCCGTTATTTAACGTAACCATTTGCATTTCCCTGCATCCTTTCTATCGTTTACTTTACTTAGAAAGTATAGCACAGCATACGTTTCTCTTTCCTTAATGACAGCTTACAGACTGACCCAGGAACCGAAGAATCCAGCGGCGCATGTTAGGATAATATAAAAAACTGCTTTTTTCATTTCCATTTTACTTGCTTCCAACATCCACGTTGAAAACGTCGTAAACGCACCGAGAAAGCCTGTTCCACATAGAAGCAGCCTGTTCCCTTCTATCCCTTGTCCAATTAGCTGACCGAGCAAAAAGGCACCACCGACATTCACAAACAGCGTTCCATACGGAAATGATTCTTTATTTAAACGATGTCCAACCCAAAAACGCGCGATTGCCCCGAAAAAACCGCCTATCGCAACGAAAATCATACAAGGCGCCCCTTTCTGTCACCAAGCCGCACAAAAACGAGCCCGCCTATAATACTCAAACAAAGATACAGCCCTCCTTCAACTAGTTTACCGGATTCAAACAACTCAATCGTTTCGACACTAAATGCAGAAAACGTTGTAAAAGAACCAATCACACCGGTGGTGACCGCTTTTTGCACATCCGGTGACACCACATTGCTTAATTTGAACGCGAGAAATGACAATGAAAAACAGCCTATGTAATTAGCTAAAAGCGTCGCAACCGGGAATGAGCCGCTCCACCATAAAGCAGTGAATATGCTGACGCTATACCGCAAAACTGCTCCAATCATGCCGCCGATTCCGACGAGTATGTATATGTTCAAATGAAAGCCTTCTTTCCGTCAATAAGTCTCTTTTATCATTATTTTTAGTAGCAATTTTGTCAAGAAGCACTCATAATTGATTAGGTTGTTTTAGCATGAAAAGAAAGAAGGGAAACACATGCAGCGTTCCATCATACTACCACTTACAATTGCGATTATTGCGATATCGTTTTCAGCAATATTCGTCAAATGGTCAGACGCACCCGCTTCTGTTTTGAGTATGTACCGCATGTGTCTGGCGAGTTTGTTTTTAGTACCAATCGTCTGGACAAAGCGTGCGGACTTTCGAAAAATCACAAAAAAAGACTGGCTTTTATTATGTTTCTCCGGCCTCTTTCTCGCTTTACATTTTGTTCTTTGGTTCGGTTCTCTGAAGCTGACAACGGTCGCAAGTTCGACTATCATTTTGACCCTGCAGCCGATTATATCTCTTATCGGAGGCTTTTTTCTGTTTAAGGAACGCACAACAGCTGCTGCCTTCATAACGATGGGCATCGCCATCATCGGTGCTGTTATGATCGGATGGGGCGATTTCGGCTTAAGCAGTGAAGCGATTTTAGGAGATATTTTATCCTTTTTAAGTGTCATTGCGGTTGTTGGCTACTTATTAATCGGCCAAAGCATCGTCCGAAAAATATCGCACTGGATTTATAGTTTTTGCGTATTTGCCTTTGCATCGATTTTCTTAATTGTGTATAACCTTGGGACAGATGTTGCTTTTGGCGGCTACGACACGCAGGAATGGGGCATTTTTCTATTGCTCGCTATCGTCCCGACAGTGGCTCATGTCATTAATAACTGGCTCTTAAATTACGTTAATGCGACAACCATTTCGATGAGCATACTTGGGGAACCCGTAGGTGCAACACTGCTGGCTGTTCTCTTGCTTGGCGAACATCTCATTGGCTGGCAAATCGCTGGCGGTTTTCTCGTCCTGCTCGGCGTCTTTTGTTTTTTAATGCAGCAAAAGCAAAGAACATACAAAAAAGCGGGGTAAATATACCCCGCTTTTTCAAGCACGGCGGCGGAACGGTTTCTCCACCGGCAAATTTCTTTCTCTTTTCCGTAACAACAGCCAGATCATGATACTTAAACTGAACGCGAGCAGCTCTAATGAGACGATATACCACGGATAGGGGCCGAGCAGATCAAGCAGGCTTGCGCTTTCAGGTTTATGGCTTAAGTACAAATAATTGCCGCCTGTGAGCCAGTTCACGATCATCACAAACGGCATCAATATATTTAAAAACAGCATCGTTTTACCAACGGAATAAATGGACGGTCTGTATCCCTTTACCCACGTAAAATAAAGCGGAATACAGAAAATAAGCAGGTGCGTTATAAAGAAATGAAAAAAGCGAAAATGCGGAAAATCAAAATGTAAATACGGCGTAAAAAGCGCCTGCGATGCACCAAGCAATCCTGTAAACAGCAAAATTTCATACACTAGTTTCTTTTCACTAATTAACAAAATAACAGCTAGGAACAAGCTAATGCTGCACAGTTCCAGTGGGATGGCATGGCTGAGCTGCCAGTTGCCATTCACGACCATCCAGACGTGATACACCGTTTCAAGCAATAACAAGAAAACAGCTGTTCCTATTTCAGCTTTTTTCCATTGTGATGACTTCAGCTGTTCTTTAAAAATATATAGACAACCGACAAGCATCATTAAAATGGCCAGTACAGTAAAATGACTTGCTGAAAACATATTGAAGTCATACTCCCCATAGCTTTCCCCAAACCAGCTCATTCCTGAAACCCCTTTCTGCCGGCTCATACTAAAATAGGCGGCCAGTATCGTTCCTTTTCTATTTTCACAATAATGAACAAAGTACACGTTCGTCGATTTCCAATTTAATTCCAAGTGTACCATATAAGAATAGGACTGGAAGCGTTTTTTTATCTCCTCTATACTTACGTTTTCATTTGACAAATCATACAATAAACTTTTCAGAAAATCTGTCTTTATTTAAAACACTTTTAACAGTTCTGTTTTTTATGTTAGGTTTCATAACATTAAATTAAAAAATATTCAGAAAATGATTGACTAATCTTTACTTACCACATATCATAAATATATGTTATAAAACATAACATTATAAAGTTATTATAAATAACAATCAAAGGAGTTGTTGAAGATGGATGATATGTTGTATTTAATGAATAGTATGTGGGTTATGTTAAGTGCCATTTTAGTTGTTTTTATGGCTGCCGGGTTTATTATGCTGGAGGCAGGGTCAACACGCATGAAAAATGCCGGACACATCGCCGGCAAAACTGTTTTTACATTTGGGCTTGCCTGCCTCGTTTTCTGGGCTGTCGGATTTGCTTTCATCTTCGGGGATAACGCCAACTTTTTCATCGGATTATCGAACTTCTTTTATTCCGGTTATGAACTTGAAAATATGAATTTATCATCCTCCGTCTTCTTCCTATTCCAGATGGCATTTGCAGGAATCGCAGTCACTATTGCACTTGGCGGTTTTGCGGAACGTGCAAAGCTCTCTGTATACGTCCTCTTCACCATTTTATTCTCAGCACTCGTTTATCCAGTTATCGCTCACTGGATCTGGGGCGGCGGTTGGTTGGCTGAGCATGGTAAACAAGATTTTGCCGGCTCGACTGTCGTTCATTTAACAGGGGCGATGGCCGCACTTGCTGCAACCATTTTGCTTAAACCACGTATTGGCCGTTTTAATAAAGATGGTTCTGCTAATGCCATTCATGGTCATAATCAGGTTTTCACATCACTTGGCGTTCTTATTCTTTGGTTTGGCTGGTTCGGTTTTAACGCAGGAAGCACGTTGTCAGTCGATGGTGGTTTCTTCGGATACGTTGCACTGAACACGAATCTTGCTGCTGGTGCCGCTGCTGTTTCAGCCTTAATTATTTCATGGATTGTTCTAGGCAAGTCTGATATTCCAACGATTTTAAACGGTGCACTAGCTGGACTTGTTGCGATTACCGCCTCTTGTGCATTCGTGGATACGTGGGCAGCGGTTGTCATCGGTTTAATCGCTGGTATACTCGTATTCTACAGTGCACGTTTAATTGAAAAATTGGGCATCGATGATCCAATTTTTGCCCTTTCTGTTCATGGTGTTCCAGGTATTTGGGGTACGTTATCAACTGGTCTCTTCGCCACACCTGAACTTGCAACTGTCGGTCAACCTGGTCTTTTCTACGGCGGCGGTTTCACACAGCTCGGCGTACAGGCAATGGGTGTACTCGTCAGTGGCGCTTTCGCTTTTGCGGCATCATTCATTCTTCTTTTCATCATCAAAAAAGCACTTGGCGGACTTCGCGTTTCAGAAGAGGAGGAAATTATGGGCCTTGATATAAGCGAACACGGCAGCTACGGCTATCCAGAAGTGTTCACTGATCATACAAACCAAGCCATATCTGGAGAAAAATAATATAATTCATGCGCAAAGCGGCCTCGCTTTGCGTATTATTAGTTAAAAAGGATGTGTTTAGGTATGACGATGCGTGCTGAAACATACGCAGACATCCGCCTTGCAAAAGACTCAAGTATGGAGCAATACCTTCATTCAACACAGCGGCTAAATGCATTTCACGATGCGATTATGATGAAGGTGTTTTTAACAGCCTTGCAAACACACAAAGAAACATACGGAGCTCCGCCTTGCCTATTCACATTGTTTTTACTCGGCAGTGCTGGTCGGTGTGAACAAGGAACACTTAGCGATCAAGATCACGGCATCATCTATGAGCTTTATACAGAGGATATAGCTCATTATTTTTTAACTCTCGGCCAAACATTTTCAGATGGCTTATACGAGGCAGGCTATCCGTATTGCGAAGGCAAAGTGATGAGTTCGAACCCGATGTGGTGCCGATCGATTGAAGGATGGGATACACAGATTCATTCGTGGATCAAAGAAGAAACACTTGATACAATGCGCTCGCTTCATATGATATGCGATGCGCGTGCGCTTTACGGAGAGAAAACTTATATTTCTTCATTAAAAAAAGAAATATCGGCATTATTGAAAGGTGATCGGCATTTATCGAAACGTTTTTTCGAAAACATTCAATATATGAAAAAATCGGTTGGGCTATTCGGACAGATTTTCACTGAACAAAATGGCCGACATACAGGTGCACTCAATTTAAAACAGGCAGCCTTTTTTCCGTATGTCAATGCAATCCGTGTGCTAGCCGTCAAAGAGGGCATTGAATCTTCCTCCACATTGATGAGAATAAAAGCATTAAAACAAATTCCCGCACATGCAGGCCGAATGGATGAATATGAAGAGGCATACCGGATGCTATTGGACTTTCGGCTTCGTGCTCTCAAAAAGGCACCCGATTATGATAGCTCTCATTACATTCAGATTGATCTGCTCGGACCGGTGCGAAAAAAAGAACTACGCCACATTTTAAAAACAGCAGAGGCACTTCATCATTACGTACAGCGACTTGTAGAAAAAGGATGATCAATCATGGGCTTTAACGATTTTATGAAAAATTTAGGCGGCAACCGATTTACTGGTTTACAGGGTGGCCGACAGGATATGGCGTTTATGCGACGCTTACAGCGAGATTTGCGAACGAAGCAGACAACATCGATTCCGCTTGATGAATTGCAAGTGATTATCTTTGATTTGGAGACAACTGGCTTTCACCCTGATAAAGGGGATCAGATCTTGTCCATCGGTGCCGTGAAAGTGACCGGTTGCAAAGTAGAAGACGAATATTATACACCTGTTCGTTATGAAAAGATTCTTCCTCCTTCTATTAAAGAGCTGACCGGCCTTGATGAAGACGAATTAAAAAAGGCACCCCAGCCCGCTATTGCGCTCGAACATTTTTTTAAATTTAGCGGAGCATCTCCGCTCGTTGCCCATCATGCAAGCCATGAAAAAGCGTTTATGCAGCACGCAAGCCGAAAATACTTTCGCACCTCTTTTTCTCACCGGCTCATCGATACGTCATTTATGTACCGTATTGCCGAACCAGATAACCGATGCGTTCGGCTAGAAGAC
This sequence comes from Domibacillus sp. F004, assembly GCF_057814295.1. Taxonomy (NCBI): domain Bacteria; kingdom Bacillati; phylum Bacillota; class Bacilli; order Caryophanales; family Bacillaceae; genus Domibacillus; species Domibacillus sp. F004. The sequence goes on from NZ_JBVATB010000005.1 coordinate 75,661, forward strand.
TGCTGCACACATAATCAAATTGCTGTTACCGGGCGCCATCATGCCCTCGGTGATGCCCGACTGACGGCCGCTTTATGGGCTGTTTATATTGACAAACTACAAAAACTAGGAATTTATACGCTATCACAAGTGTACGAAAGACTCGCTGCCATTCGATAAGCAGCGGGTCTTTTTCATTATCTTTCCTACTCTATGAATCTTTTCTTTTTAAACAACCGTAACATCTTGTATAAGGAGGCGGCTTCTATTGAAAAAACAACTCGCACTTTTCGTTCTTTTTCTCTTTTTATTTGCACCCTCGGTTCACGCCAGGTCCTATTCTATGGATGAAGTAAACATTCGAGCCTGGATTCAACCGGATGGAGACGTACTGATAAATGAAATTTTCCAATATACATTTAATGGAGAATACGGTCGGGTGAGGCGCTCCATTCATAAAGCGGTTCATGACGGTGTGAAATATTTTGAAGCATATGAATTAATGAATACGAGTGCAAAGCCCGGCTTTGTTAGTCAAAATGATTTGCGCGCTTTGCCTGTAGAACAGGAAGACAACACATTTTACGCATCCCTTCCCGCAGCAAACACAACAAAATCAGTATTTTACATTTATGAACTTAAAAACGCCGTCCACTCGTACGATACATACAGCGATCTCACTATTCCTTTTTTCGGAACAGACGAGAATCACGATGAAACATTGAATAATGTCACGATTGATATCGTCTTTCCTGAACAAATAAAATCCTCTCAATATTATGCCTTTTTTCACGATCGGCTCGGAATGGTAGATGAAAAAGGATCAGAAGTGGTCCGTTTTACAACGCCCGCTTCCGTGCTTTATTCGCTGACCGAAGTTCGTGTTTTGTTTCCTTCATCCGTAATGACCGGACAAACAAAAAGGGCCGAACCGATGACAATCATGGAAGCGGTCGATGCGGAAAATACACTCGCCCAATCCTTTTCTGAAAAGGAAGAGCAAAAAGACACCCTCGAGATACTACTGATGGTATTATCCGTAGCTGTTTTCACGGGATTAATCGGCGTCATATTCGTAAAATTTTACAGAGGACGCGGCGATTCATCGTCGCTGATCTACCATGATCCTCTTTATTTGTATATGATTGATCGAGCCGGGAATACGGATCATTATGCCTTTTTAGCCGGACTTTATTCACTTGTTGAAAAAGGAATCGCATCTGTGCAGGTAAGCCGGACGCACAGCCGTTTTTATAAAGATCCAAATTCCCCGGACAATACGTTGCATTTCACATTGACCGGAGATCGAAGGCGATTGTCTGACTGTGAAAAGAAGCTGGTTATGATTCTTTTTAAAAGACGCAACACCTTCACCGTCCATGATTTAGCCGGTGCAACAAAAAATGAAAAAACGCGAAATACTGCTCTTCACAATTACCAGAAAAAAGTGCAGACATTTAAACAGCGCGAACAAGAATGGGTGAATAATGTCATTGATGAGATGAAAGAAGACGGCGTTATGAGTGATCGGCTGCCGCGGTTTTTAAAAGGATGGATACTGCTGGCTGTATTCGGGTTAATGTTATACACGTATATGATTGATTCATTGGAAATGTCTACGATGACTGTCTATGGAACTATCGGATTTGTACTCATGATCACCATCTGGCGAAAGCCCAAAAAACGCTGGCCCGCACCTGTTTTCTTTACATGTTCAATCCTTGGGGCTGCTATGCTGTACGATGTCGATGCAGCATTGTGGCTCGTATTGTTTACATTGCTCAGTGCCGCCCTGTATTTCTTAACACCACGCTTCTTGTTATCAAGCGAGGCTGCTTTTGTGAAAGCAGACATTAGGAAGTTCCGGAAACAACGGAATATGCCGGACAGCTACATCGAAAAATGGACAGTACGGTCACTGCTTCTGCGGGCAAAAAAACCGGTATCGCATAAAATACTGGATACGGAACTCGCAACTGTTGCGCCGCTTACGTTTTTAATCCTATCAGACGAAGAGCCTGTTCGTTACGTTTCAGAAACATGGAAATGGAGCGTACCGCGGGGCAGCAGTTCTTCTTCCTCGGACAGCGGAGGCGGTTTCTTTGGAGATAGCAGTAGTGGAGGGGACAGTGGAGGTGGAGATGGCGGCGGTGGCGGAGGAGACTGATTCTCCTCCGAACAAGGAGCTATTCCTAAAAGTCAATTGATTATTCCCATTAGAAAAGGGGCTTATAATACAGCCCCTCTTATTGTAAACACTCGATCTCAAGTTCTTCGCCGGCACAGTAAAAAGTATGATGCAACAGCTGCCAGATGACACGATACCATAATCATTCCCATTGGAAGCGGTGTGCCACTGCCAGCAATTCCAGCAAGCGGCGCAACTGTTGCCCCAAAAATATACGGCATTAAACCGAGCAGCGCAGATGCTGCACCAGCCGTCTTTTCTTTCCCTTGCATCGCAAGAGAAAAGCATGCTGTCGCTACAACGCCGACACTTGCCACAGCGAAAAATAACGGGATGAGTACAGCGATTAAATGAGCGTTAACAAGGAGCATTAAAAACATCATACTGCTTCCGCCAAGCGCCATCGATAAACCAGCCACGAGCAATTTAGATTCGTTCACTTTCCCTGCAAGGCGCCCGGTTACTTGCGACGCGATAATAATTCCGACCCCATTTGCGGCAAAACATAAACTGAACTCTTGTGGTGTCAGTCCAAAATAATCTTGCAGAACAAAAGGTGAACCTGAAATGTACGCGAACATTCCACCCATGACAAACCCTTGAGCCAGACAGTAACCCATAAACACTTTATCAATGAGTAATGTTTTAAATGTCATGAGTGTATTTTTTAATCCGCCCGTCGATTTCCGGTCTTCCCGAAGCGTTTCCGGCATCCCAAAAAAAACAGCCATGACCATCATGATACCTATAACCGCAAGTACACCGAAGATGCCCTGCCAGGAAACAAATTCCAATAGTTGTCCACCAACAACAGGGGCGGCAATCGGCGCAACACCATTAATTAGCATTAAAAGCGCAAAAAACTTTGTCAATTCCGGCCCATCGTACATATCACGTACAACAGCGCGCGCGATCACGATTCCAGCTGCAGCAGATGCACCTTGCACGAATCGCATCGCAATCAAGCCCCAGATTGATGGCACAATCATACATAACATAGAGGCAATTGCAAATACAGCAAGACCTGCTAAAAGCGGCCTCCGTCTGCCCTGTACATCACTGAGCGGTCCCATTACAAGCTGACCCGCTGCAAGGCCAATTAAAAAAGCAGTCAAACTAAGCTGGGTCATCGACGCTGTCGTTTGCAAATCATTCGCTAAAATCGGCAATGACGGCAAATACATATCAATCGACAACGGACCAAATGCTGACAATGAACCGAGCAGCAGTGCCATCCATAACCGTTTCGAACGGCTGTGTACTTGTTGCTTTTCCAAAACAGTCTCTCTCATATTTTCCCCTGCCAATCTATTTCTCTGATTTTCCCATCATACCGCATTTGAAGATAGAAGAAAATGCCTGTTTCCAAAGTGCACCTAGTGCATTATGGAAACAGACATTTTATTTTATTCCTCATATCTCGTCTTCAGTCCGTTTTAAATACTTTATGATAATCAGTTGCTTCAATAAGCGCTTTTTCCTCTACCTTAATCCGGATCGATAATATCATCATGTTTAACACTGAAAAGATAAGAGCTGTGTAGTATGCTTGAAAGAGAAGCGGCAAAACGAGAATTTCAACAGCAACAATGAGATAATTCGGATGCCGGATCCACTGGTAAGGTCCTTTCTTTATAACGTTCGCACCTGGTAAAACAATGATTTTCGTATTCCAAAAACGGCCGAGAGAAGCAAGACTCCATATTCTTCCGGCCTGCGCAAGTAAGAAAAAAGACATCCATACTGGCCACCATTCGCTTATTGATCTTTCCAACAAGATCACTTCAGCTGCTAAACTAATAAAAAAGCCCATATGAAGAGAAACAATTAACGGGTAATGCCCCGCACCCACTTCATAGGCTCCCTGTTCACGCATCCACTTTTCATTTCGTTTTGCAATAATCAGTTCAACGAGCCGTTGCAGACAAACGATAGCCATTACGATTGTAAATAGTGTCACGTTTCTTTCCCCCATTCTAAAAGAACCAGCTCCCCGCAAAACCCTGGGCCAAGTGCCGCCATTAATCCGTAATCCCCTTTTCTTACCTCATCTAGCATAAAGCGTTCGAGCACATATAAAACAGTGGGTGAGGACATATTACCAAACTCCGATAAGACGTCTCGAGCATGTCCTGTTTTCTCTTTTGTTAAATGGAGCGTATCTTCATATGCATCAAGCACTTTTTTGCCACCTGGATGGGCAACAAAATGCTCGATTTTGTCAATAGAAAGATTTTGTTTTTGTAAAAATCCGCCGACAAATCCGCCGAGCCAGCTGCGAATGATCGACGGAATATCACGGGAAAAAATAACATGAAGACCGCTGTCTTTCATATCCCACCCCATTACATTTTCCGAATCCGGCATCAATTTCGATTCCGTGCGCAAAATGGATGGCGTAAGCCGCTTTGTCTTCACATTCGCCCTATCACCGGCGATGAGTGCACAAGCAACACCATCAGCGAACAAGGATGTTCCGATTAGATTGCTTTTGGACCGATCATTTCGTTGAAAAGTTAAACTGCATAATTCGACTGAAAGAACGAGCACTTTCGCTTCCGGAAACGCTAAACAGTATTCATATGCCCGGCTGACACCCGCTGCTCCTCCCGCACAGCCAAGACCCCAGATGGGAATCCGCTTTGTATCGGCTGAAAATGGCAGCCGGTTCATAATTCTTGCTTCAATGCTGGGTGTTGCCATACCGGAGCTGGAGATAAAGAAAATAGCATCTATCTCTTCAAAGGACACTGGTTTTTGTAAAAAACGATCGTCTTTTAAACAGCTCTCTACTGCTTTTGCTCCATAATCTGTCGCTAATTTAATATATAAATCGTTCCTTTCCTTTAGACTATGTTTATGACGAAACCATTCAAGGGGCATAGATAAATGGCGCTTCTTAATTTGGCTGTTTTGAAAGACAGGCAGCAGCCGTTCAATATCTTGAAAATCTTCTCGAAATAATTCGTGCACAAAGTCCATCACCTTTTCTTGCATGAGTTCATACGGTGGATGAAATGTGCTGACTGAGACAATTTTCGGCATAAGAAATCCTCTTTTCGTTTTTTACTAGTTTGCCCTGTTTTTTCCCAATTATTCCATTGCTATATTACTATTTGTCTGACCACTCCCACGGCTGAAGCCACGGGGTTCTTTTTCGCAAACATCCCACTTACATTCTTTCATCGAAAGAGGCAGAGGCGGAACTTGGGCGAACAACTCTTGAGAGAAAAACACTCTTTCAAGAGGGCAAGGTCTGTGCCGACTACGCCATCCGACTGGCGATACGTTTTTCTTTTTTCGGTGGATCGTTTCGGTGTTTCGTTTTTTGTCGCTGTTCTTCTAACAAAAAACGTTTATACCAAACGGGCTGCTTGTAGATAACCGATAATAGAGGTTTGACGGCCATGTGGTGTTGTTTACGGGCAATGTTTTGCGCGCCGTTTACATCACGATGGATTTCTGTTTGGTGAACAGAACAAGTGAAATTTCGTCCTTTGGCATGGTGCCGGCCGCCGCAAAACGGACAGTCTTGTGACGTATAGCTTTCTTCTGTTTCTTCCACTTCGATGCCTTTTAATGCTGCTTTATATATTAATTTTTGTTTGATTTTCCCCTGATTCCATAAAGATAGCTGTTGTCTTCGTCTTTTGTTTGCTTTTTGTTTCTTTTGGCTATGTTTCTTTGTGTTTTTTTCGATGCCAGACACATTCCCAATCACAAAATGAGTGACGTGTTCTTCTTCTAAAAACGCCACAATCTCTTTCGTTGTCTTGTGTTCCAATTGTTCAAGCTGATGTTTACTTTTTTGACGGACGCGAATTCTTGCTTGCCGATATTTTTTCCATTGGTTCGATCCTTTTTTGCAGCGAGACATTTTCTTGTTCAAATCGGCTAATGCCTTGGCACGGAATTGAGTAAGACTGCGCATCGCACGTCCGGACACTAATAAGGCTTTATCTTCCGTTGCCACCGTAACCGCATGAATTTCCCCTAAATCCCCGCCTGCCGCTTTAAAAGCATAGGCAGAAATGTCTTTCTTTGGCACGGAAACCGAATAACAAAACCAATACGCCCCGTTTCTCCACACGATTTCCGCATAATTGCACGTTTCAAGGTTTTCTTCGGATCGATTTGGAATAACAACGGCCTTATTTTTCTTCAGAACCTTTTCCGTCCACTTTTTCTTTTTCTTTTTCGTCAACAAGTCTGAAAGGGCGTGTCCATACTCTGCTTTTTTAATCGTGATCGTGTCTTTGGAAATGTTCATAGACGCTTTTTTTAACGGGATACAATAATAATATTTTTTTCGCCACGGATAGTTGGCTTTTTTATCCGTTTTTCGCAGCTGTCGGATGGTCTCACGGTTCGCTGCGTATTTATCCGCAATCGCTTGAACGGTTTGAGAATGAAGATCGTAGGTTTGTTTTCGGATGGCTTGAATCTCTGTTTTACTCAGCCACTTTTTACACGTGACATAATAAGAAGTCGCTTCCCGAACAATATCATTCCAAACAGAAGCGGCTTCCCGCTGCATGATCCTTAATTCATCGTATACATGTTGATCATAAGGAATTCGAAAGGAATGTGTGACAAACATAGTGGTGCCCCTTCCTCGCTTGATATGCTCATCATAACAGAATATATGTTCTATACACAAGAGATAAGCGTTGAAAAAACAAAAAATTAGAACGATTAATATGTCAAAAGACACACCTCGTTCGACCTCACTCTCATCCCATGTCTAAAGACGATGGGCTTTTCCGTTCGGAAAATCTGTAAAGCGGCAATTCAGGCACGAAAAAATTCGAGAAAAAGCTACTATCTCTCTCTTTATCCACGCTATTCCATTAAATTGATTTCCTCGTCAACTTCTCTCTGTTTATAAGAAATGCACGCTCATCATTTGAAATGCCAGCCAGTCGATATTAAACGTGTTTAAATATCTGCAACAATCGTGTGTCGCCAGATATTTCATCCGTCTGCCGGTCAATCTCTTTAAATGTATACATAGAAAAAATACGAGTCGATGCCATCGCTGCGATTAGGACAGCTACCAAGATGATTAACTTTGACTTAATTTTCATTGTTTCCCCCATAATTACTATTTTTGACCTCTTTATAGTAATTATGGTTTCCCATTAAAGTCAATCATTTATTTAATACAAAGAAACACCTTCAAAAGAATTATTTTGAAGATGCCTCTGTGTTTATAAAACTTCTTTCATTATTTTCCGGTAGTAGCCTATCGTAAACGCCGCGAAAATAGCATAAATAGCAGCGTATACGATAAAAGCAACTGTTGCTGGCAATAAAATGCTTGTTGAAAATAAGAAAGTTGATGCTGATTTAATTGCAAAAATACCGTGCAGAATACCAATGGCGAGCGGCAACCCGAAAATAAATAGCTGCTTCCATACAATGCTGTTCATCATATCCGGAATGGAAAAACCGAGCTGGCGCAGTGTGCGGAATGTCTGTCTTTCCTGTTCGGCTTCCGTCATTTGGCGGAAATACAGAATACTGCCTGTTGTTATTAGGAAAACAAGACCGAGAAAACCGGTAATAAAGATCATCAGTCCATTCGCTTCAAATTGCTGTGCCAGTCTGTCGTAGTAAACAACCTGCCGTTCCTCTTCCGGCACTACTTTTTTATAAATGGCTGTTGCTTTTTCACTGCCTTCTTCCTCAAGTGTGAACACCTGGTACGATACTACTTGTGCACCTGACGCTAATTTTTCATAAGTGGTGCGATCAACTGCCAGCTGATAAAAACTCGTATCGGTATTCACGGCAAGTTTTTCTTCGACTTCTTTAATCGTAATATCCAGCTCATTATTCGGCATTTTAAGCGTGACATCATATCCGATATTCGACCCAAACATGTCACTATTGGCAAATGAATCAAATAAAACCGCACCGCCTGCCGGATCTACAATTGTCATCCCTGCCTGCTCAAGTGAATCATTTGAAAAAACAGATGCTTTTAAATCAGCCCAATAAGCGCTCGCCTGACTGGGCAACTTTACTACATCGACAGGAAGTTCCACAGAGGTTAGTTCTTTCTGTTCAAAAGAGAGGCCAGCTTTCGTTAATTCATTTTCAAATGAAGAAGCCAATTCTGCTTGGTCTTGAAAAGCAAAATCGTATGGAAACATGCTTCGCGTCGAATTTTCAACAGAGTAATAAAGGGAATACGCGACGCCGATCATGCCTAATGTCATGGCAGACAACGTTGTAATAAGCGTCAATGAACGCGCATTGCTTTTCATCCGATGCATAATCGACGCAGTGGAAAGCGTATCGCGAAACGCCAAGTGACCATCTTTTCGTTTTCTCCATAAGTAGAGAAGCCATCCGACTGTTGCGCGGAAAAAGAAAAATGTACCGAGAATGGTTGAACCGAGCACGGTAAAGGCATTTAAAATAAAATAGCTGTTCACCATACGCCCTGAATACCAGTAGCCAAATACAATCAACACAATGCCGAGCACACCAAATAGCAACTGACTAATTTTACCCGGTTGTTTCGGCAATTCGGTTGTCCGTCTTGCGGTAAACAAATCAATCAATGTACTTTTATACACAATCCGCAATGATTGAAGGGATGTCACCGCAACGAGAACAATAAAAACGATAGCGGTTTGCACAATCGCTGGAATGGAAATCGATAATTCTATAAATGCTTCTTTTCCCATCAGCTTGACGAGCAAAAGCAAAAAACCGCGCGAAACGATGATGCCTGTTGCAATCCCGACTAAAAGTGCACCTGTGCCAAGCAACATATTTTCAATCATGAGCATGCGGGCAACTCCGCCTTTTGTTAGCCCAATCAACTGATACAACCCGATTTCGTTGCTGCGCCGTTTCAAGAAAATGGAATTGGCATACAAAACAAACACTGCAACAATAGCCAGCAGCAAGTACGCGGCCACTTTAAAAGACTGATCCAAGCGAAGCGATAACTCTGCTCCTTTTAAGACCGACTCATCATGCTGAAGCGTAGCAAACACGAAATACAGCATGACGCTGAAAATGAACGAGAAAAAGTACAAATAATAATGTTGTATATTTTTTCGCATGCTGCGCCGGACGAGGTCAAACAGCGTCATAGCCGTCACCTCCGAGTGCACTTTGCACGCGCATAATGTCCCCGAAGAAATCTTTCCGCTCCTTATCTCCACGATACAATTCCGTATACAACAGTCCGTCTTTTAAAAAGACAACGCGGCTGCAGTAACTCGATGCGACCGGATCATGTGTCACCATCATAATGGTCACATTCCGCTCCCGATTAATCCCTTCCAAGTTGCCAAGAAGCGAGGAGGCTGATTTTGAATCAAGCGCTCCGGTGGGCTCATCCGCAAAAACAAGTGACGGATTGTTAATAAGTGCCCGCGCCGCAGATGTACGCTGCTTTTGGCCGCCGGAAATTTCATTCGGGTATTTATCCGACAATTCCATAATACCTAGCGCTTTCGCAATATCAATGAACCGGTGCTCTGATTCCATCCTGTTTTGCTTTCCAAGTGACAGCGGCAATAAAATATTTTCTTTCACTGTTAACGTATCTAACAAATTATAATCTTGAAAAATAAAACCGAGTTTCTCACGGCGAAAGTTGGACAACTCACGGTCTTTCATATTTGCAATGTCCGAGCCGCCAATTTCGATTACGCCTTCTGTCGGCCGGTCAATCGATGCCAGCACATTTAAAAGCGTTGTTTTCCCGGCACCCGACGGCCCCATAATACCGACAAATTCTCCCGCACGTACGTTGAGATCAATACCTTTCAACACTTGATACACTTGATTTCTCGACCCAAATGATTTTCTCACCTGTTTTGCCTCTAAAATGTTCATCATGTGTCCTCCCTGTTTTCTTCTGCTTTCATCATACATCGCAGCTATACTCCCAATCGTTCGATTCACATGACAAAACAGGGAGTGAATGTTACATTTTCGTCACGTCATCAAAAGGATTTCTTAGGAAATAAGTAATCGTCACAGTTGTCCCCTTTTTAGATTCAACGTGAATATGGTGACCCAATTTTTCCGCGACCACAGCCGCCAAGTACAAACCGAGTCCGGTCGCCGCATTCGATTTCCTTCCGGCGTCACCGGTAAACCCTTTTTCAAACACTCTCGGCAAATCAGCGGGATTGATTCCGCGGCCTTCATCGGTGATGCGGAGCAAGATATGTCCATTTTCACCATCCACACCTTCAATATGAATCATTCCGTCCACCGGGCTATATTTAACAGCATTCGAGAGAACTTGCCTGATTAAAAAACGGCACCACTTTGGGTCGGTTGTGACGGTTTTATCCATACTAACTAAGTGAATTTCAATATTTTTTTCAATGCACCATTTTGCGAGTTCCTGTATTTCTAGCACAACCATCGACTCCAATGTAACGTCTTTTAACATAAAATCGTGCTGCAACTCCGGCAAGCGGGCGATATGCAGCTGCTGATCAACGAGTGCATGAATACGGACCCATTGATCAAGTACACCATCAAGCTCCGGTTTCTCGTCTAAAATTAATTTCATCGCCGTCAATGGTGTTTTTACTTCATGTACCCAGGAGGTGACATAATCAAGATGATCTGCCTGCTCCGCTTTTAACTGTGAAAGCTGTGTCTGCAAGGAGCGGGAGGCATGGAGAATGGCTTCCCGTGCAATATTCTCTGCTCCCGAATCAGCTTCCGGGACCGCTTCATTCCAGTCACGCACCTCATGTGTCTGCATCATCTTTAACGAACGGAAAAAGGCCGTTTCGACCATATAGCGCCACGTTAAAAAAAGAAAAAATAACAGTAACTGGAATCCGTTCCAGTAAACAAGTGATGCTGTTTCAATAATTATTCCGTCATCCAGTAAAATAAGAGCGTCTCCTGCCGCAATCCATATGATAAAAAAGAAAATCCAGCTCATCCGATCCTTTAAAAACACCTTAATCATGAAAGTGTCACAGCCATGTAGCCCTGTCCTTTTTTCGTGATGATTGATTCTTCCAACCCAATACCGGCCAGCTTTTGCCGTAATCTTGTTACGTTCACCGTCAGCGTATTGTCATTCACAAATTGTGCGTCATCCCAAAGTTTCTTCATTAACGTTTCTCTTGAAATAATGCTGTCACGTGAGTCAACGAGTACTGTTAAAATAAACAATTCATTTTTCGTTAAATCCACTTCTTTTCCATCATGACGGATCGTTCCTTTTTTCAAATCAATCACCGCCCCGTTCCACTGCAGTGCATCCGCCGGCTCATCGCCATATGCATACACCCGCCGGAGCAGTGCCTGCACTTTTGCGACGAGCACATCCATGTGGAACGGCTTTTGTATGTAATCATCCGCACCCATTTGCATCGCCATTACCATGTCCATCGGATGATCCCTTGATGACAAAAACAGAACCGGAACCGTCGACAACGCCCGAATTTCCCGGCACCAATGAAAGCCATCAAAAGCAGGCAGCTGTATGTCGACAATAACTAAATGAGGTTCTTCCTTTATAAATGTCGCCATCACATCTTGAAAAGACGCAGGCAGTACGGTTTGAAACGACCATTGTCCAAATCTTGCTTCCATCTGTCTAGCAATCGTCAGATCATCCTCAATGATCATAATTTTCATTGCCCTCACACCTGTCTTTCTTCCATATTATGAGATCATCTTATCATACGTTTTCCATCGAAAAGAAAAAAAGCCCCTGAGAAAATATCATCAGCTTATGTGCATTCATTATATAAAATTAGCAATTGATCATTGGAAAACATTTTTTCCGGAAAAGTTATTTACCTTATCCAAAGTGAATAACTTTCTAAATGATAACTTTTTAAGGGGGGATTCGAGTGGGCTATTACTTAAGAGTTGAACCCGATGTGAATATTTATGTAGAAGATGTGAATCGGGAAAGTGAGAAAACAATCTTATTTATACATGGCTGGCCGGCAAATCATAAACTGTTTGAATATCAGTTTGACCACCTGCCTTCTCTCGGCTATCGATGCATCGGTATAGACTTGAGAGGGTTTGGCAACTCCGATAAACCGTCGAGCGGCTACTCTTACGATCGGCTAGCCGATGATGTGCGGGCAGTAGTGGATGAACTTTATTTACAAAACTTCACACTCGCGGGCCATTCTGTAGGTGGAGCGATTTCCGTACGTTATATGGCACGTCACAACGGGTATGGGGTCTCCAAACTCGCTTTAATCGCCGCTGCAGCGCCTAGCTTTACGGTACGTCCTGATTTCCCGTACGGACTCTCAAAAGAAGCAGTCACGAACATCATTCAGAATACGTATAACGACCGTCCTAAAATGCTTCAAGATTTTACAGACGAATTTTTCTTCCAGCATATCACCCGGCCTTTCTCTGATTGGTTCTTCCAAATGGGCTTACAGGCTGCCGGCTGGTCTACCGCAGCAGTTGCGGCTTCGCTTAGGGACGAGAGCTTATTCTCTGATCTCGGACAAATACGTGTACCGACTGTCATTCTTCATGGTGTTCATGACAAGGTTTGTGTGTATCCTCTTGCCGTAGCACAAAATAAAGAAATTAAAAATTCCAAGCTTGTTCCGTTCGAAAAAAGCGGTCATGGCTTAGTCTGGGAAGAACGCGAAAAATTGAATCAAGAATTAGCGCAATTTATAGGATAGGGATGAATCTTAAGGTTACTCATTTATTAGATGAAAAGTACTTTCCTGTTACTTAGTACCTTTAGAGAATCACCTTAATGTTATATATCATAGGTTCACAGAGATAATAAAAAATGTATGATTGACCTCATTATCTCTGTGCTGTACTACTTAAATTTTATAGAAGCTCATGGCTTTCTTTAGTTATAAACGCCTCAACCTCTTCTTTCAGAGGCATTCCTGTTTGTGCTCCGAGTTTCATCGTTGATAAAGCAGCCACTGCATTTCCGTATTGACAAGCTGCGCTGAGTCCATATCCTTTGCTTAATGCAACGGCTAAACCACCGTTAAACGCGTCGCCTGCTCCTGTCGTATCCACTACCTTTACTTTATAGGCAGGGATGTTGATTTCCATGCCATTTTCATAAAAAGAAACGCCCTTACTTCCTTTTGTCAAAATCATTTTCTTCTTTAGATCTTTTCCATTTCTTCCTTTTCGTAAAAGCTCTTCCTCATGTTCATTTGGTGTAACATAATCAATCTGTTCAAGAAGACGATTCGGAAGATCTCGAATCGGTGCTGGATTCAAAATAACTGTCACTTGGTTTTCCTTTGCAATCTCAGCCGCCTTTTGCACTCCCTCTAACGGGATTTCCAATTGTAGAATAAGAATATCACTAGCAGCAATGATCTCTCGTTTGGATTCCACAAACGGCGCCGTCACATGATTATTGGCCCCTGGCACCACAATAATGTGATTATCTTGATTGGACACATTGATAGCAGCTGTTCCGGTTGAATCTGTAACCGATTCCACATTGCTTACATCCACACCGTTTTCACTTAAATGTTGAAGAAGATCCTCGCCAAAATGATCCTTGCCGACGCAGCCAATCATTTGGACCTGTGCACCTAGTCTTGCCGCTGCTACAGCTTGATTGGCTCCTTTTCCTCCTGGATTCATTTGAAACTGTTGACCGATAAGCGTTTCACCTTTTTTAGGAAGCCGATCTGCAATTGTTACTAAATCCATATTAATACTTCCGACAACCGTTATTTTTGGTATGTTGGCCATTTCCTATTTCTCTCTCCTTCTCTATGTTAAATACTTCTTAACCAGCTGCACATCTCAGGACAGCCGCTCTCTATTTATCATTGCATTTCTTTACTAAGTCTATTGCTTTATTTCATAATAAAGTAAAAGCTCCTGATCACGTCAGGAGCCTTCTCTTCCGCGATGCTTTGCGGTATTTTAACAATGTTTCGACCATCTTAAGTGCAATGATTTCATTTTGAACCTTCCAGTATGTTTTGCAGACCAGCGATTGCTTGTTTTTGTCCAAATAGTGTATATGGACCGGCTGCTGTCATAACACCACCTGCTTCCGTGACGAGTAACTGTCCGGCTGCTACATCATAAAAGGCAGGACTCATGTAAAGTGCCGCATCAAAACGGCCAGCTGCAATGTACGCTAATGTTACAGCCGCTGTCCCAATAATTCGAACCCGATATACGTCGTTCACTATTTTAGCAAGCAGCTCGAGACGCTGCGTATTTGCTTCTCTATTTCCGTCTTTTGCAAAATCGCTATGGGAAATAATTGATTCGGCAAGACTAACATCACGCACATGAATCCGCTCACCGTCTTTAAACGCACCGCCGCCTTTTGAAGCCCAATAGACTTCATTTAATCCTGGAAACGAAAGAACCCCTACAACTGGATCGTTTTTATATGTTAAGGCAATCGATACACCATATAAAGGAACCCCCATGCTGTAATTAATCGTGCCATCGATCGGATCAATCACCCATTCAAAATCACTATCACCCTCGATTGCCCCTGCTTCTTCACTAAAAATGTGATGATCCGGATAAGCGGCCTGAATGCGTTCAATGATCAGTGCTTCCACTTTTACATCCATTTCTGTTACAAAATCTTTCGCTGCTTTTAACGTCTGCCCGCCCGCTTTACCTTGCTGGGGTAAAATAAACTGACCCGCCTCTTTTCCAAGCTCAATCGCAAATGCTAAATAATCTTTATACATATAATCGCTCCCCATATCTATGTATTCTTCCCTTTCTATCATACAGCATCCAAACAGATGGGTCATTTAAAAAAAGGATCAGTCCCAGACGGACTGATCCTCTCATCTGATTTTCCCGTCTTCAATCCGCACAATACGGTCACATACATCAAGCATTCGTTCATCGTGTGTCACCATGATGGCTGTTTTATTGCGCCGTTTCACTTCATCGGCAATCATTTCAACAACGTCCCGGCCACGTTTTGAATCAAGGCTTGCAGTCGGTTCATCCGCAAGTAAAATGTCTGGATCATTCATCCAGGCCCGGGCAATCGCCACACGCTGCCGCTCGCCGCCTGACAGCTTTTCTGGATAATGACCGGTCCGGTCCGATAACCCAAGCTGTTCCAGCAGCTCATCCGCCTTTTTTTCACCTGCTATCCGTTTTCCCGACAACTCTGCAATCATAAGAAGCTGATCGCGCACTGTTAAATAGGGAATTAAATTAGACGTTTGAAAAATGAAACCGATTTTCTCTAAACGAATACGATGGCGTTCTTTTTCAGACAAATAGCTAAGATCTTCCCCGCCCACCAAAACACGTCCAGACGATGGTGTCAACAAAGCACCCGCAATCGATAAAAAAGTACTTTTCCCCGATCCGGATGGTCCGACGACGGCCACAAATTCGCCTCCTTTCGCTTCAAATGAAATATCGTTCAATGTATTTGTATTTCCGAATGACTTATTTACATGATCCAGTATTAGTTTCTCTCCCATTAAAATGATCCTCCCATCGCGTCAAGCGCATCCACTTTCGCTACTTTATACAACGACAGCAAAGAACCAAGTACCGAGACAGCCAAAAAAAGAAGCGAAGTGCCTGCAGTAAGCGATGGCGTCAAATAAAATGGTAAATCCGTTGGCAAGACAAAAGCGATTCCATAAACGAGCGTAACACTAATGAGTAAGCTCACGATTGAGACGATGATCACCTGGGAAACTATGGTCCGTGCTAGATAGGCGGAATGCGCACCAATCGCCTTTAAAACGCCAAATTGATGCATTTTTTGAATCGTCATGACATAAAAAAATACCGCAAGCACAATTGCTGCAATCATAAACAAAAAGACAATCATCATCATCAATGATCCTTGCTCTTCTTTATAACCAGGAATACTTTGTAACGCTTCTTTTTTTGTCAGCAATTCGACACCATCTACGTGTATACTCTTTGATTGAACGGCCACGGCACTGACAGGCCCTTCTATCACAAAGATCGCAGGCGTATGACTGAATGACTGTCCTTCTGTTAAGCCGGTCACCGTCATCACTTCCCTAGTAATAGAGTCCGTGAATTGATCACCAATTGTCATTTGCAGCGACTGATCTGCGACAACACCTGACTTACCTTCTACAATTCTTGGCATAATCTCACTTTCCGGATTCATCGAAAACACCGTTACATCGACTTTTCCAGTATGCTCAATCGTCATCATCCGAACACCGAACGGTTCGCCGCCAATCGCATCTACCTGTCCAGCCGATAATTCGGAACGATTCAGCCGGTTATCTGCTCCTTCCTGCAAAACAAAATAGTCGGCGTCCATTTTTTGAATCACTGCTGCATTATCAGAAGCAAGCCCATTCGCAAGACCTGTCACAAACAGAACAAGCCACGCCACAAGCACCATAATGAGCCCGATCAGCGTATAACGGAGCTTCGCGTATGTCATTTCTCTAATCGCTAAAAACATCATTTATCCACCTTTCTTTTCTGTCCTGTACACAGTGTAAGAAAGAAAGATGAACGCGATATGAACGGATTATGACAAAATCGGCAGACTGACTGAAAATGTTGTTCCTTCGCCAGCTTTACTTTCTACTCTAATCGATCCATTATGCAAATGAACGATCTTTTGTGCAATCGAAAGACCAAGTCCCGTGCTGCCTTCTTTTCGATTTCGCACTTTATCAGCCCGATAAAAGCGATCAAATATAAAGGGCAGGTCTTCTGGTGCAATTCCATGCCCTGTATCCCCGATCGTAACGATACACATCCATTCCTTTTTCGATACATCAATTGAAATCGTACCGCCCGCTTCCGTATATTTAATACTGTTTGTAATCAGGTTCACCCATACTTGATGAAACAATTTCTCATCTGCTGTAATGGAGGCAGGCGTGATATTCAAACTGAACGCCAGATCCTTTTCCCGCCAGCTCCATTCTGTCATTAAAATAACTTGCTTTAGTTGCGCTGCGACATCGTATGATTTTTTCTCAAGCGTCGTGTCTTCCTTGTCAAGCATGGCGAGAGTCAGCAGCTGCTTGCTTAAGCTGGACATTCGCTGACTTTCTTCTTCAATGATCGTTAAATAACGTTCGCGTTCGGCATCTGATAGCTTTTCAGCCCGAAGTGTTTGAGCGAAACCTTGAATAGAAGCAAGAGGCGATTGTATTTCGTGCGATACGTTTGAAACGAATTCCTGACGCATCTCATCAAGCTGCGATAAACTTTTCGCCATCTTAGCAAAATGATTAGTAAGCGTTCCGATTTCATCTTTCCGCTTTACATTCAAGTCGACATCATACATGCCTTGCGCGATTTTCTTCGTCGCATCGGTCAATGTCACAATGGGTTTGACGATGTAACGCGTACTCATAATCACGAGCACTATACTTATCAGAATCATCAGCAACACGAGCACAGAGAAGAAAAGGCGGAGTTCACCAAACTGCACTTTTGTATTCGGGCGCATAAACAGCGCATATCGATCACCATTTATCATCACCGGTACGCCAATTGTGTTGACTGCTTCATTGTCAAAAAAACCGGTCACAAACGCGTTGCCGGCAAAATGCGAAATGCCATGGTATGTTTCACCAGCTTGAACGCGCCTGATAATGTCTGCACCTAAGTTACGATCGCGAAATGCACCGCCATAGTCATTCCCACCCTGTTCATTAACGAGATAGATTTGGTAACCAAGCGCCCCAATGTGATTCAAATAGTTATCTTTATTTAATGAAGGATTATTCTTTGTAAATGCTGCAATGTTCTGTGCCATTGCCGTTATTTTTTCATCATTATACGGCTTTAAAAATTGTTGATAATACACATTTGAAGCGATAAAGGCGATAAAACTGCTCACGAGCATGACAAAAATTGTTGTCCATACGATACGTAAATAGAGCGTCTTCATCATTGCTTTAACTCCATTTTATATCCTACACCCCTCACGGTTTTGATCAAAAAATCATCGGTTCGCCCTGAAAATCGCTCACGAAGCCGCTTTATATGAACATCTACCGTTCGATCGTCTCCCGAAAAATTGATGCCCCAAATGAGATGAATCAACTCTTCTCTCGTAAAAATCCGTCCCGGAAAACTCGCCAGCTGAGCCAATAATTCAAACTCTTTCATCGGCAGCATCATGAGCTGTCCTCCACACTCTACTTCATAACTGCGCCGGTCAATCGTCGTGCCGTTCATGATGATTTTTTCTTCATTCACCTTTTGATACCGGCGGAGCAACGCCTTTATTCGAAACAGTAATTCCTTTGGAGCAAAAGGTTTCGTCAAATAATCATCCGTTCCGACTGCGTACCCTTTTTCTTTATCCTCAAGCTGATCTTTGGCTGTCAATAAAATGATCGGCACATCATAATGACGCCGAATTTCTTCGCATAACTCATATCCGTTCTTATTTGGCATCATGACGTCGACAATCGCTAGATGAATCGTCTTTTGCTCAAGGAGAAGAGACGCCTTCGCTCCATCGTCTGCTTCAAACACAACATACCCTTCTTCCTGCAGCGATCGCCGGACAAGTTCGCGAATATACACGTCGTCATCCGCTACTAAAATATGAATCATTCGCTCACATCCTTTTTTCATTCATCATAACGCAAACAGCCTGCAGAGAAAAATCTCTACAGGCTATTATCTATTTTCAACTACTTAGCCGCCAATGTACGACATGCCAATCTTCTTTCGGTTCTTCGCCGTCTGCTCTGTCCGTTCATCAGAATAACGATCATGCCGATTTTCCCAAACATCTCTAATGGCAGAGGCAAGTTCTTCATCCGAAGCGCCAGATCGGATGAGCGTCCGGAGATCGTGTCCTGCTGATGCAAACAAACATGTATAAAATTTGCCGTCTGATGATAGCCGCGCTCTCGTACATGAGGAGCAAAACGATTCGGACACCGATGTAATAAACCCGACTTCTGCATCACTGTCTGCATATTGATACCTGCCCGCGACCTCTCCAAAATAGTCTGCTTCTATGGGTACAAGCTGCTCGGTTTCCTGAAGCCGTTCTACTATTTCCTTTTTTGCGACCACTTGACGGAAGCTCCAGCTATTATCATTGCCGACATCCATAAACTCAATAAACCGAAGCGTAATGCCCCGCTCTTTAAAATAAGCCGCCATTGGCACCACTTCCTGGTCATTCACGCCTTTTTGTACAACCATATTGACTTTCACTTGAAAACCAAGTGCCTTCGCATAATCAATATTCTCAAGAATCGGCTCCGGTCCGATGCCCCGTCCATTCATTTTCCCGAATGTTTCTTTAGACAACGAATCGAGGCTTACATTCAATCGTTTTAACCCCGCTTCAAATAGGGCTTGGCCGTGCTGTTTTAACAGCAGTCCATTCGTTGTTAATCCAATATCTTCAAGTCCGTCAATTGCATGTAACATCTGAATGAGTTCCGGCAAATCTCTTCGCAGGAGCGGTTCACCGCCTGTTATCCGAATTTTCTTCACACCAAACGCAACGAATTGTTTTGCCAATCGTGTCATTTCTTCAAATGATAACAGCTCGCTTTTCGGCATGAAAGCGTAATCATCGCCAAAGACTTCTTTCGGCATACAGTATGTGCAGCGAAAATTGCATCGGTCAGTGACTGAAATACGCAAATCGCGCAGCGGTCGCTTTAGCTGATCAGTTACTTGGAGATTCGTCATAGCAATCCATCCCTTTTACTTATCGTTATCCTCCGCTAACTGGTGGAATAAAAGCAACATGGTCCCCTGATTTTACGGATTCAGTTTCCAGTACATACTCCTCGTTCACTGCCACTTGGACAGCCGAAAAATCAAATGCAGGATAGGAATCCGCTGCCCACTTAATAATATCTGCCACTGTTCCTTCTGTCCATTGAATGTCTTCCTCTGCTTTTCCAGCTGCTTCTTTCAACCCTGCAAAATAATGAAGATGAATCATCGTCATTCACTCCCTGGTTTATACGTTTGGTCACCAATCCACTCTTCGCCGTCTTCCCAAATTTCTTTTTTCCAAATAGGGACAACCTTTTTGATTTGTTCAATCGCATATTCATTCGCCTCATAGGCCGCTTTCCGGTGCGGAGATGATACCGCGATCACAACCGCAAGATCTGAAATCATGAGTTCCCCGATCCGGTGAACGATCGCTACACGTGAATTTGGCCATTTATCTTCTATTTCAGCGCCAATTTCCGCTAGTTTCTTCTCCGCCATCGGTACATATGCTTCATATTCTAAATGCATCGTCCGCTTGCCGTTCGTCCATTCGCGCACTGTCCCCGCAAATAAGGTAACTGCACCCGCTTCGGGATGTGTAACATATTCCATATATCGCATCGGTTCAAGCGGTTCGGTCGTCACTTCAAATAGCTTGATCAATCGAGCATCCATGATTCCACTCCTTCTTCTGTTCCAATGAGCAGGACATCGACTTCATCACCTTTTTGAAAGCCTCTTGTTCCACCCCGCAGCACAATAAAGGCATTGCCCCGAGCGATCGATGTCACTGCGTTTGATTTATTAAATCCAGCCGGTTCGATAAAAGAGCCTTTCGGTGTCGATTCATAGACCGCCCGGATAAAACGGTTAAACGGATTCGCTTCTGCAAAATTGGCTGTCAGCACCGCTTTTGTATAGGCCAAATACGGCTTATTATTGCCCATCATCGATAATAGAGCTGGTCTTGCAAACAGTTCAAAGCCGACAAAGCAGGCAGATGGATTTCCGGATAAACCAAATAAGAAAGTATCATTCACATGTGCAACCGTTGTTACGCTTCCTGGGCGCATCATTACTTTATTAAATAATACTTCGGCGCCAAGCCGCTTATATATAGATGGCAAATAATCAAAATCACCCACCGATACACCGCCTGTCGTAATGACAGCGTCACATTCGTGGACTGCTTGTCTCACCATGTTAAAACAAGCATCCTCATCATCCGGCAGTTTGCCAAGTAATCGGCAATCAATCCCCATTCGTTTTAGCTGGGCTGCAATCATCGGCCCGTTTGAATTGCGAATTTTACCTGGTTCGAGCGGTTCATTTACGTCAAGCAGTTCTGTTCCTGTCGCTAAAAGCCCGACGACTGGCTGCTTTGCCACCCGTACATTTGCGTAGCCAAATGTTGCTAGCACTGCAATGACCCCGGGCTGAATAAATGCGCCTGCTTCTACAATGACTTCTCCTTCTTTTGCATCTTCACCTTTTGACGACACGTTTTCCATTGGCACAAACGGCTTACGAATGGTAAACGTTTGCCCGTCAATCACAGTCTGTTCAAGCATGACGATCGCATCCGCACCTTCTGGCAGCGGCGCCCCCGTCATAATTCGAACGGCTTCTCGTTCGCTTAACGTATGTGATGACACCGCACCTGCACCTATGTGATCCACGACGGTAAATTCGATTCGTGATTTTCCAGACGCCCCTTCCGTATCAGCCGATCGCACTGCAAATCCGTCGTAAGGAGAACGATCAAACGGAGGAACGTGGTGGCTTGCTATAACCGGTTCGGCTAAAATGCGCCCATACGCTTCTTCAAGCGGCACCGACTCGCTTTTTACATGTGTCACCCGTTTCATCACTCGATCTACTGCTTCTTTTACTGGAATCGGCTTCCGTTTTTCGACCACGATAAACGCCTCTCTTTCTTTTTCTCATGATATACTACTTTCATAATGCACTTAGAAAGGATGAAACTTATGTCTGAGTTGACTCATTTTAACGAACAAGGACGAGCGAAAATGGTGGACGTATCCGATAAATCAGAAACCGTTCGAACAGCGATCGCGCACTCGTCTATCGAAGTAAATAAAATCATTTACGATCAGATTGCCTCGGGTCGAAATAAAAAAGGGGATGTATTTGCGGTCGCACAGGTTGCTGGTATTATGGCAGCCAAACAAACTTCAACTATTATCCCTATGTGTCACCCTATTCCGCTCACCGGCGTCAACATAACGTTTGAATGGGACATTGACGTCCAAAACAGCCATTATGCTGTGCTGATTCATGCCGAAGCGAAAACAAAAGGCGTCACCGGCGTTGAAATGGAAGCATTAACGGCTGCATCCGCCGCAGCTTTGACAATTTATGATATGTGCAAAGCAGCTGGCAAAGAAATGGTGATCGGTCCAACATTCTTGCTGAAAAAAACCGGCGGAAAAAATGGTGACTACGAACGCGCACGCGATTAAGCGGCGTGTTTTCTTTCATCTCTCTAGTGGCGGATGAAGGCTTGAATCCTGAAGACGGAAATCATTTTTTCACTTCATGAAGCAAATGTGCTGCTTCTGGCAAAATCAGCCGCTTCATAGCTAAATCCACAGCTCCCCGTGATCCTGGAAGCGCAAATAAAAGTTTATCTCCACCGGTTGTTCCAGCTGCTGCCCTTGATAGCATCGCCTTCGTGCCAATATCTTCGGTGAAGCTCAAATAGCGGAAAAGTTCCCCGAATCCTGGAATTTCCTTTTTAAAAAACGGATAGACCGTTTCAATTGTCACATCTCTAAGGGCAATACCCGTCCCACCTGTTACAATAATGAGATCAATCTCGTTATTACAAAGCCATTTTTGTATCCTCTCGGCAATCGCTGTCTGATCATCCGGCACGATGGCGTAATCAATTGTCGTATGCCCGGCCTGTTTGAGCAGCTTTTTTATATGAATACCGCTTTTGTCTGTTTCTTCTGTTCTCGTATCGCTTACAGTTAATACTGCAGCAGAAACAAGTAGTTCATTTGAAAAGTCGACTGACATGGCCCGTTCCCCCACTTTTTCAGCTAAATAATTGATTGTACAGCTTCATCGCTTTGTTTACATCCTGCATATCATGAAAAAAGAGCCGGCCGTTTGCGAATAAGACAATCCTGTTTTCTTCATAGATCATTTGCAAAAAATAAGGTGTCCGTTTCCGCTTAAGATCAAGCCTTTCGGCAATTTGTTCACCGTCATCAAGCGTCAATTGCCGGCCTGCAGCAGGTGTCAGCTGAATCGTATCTCGACCGCATAAAACAGCGGCTTTCGTTTCTTTCGATTGATTTAATGATGGATACGTTCGCTTTTTGCCGCATGACGGGCAGTCTGGTCTCTTCATTTTACGAAGACCAAATTGATTTTGCTCATTCATCCACACATCAACCCGGAGCAGCTCTTTTCGCATCGCCTCCCGATTTCCGGTCAGCCATTTCATCACTTCGGCACATTGATAGGAAGCCGTAATCTGTACAGCAGGTGCAATCACTCCTACCGTATCACATGTTTCCCCGGATGATGGAAGAATCGGGAGAAGACAGCGGAAGCAAGCACCTTGATCTGGAACAAACGGCATGACAACACTTGATCCACCAACACACGCTCCATATACCCACGGAATGCCATATTTCAAGCTTACATCATTGATGGCCAGTCTCGTTTCAAAATTATCTGTTCCATCTACTAGAATATCACTTGTTGCAGCTAGTTTTTCAATGAGCGCAGCATCCGCGTGATCCATCCATACGTCAACTTTCACATCGCTGTTTACCTCTGCAAGCCGCTTCTTCGCCGCCACCACTTTGGGAATCATATCACGCGCATCTTTCTCCGTATAAAGGGGCTGTCTATGCAAGTTAGATGCTTCGACGTAATCCCGGTCAATAATAAGCAGCCTTCCGACACCTGCACGGGCAAGCAAGTCAGCGGAAGCAGAACCGAGCGCGCCGCAGCCAATAATCGACACAGTTGAACCGGCAAGACTTGTTTGTCCCTCAGCCCCAATCGGACGAAATAATTGCTGCTTGTTATACCGGTTTTCCATCTCAATCCCCGCTTTCTTCATCTTTATAATCCGCTTGAACTGCTTTTTTAGCATCCGGTTTCTTCTTTTTACTTTTAGTACCGTTCTATACGCTCATTTTTCAAAAAATTCAAATAGATGTTTCTCTAATTTTAACATACTTGTTTGTTTTTTTTTGATAGTTCTTTGTTCGATTGTCCAAACATCACTTGAAATAACTGGAATAATACATATGTGCAAGTGGCAAAACCTTTTTGTTTCTTTTGCATAAAAAATCATTCGTAAGAGGGCAAAAGGGCTCTTTTACGAATGATTCAAGTAATCGACAAAATCATTGCCCTTTTGTGTACCAGGCTATAGATTAAATATTCAGCTTTAACATACGACAACATGACCTTAACATGACTTATGACTTTAAACTGCAGAAGAACTCGGATACCCCGTCGTTATATTGTTAACCTACCGGTGTAATATCCACTTCTATCGAATGGACCGCACTGCTTTCCCCTACGTCTGTTTTTTGTCCCGAGTTGAGCACATTTACATTGGCACGAGAGCGTTCGTGCTTGAGCCAGTGCCCTTTATACGCCAATGCCACTCCGCGAGGCACAATACTCGAAACCATAAAAATCCTCCCTTTCGTATTATAAAAGCTTATGCCAAAGTCGAATGAAGTGAATAGTAATAGCTTTACAAACAGCTAAAACAAAACTAACATCTTAAGGTTATCGCTTTACAATCTCACTATAATTGTAATATTCGTAATTTTTAATTATTTAAGGCACATAGATTAATCCACTTATTCTACTTTTAGTATACATAACAATGTTGATAGATAAATGATCTAGCCATATAAAAGAATATAAGAGCAAGATAACGTAATTATCTGATTTGTAAACACTGCTTTATCATTTCCCGACAGAAGACCCCACCTCAGAGAATGTGCAGGGCAAAACCTAAGGAGTAGGTAGGAGATGAATGTCGGTAGGCGTAAGTCTAATTTGTTGAATAAATCGAACAAATGTACTACAATAGATTTGTATGTTGTTCTTTGAAAACTGAAGATATAGGGTTGTTGCAGGAAAAACGTCTGCAACGTAAAATCTTCAACGTTCTAATCGCCCTACACGTACCGAATTGGCGAAAACCAAGCTAAAGTAAGGCGTGTGGCGAGTCCAACGTACAAGTTACTCAAAGTGTTCACCGTAGGGACTACGGGTAGAGCCTGCTAAAATAACGGGCGGATACACTCGTGTTCGCAGGAATCCCCCACTTCAAGCGTTAGCTAAGTGGGGGGAGTTCAAAAAGCTAATTTGATCAAAAGCATACAATCAATACAAAAAACAAACCCGTCTCAAAGTCAACTACCCACCACTTAACGACCTTTCAGTCTGTTTGAAGTGGGGGCTTCAAAAGCCTTTAATTGTCTAGCCTACGTTTTTCGCAAACGACGTTGGTCCGGTTATCACACCCTCGGATGATACCCTAGTCCGTTGCTCTGTGCAGGCGCTGTAAAAGCTCTGAATGGGTAGGAGCGGTCAACCTGATTGGGCGGTATAACCGCAAAGCCTTACCAACATTGGCGAAGGGTAACAAACTCTAAGGAGGGAACACGTTATGCTCGTGTTCGTTATGAACAAACATGGTGAAGCATTGATGCCGTGTAAGCCAAGAAAAGCAAGATTGTTACTCAAACAAAAGAAAGCAGAAATCGTATCATACAAGCCGTTTACCATCCAGCTGCTCTATGGAAGCAGTGGCTACAAACAGGATGTACATGTCGGTGTCGATTTAGGGACGAAACATGTCGGCATCGCTATGACGAGTGAAGATCGAGTGCTGATCAAAGGTGAAATCGAGTTACGTCAGGATGTAAAAAGCCTGCTTGACACAAGACAGATTTACAGGCGTTCCAGACGAAACCGAAAAACCCGTTACCGGAAACCGCGTTTTCAGAACCGCACCCGTCCAGCAGGGTGGCTACCGCCAAGCATTCAAAGTCGGATAGAGAATACGTTCTTTTGGATTGACAAGTTCTGTTCGTTTGTACCTAATCCAGTATTGACGATTGAAGTAGGAAAGTTCGATGCTCAAAAGATGATGAATCCCGACATACAGGGAGTGGAGTATCAGCAAGGGCAAACACACGGCTATTACGATGTTCGATATTTTGTGCTGGCAAGAGACCACTATACGTGCCAAGTATGCAAGAAAAAAGGACAAATACTGAACACGCATCATATCATTTATCGTTCTCATGGTGGAACAGATCGGGCAGACAATCTCATTGCGGTTTGCACGGATTGCCATACGTACGATAATCATCAAAAGGGCCAAATTTTATATAAGTGGATGACAGAAGGAAAGAAGCTGCCGCATTATAAAGAAGGCACCTTCATGAATGTATTTCGCAGGCGGGTATTCACCAAGTATCCGGATGCAGCGTTCACATACGGCTCGATCACCACACCGAAAAGAAAAGAACTAGGATTAGAAAAGACTCATGCAAATGATGCGATTGCGATTAGCGGAATACTTGCAATCAAGAAGGATGCCGATGCGTTGTTCAACATCAAACAGTTCCGTAAAAAGAAACGCTCCTTGCATGAAGCAACAGCAAGGAAAGGCCGTAAAACGAAGAATATCACAAGTAAGCGAAACGAGAAGAATACGAAACAGCTCAAAGGTTTTTATCTGAATGACAAAGTGAGATTATTTGGGAGAACAGGCTATATTACTGGATTCACGGGAACAAGCGGTGCGTATGTCAAGACAATTGAAGAGGACTATATCACGGTTCCGGGCAAGAACTACAAACAAGTCGGCCTAAAGGAGTTGACGTTGATTAGTCATAACAGCAATTGGCAGTATGAACAAAAAGCCTCTGTCTAACGCCAGCCGACATTCATCTCCCACTTTCACTGGGCTGCGCCCGTACCATTTAGAAGTGGGAGACTTCTTTCGGAAATCATGTTAAAAATTTGAAAAGCGGGTTTGTTGACGGTTTGAGATTAGTTATTTTTAATACGTGACCTTCTTCGTTGATACAGTCCAGCTTTCAAATGGATCTTTCCGATAATCAAACGGCAGCTTTTTCATCACGATAGATCTTTCATGAATGGGCAAGGCCAGTTCTTCATAAATAAATTGGTCATCAAATCCTATTGCAGCAGCTTCTTCTTTCGTACAAGCATAATAAACCGCATCCGGCCGTGCCCAGTAAATCGCACCGATGCACATCGGGCACGGTTCGCAGCTTGTGTAAATCTCACAGCCTGTCAACTGAAAAGACTCTAGATGCTGGCATGCTTCGCGGATGGCCTGCACCTCTGCATGGGCCGTTGGGTCATTTGAAGCGGTTACCTCATTGCAGCCTTTTCCTATGATCTCTCCGTCTTTAACAACAATGGCGCCAAAAGGGCCGCCATGTCCGGTATCAACATTTTCTTTCGCCAGCTGAATCGCCTTTTTCATCCACATTTCCTGCTTATTCAATTATCCATCGCTCCCTTAAACATTTTCTGTTGAATGAATCATTCGTTCTGCATTACATCATTCCCTTTGTATACTTATCTTAAATCTTTTTGACTTTATTGTGATCTTTTTAATTCAAAACGGCCTTAACGATTTAACGTATAAGGCCGTTTCTTCATTTTATTTAAACTGATTTCACGAATGTCTTTTCTACCTCCTTGTAAATGGAGCTCCATGATCGTTTGGCAAAACAGATAGGAATCGACTGCTCGTTCGCTTTTCGTTTAATAACACTGGAAAGATTATGATTAATATAGTCTGTCAAGATAAGAATGAGTTCGACTTTTGGAGGTATGCTCGTTTTGACCATTTTAGCTTTTCGACCGCTTACATGAATTACTTCATCAAATCCATGATCCTCTAGTTTTTCTGCGAGTTTGTCAATTTTGTCTCCGCCTACAACTAATAATGAAGTCATGTAGATTTCTCCTTTCCTTTTTAAAAATAAAAAACTGCCTATCTTTAAAAGATAAGCAGCTTTCAGTCGCCTGAT
Source organism: Domibacillus sp. F004 (assembly GCF_057814295.1). Lineage (NCBI taxonomy): Bacteria > Bacillati > Bacillota > Bacilli > Caryophanales > Bacillaceae > Domibacillus > Domibacillus sp. F004. The sequence continues at coordinate 103,609 of NZ_JBVATB010000005.1, forward strand.
CAGCTTGTTTATATCGAATAATCTTCTGGAATGAAAACACGAAGCTGGTTTGGTTTAACGAAAACGTCCTCACCTACTTTGAGCTCCAGCTCCCGGTATCGCTCTCTCGTTAATTCCGCTTCTAAAAATTGCTCGGTATCTTCTCGTTTCAACTCGATGTGAACAGACCGGCCGACGGCGTGAACGTGGACAACCTTTGCCTGTACGGCTCCACTGGATGTACCTTCTCTGTCAATGGTTACGTCATGCGGACGAACGTAGCCGACTGCCTGCTGGTTTTCTGCGCTTTCAAAGCCCGGTGCATCCATTTCCACATTTCCATAAAGCAGCTTTCCATTTTGGAGCCTGCCTTGAAATAAATTTACATTTCCCAGGAAGTCATATACAAATGGACTGTTTGGATGATCGTACACCTCTTCCGGACTGCCGATCTGTTCAATTTTCCCTTCATTCATCACAACAATCCGGTCAGCTACATCGAGTGCTTCTTCCTGATCATGTGTCACAAAAATACTGGTAATATGAAAATTATCATGTAATCTTCGCAGCCAGCGCCGCAACTCTTTTCGCACTTTTGCATCAAGCGCGCCGAACGGTTCATCAAGAAGCAGTACTTTCGGTTCAACGGCGAGTGCCCGTGCTAGTGCAACACGCTGCCGCTGTCCACCAGACAGCTGAGACGGATAACGGTCCGCAAACGCGTCAAGCTTTACAAGCCCGAGCAGTTCCTTCACTTTTTCTTCAATCTCTTTTTTCGACGGCCGCTCTTTTTTCGGACGCACTTTCAATCCGTAGGCGACGTTATCAGACACGGTCATATGCTTAAACAACGCATAATGCTGAAATACGAACCCGACTTTTCGCTCTGTCGTACGAATGTGAGTCATGTCTTCTTCACCGAATAAAATGACGCCATTGTCTGCTTCTTCCAGACCCGCGATAATGCGGAGCAGCGATGTTTTTCCTGATCCGGATGGACCGAGCAGCGCCACAAGCTCTCCGGTTTTAATATCAATATTTATATCATTCAGCGCGTTAAATGAGCCGAATGTTTTCGATACTTCCTTTATTTGAATACTCATACGAAAGCCTCTCCTTTCTTATCCGTGCTGACTTGTTTTCCATTCAATGAAATTTTTCAAAATGAGTGTAATGATCGCCAAAATCGACATAAGCGAGGCGACAGCGAACGAAGCGGAAAATTGATATTCATTGTATAAAATTTCAATATGAAGCGGCATCGTATTCGTCAAGCCGCGAATATGTCCGGAAACGACCGAGACGGCGCCAAATTCGCCAACTGCCCGGGCATTACAAAGAATGACCCCATATAATAAGCCCCATTTAATATTCGGCAGTGTGACGAGAAGAAACGTTTTAAACCCACCTGCACCGAGCGTCAAGGATGCTTCTTCTTCCGCTGATCCTTGCGCCTGCATGAGCGGAATCAATTCACGAGCAACAAACGGGAACGTGACGAACAGCGTAGCAAGTACAATACCCGGCACAGCAAAAATAATTTTAATGTCGTGTTCAAATAAAAATTCGCCGAACAAACCGTGTGCGCTAAATAATAAAACGAATACGAGACCTGCAATAACAGGTGAAATGGCGAATGGCAAATCGATAATGGTAATTAAAAGGCTTTTTCCTTTAAAATCAAATTTTGTCACCGCCCACGCAGCGGCTACACCGAAAAGAGCGTTAAGCGGTACCGTCAGCAAGACGACGATCAATGTCAATTTAATTGCTGACAGTGCATCCGGGTCTGTAATGGATGCGAAATAGACACTCGCTCCCTGTTCAAATGCTTTTATAAAGATGGCAATGAGCGGCAAGACGAGAAAGATAAGCAAAAACCCGAGTGCAAGTGCGATAAGCAGGACGCGAATCCAGAGCGGTTCTTCTGCTGTCCGCTTGCCTGTTTTTTTACTGCCATGCTGCATTGGAATATGTCCAGCCATGAAAACCCCTCCTTAATTATGAACAAACTTCCGATTCGTCCACCACTGCAGCCCGTTAATGAACAGAAGCAGGACGAACGAAATGATAAGCATGACCGCCGCAATCGCTGTCGCTCCGGCATAATCATATTGTTCCAGCTTTGTCATAATAATGAGCGGTGTAATTTCTGTTTTCATCGGCATGTTTCCTGCAATGAAAACGACCGAGCCATATTCACCGAGCGCACGTGCAAACGCAAGAGCAAAACCAGTAAGCGCTGCAGGCAAAATCTCTGGAATGATTACCTTAGAGAATGTTTGAATTCGGTTCGCTCCTAAAATGGCAGAAGCCTCTTCCATTTCCTGATCGAGGTTTTGAAGAACAGGCTGTACCATACGTACAACGAATGGCAAACCGATAAATGTTAAAGCGATCGTAATACCAATAGGAGTAAACGCAACTTTAAACGATAAAAACTGACCGATCCAGCCGTTTTCCGTATACAGTGTTGTTAATGCGATACCCGCTACGGCGGTAGGAAGCGCAAACGGTAAATCTACCAGTCCGTCTATTACGCGCTTGCCGGGGAACGAATACCGAACGAGCACCCAGGCAATAAGCACGCCGAATATCACATTTATACAGGCTGCTGCAAACGCGGCTCCAAAGCTTAGTTTGTAAGATGCGACAACACGCGGTTCTGTCACCGTCGCCCAGAAATCCGCCCAGCCCATTGATGAAGTATTAATAAATATCATCGATAGCGGCAGCAAGACGAGCATGCTGACATACAACATCGTAAACCCGAGCGACAGCCCGAATCCCGGTAAAATGCTATGTTTCTTAAATCTCCATTTCTTCGCCATGACATCACCTTCATTTCTATAAATAAACGATACGGTTTAAAAAATAACGGCGGGAACGAACCCCACCGTCTTCGTCTTATTTTGGCTGATAAATTTCATCAAACGTGCCGCCATCATTAAAGTGTGTTTCTTGGGCTTTTTTCCAGCCGCCGAAATCATCGTTAATTGTGACGAGATTAATGTCCGGGAATTGATCAGCGTATTTTTTTAATACTTCTTCGTTACGTGGACGATAGTAGTTTTTCGCGGCGATTTCTTGACCTGTTTCCGTGTACAAGTATTCAAGATACGCCTGTGCGACTTCTTCTGTGCCTTTTTTCTCTACGATTTTATCCACGACTGCAACTGGCGGCTCTGCTAAAATACTAATTGACGGAACAACAATTTCAAATTCGTCTTTTCCAAGTTCGTTCAGTGAAAGAAATGCCTCGTTTTCCCAAGCAATTAGAACATCGCCAATGCCGCGTTCCACAAATGTCGTCGTTGAACCGCGTGCACCTGTATCAAGTACTTCCACATTTTTATAAATATTTCCGACGAATTCTTTTATCTTTGCTTCATCGCCATTAAACTGCTGATCTGCATATGCCCAGGCAGCTAAATAGTTCCAGCGTGCACCGCCCGATGTTTTCGGATTTGGCGTAATAACCGATACGCCTTCCTTCGTTAAATCTTTCCAGTCTTTAATACCTTTTGGATTGTCTTTACGTACTAAGAAAACAATCGTTGACGTGTAAGGAGTTGAGTTATCTTCCAATCTTGTCTGCCAGTCTTCAGCAATTAAATCACGGTTCGCGGCAACTTCATCAATATCCCCAGCAAGAGCCAGTGTCACAACATCTGCTTCCAAACCGTCAATTACTGCCCGGCCTTGTTTCCCGGACCCTCCATGCGATTGCTGGATGGTAACTTCCTGACCTGTTTCTTCTTTCCAATGTGCAGCAAATTCTTTATTAAACTCTTCATATAATTCACGCGTTGGATCATAAGACACGTTCAATATTTCAACCGGTTCTTTTTCGGCAGAAGACGCTGTTTCTCCGCTCCCGCTGCTTTCTTCTGAGCCACAGCCCGCTAAAATAGCCGCTGTCGCTGTAATCGCAACTAAAAATTTGGATGCTGTTTTCTTTTTTTGCATCGTGTAAAACCCCTCTCACCTGTTTGTTTTCATATAAAAAAGGCAGACTTCAATTAACAATCATTTGTTAATCGTGGTCTGCCTTCAGTATGTCTGATCGGCTTTTTATTGAATTCTTATTTGTTTTGGCCTTTCGAATGTCTGGATTTTCTTCAAAGGAAACCGCTGCTTTTCAAGCCTGTCAATTTGTGTAATTTGCGAATCATGTATGACAATTTCCACCGATCCGTATTCAATTCCTTTTAGCGACTGTACAATACGCTCAATCCACTGATCATCAATTCTTTTTTCTGACATGTCGTTCCCCTCCAATTTTTTAATCTTGACTATATCAGTCGACTTTTGCACAAAAAAGGCTCCCAGTAATCTACATTCAAAAAACATTTAGATTGCAAGGAGCCTTCAGTTGTCTGATCGGCGGTCTTTTGTATGTAGTTTTTTTATAACCAAGTATTTAGGTTTGTTTTATTTGATTAATTGGATTATAGCGTATCCGCTCTAACCTGTCTAGACGTTTTTTTCAAAAAATTAAATTTATTTAAATTAGATTGGTACAACCGGCCGCAAGTTGCCTTGAAGTAAATCATCCAGCGTTGTTTGTTCTAATACGTAGGCGATTGTGTCTCTTACAAGTGTCCAGAGCGGTTTCAACAGGCATCCCTCTTCAAGCGGACACGGTTCATATGCTGTAATGCTTGCACATTTCATTGGCGAAAGCGGTCCTTCAATTTCACGAATGACTTCTCCTAAATTAATGTGTTCCGGTAATTCTTTCAGCAAGTACCCGCCTTGAACGCCTCGTTTACTTTCAACATATCCAAGCTTTTTCAGCTGAAGCAAAATCTGCTCAAGGTAACGCACTGTTACAAGCGTCTTTTCAGAAATTTCACTGATCGACATGAGTTCTTTCTTTTGTCCAAGAATGATTAGGGCACGCAGCGCATACTCTCCACGACTAGATACTTTCATGTTGAACCCTCCTCCTCTAAAACCAACTATTTAAATATGATTTATATGAATTATATGCGAACTTATGTATAATTGTCTATACAAAATAAAAAAAGCGATCTACATTTGATCGCTTTTTTCATTCTGTACTCTATTCTATTAAATTACAGATTTTCCGAATGGGAAAGCCCTTTGTCTTTAGACAGGGGATGAGATGGAGGTCGAACGATGTGTGTCTTTTGGCACGTTAATCGTTCGAATTTTTTGTTTTTTCGACACTTATCTCTTGTTTTAGGAACATACATTCTGTTATAATGAACGGACCAAGCGAGGAAGGGGGGCGTCACTATGTTTGTCACACATTCCTTTCAAATTCTTTATGATGAAGAGCTCTATAATGAATTGAGAATGATGCAGCGGGAAGCCGCATCCGTATGGAATGACATCGTTCGAGAAGCGACTTCCTATTCTTTCACGCGTAAAAAGTGGCTGAGTAAAACAGAGATTCAAGCGATTCGAAAACAAACCTACGATCTTCATTCTCAAACCGTTCAAGCGATTGCGGATAAATATGTGGCGAACCGTGAAACGATCCGGCAGCTACGAAAAACGGACAAAAAGGCCAACTATCCGTGGCGTAGAAAGTACTATTATTGTATTCCGTTAAAAAAAGCCTCGATGGACGTTTCTAAAGACACGATCACGATTAAAAAAGTGGAGTATGGATACGCCTTTTCGGACTTGATAACGAAAAAGAAAAAGAATACGTGGACGGAAAAGGTTTCGAAGAAAAACAAGGCCGTTGTTATTCCGAATCGGTCCGACGAAAACCTTGAGAGCTGCAATTATGCGGAAATTGTGTGGCGAAACGGAGCGTATTGGTTTTGTTATTCCGTTCAAGTTCCTGAAAAAGACCTTTCTGCGTATGATTGTAAAGTGGCCGGCGGCGATTTAGGGGAAATCCATGCGGTGACGGTGGCAACGGAGGACAAAGCCTTATTAGTATCCGGACGGGCGATGCGCAGTCTTTCTCAATTTCGCGCCAAGGCATTAGCCGATTTAAGCAAGAAAATGTCCCGCTGTAAAAAAAGATCGAACCAATGGAAAAAATACAAACAAGCCAAAAATCGGATTCGTCAAAAAAGCAAAAACCAACTCCATGAACTGGAACATAAAACAACGAAAGAGATTGTGACCTTTTTAGAAGAAGAGCACGTCACGAATTTTGTGATCGGGCATGTGTCTGGGATCGAAAAAAACACGAAAAAAAACAGCCAAAAGAAACGAAAGACAAACAAAAAACGAAGACAACAGCTTTCTTTGTGGAATCAGGGAAAAATCAAGCAAAAACTCACGTATAAAGCGCAGTTAAAAGGCATCCAAGTAGAAGTAACAGAAGAAACCTATACGTCACAAGACTGTCCGTTTTGCGGGGGAAGGCACCACGCGAATGGACGAAACTTTCGTTGTTCTGTTCACCAAACAGAAATCCATCGTGATGTCAACGGCGCGCAAAACATTGCCCGGAAACAACACCACATGACCGTCAAACCGCTTGTGTCGGTTGTCTACAAGCAGCCCGTTTGGTATAAACGGTTTTTGTCAGAAGAACAGCGACAAAAAACGAAACACCGAAACGATCGACCGAAAAAAGAAAAACGTATCGCCAGTGGGATGGCGTAGTCGGCACAGACCTTGCCCTCTTGAAGGACTGTTTCTCTCTCAAGAGTTGTTCGCCTAAGTTCCGCCTCTGCCTCTTTCGATGAAAGAAGGTACGTGGAATATTTGCGAAAAAGAACCCCATGGCTTCAGCCGTGGGAGTGGTCAGCTTGAGCTGGAATAGGATGGTCTTTAAACATTTTCGCTAAATGCATTGTATTGTACGCCAGCATTTGCACATGTTTTTTCGTGAACTCATTATCCCGGCCGCTTTCCATATAAGAAGGTCCCGGACCCGCTTCTCCAACCCAGTACGTATCTACATTCGGCGGGATGACAAAACCAATGTGCGATAAGCCATATAGAATTGAAGCCGATGCATGCTTGGCTCCATCTTCATTTCCTGTGACGACGACACCGCCCACTTTGTTATAATAAATGGCCTGTCCTTTTTCATTCGTTTCGCTGCTGCTTCCATACAGCCGTTCAATCGCTAGTGTCGCAATACTGCTTTTTTCGCCGAGCCATAAAGGTGTGCCGATAATCACAATGTCTGCTTCCTTCACTTTTTCAAAGACAGCCGGCCACTCATCATCGCCGCCCATATCACCACTGATCCCATAAGCAATGTGATAATCCGCCAGCCTCACAATTTCAGATTCTACTTGCTCCTGTTGAAAAACAGCTTGAACTTCTTTTAAAAGGGCCTCTGTATGTGATGGTTCACCGGAGTCTTTCAAGGAAGCATTCAACATAAGTGCTTTTATATTCATCATCGAATTCCTCCATTTTGCTTTCATACAGTGTCTACCCTTTTTCCAGAAAACTAGTCTTCACTTCACTTTATTATATCCGGTCTCTCCATAAGGCTGTAATTTTTCCAGCCACTTCTCTTCCAGCTTTTCCAGTTCTCTTTTTTCATCAAAAAAGCCATTTTCTTTCTTTTTCAGCACTTCAAGCACGTCAAATTCAAATGAATCCTTTCCAAACTCTTCCCATTCTTTTTGCAGCTCTTTATGTGTGCTTGAACCTGCTTCAAGTTCAAATCTGCGCCCGTTTATTGTTTTTATATTGCGTGTACTCGCAATAAATATCTTACCGTTTACTACATTTTTAATTTGATAAACGCCTGCTTCTATTTTTGTCTCTTTATATTGCTGTTTCAATTCTTTTTTGCGATCCATTATCCGGTCCCCCTTTATTCATTCACCCAGTAGGCGCTGCCATCGGGTTTTCTTTTTAAAAATCCATATTCAATTAAATACCGTCTTACTTTGACATAATCATCAAAAATCGCAGCAATGATTTTATTTACTTCTTTTTCGCCATACATCTGCCCCGCAGAAAACTGTTTAGCTATTTTTCTCATAACAATAAGTCGCTGTTTCTCTTTTGGTGGAAACGTCAGCAGCACACCATCCGGCATAAATTTTGCAATCGTCTTTGCCTGTTCTTCTTCTGTTACATCATAGCGGCTGTCAATCAGCTTTGCTTTTTGATGGGGCGGCACGAGTGCCGGCGCATGAGCATCTTTTTCTTTTAGCAGCTCCATTAGTGCTAAAAACATTTTCGCCTGGCGTTCTTTTTCTTTCAGCACAAAACGATGATTCCGGATCGTCGACGCACTGCCAATTCCCATCTCTTCCTGTACGGCTTTATCACTTTTCCCCTCATAAAAAAGGCGTATTAGTTTATTTTGATGATCCGTTAAGCCAGTCAGTTTTTTATCCATGCTTATAATATAATCAAATACCGATTCATGCGACTGCTCTATATGAAGCCGCATATACCGCTCTGCTTCATATAAGGCTTCTTTCTCCTTATAAATAAGTCCCTTTTCCACCTTCGTTCCGCATAGCAAGCAAAGAAAGTGCTGTTTTTCGTCCACATAGCCCCGTTTTAATTCGTCCAGCGGCGCATTCCAAAAGCGCTCCGAAAGATCCATAAACTAAACACAACCTTTTAAAGTTTAATTATTTATAGATATATTATATATTTGTTTATTTAATGTCAAATTTTCTAAATGATCTTACTTAGAGTTGGTCATACTTTAGGCAAACGTCATTCTTTCTAGTGAAAAATGATTTTCGTAACTTGAATCGTGTATAATTTAGACAAAAGAGAGTCTCTAACAATTGCACGTATTGCTGGATAAACTCGTGTCACAAAATAGATGGATGATTGGAGAATGAGAGATGGGTACGTTATATTCAATTGGTGAAGTATTGATTGATTTTATTCCGCTTCAAAAAGGACGTGCATTGAAAGATGTCATGTCATTTGAGCGTGCTCCCGGCGGCGCGCCGGCGAATGTAGCGGCAGCTGTCGCCAAACTAGGTGGCCGCTCTGCGATGATCACGAAGCTCGGAGCAGATGCATTTGGCGATTTTTTATTAGAAAAATTAGAAGAAACGGGCGTGGATACAAGCCATGTCATTCGCACAAATGAAGCAAATACAGGCCTCGCGTTCGTTTCGCTTCGTGAAGACGGCGAACGTGACTTTTCATTTTACCGAAAACCGTCTGCCGATTTGCTTTTGACCGCGGATGAAGTGGATGAGTCGCTCTTTGAAGCAGGCGATATTTTGCATTTTTGCTCGGTTGATCTAGTTGAAAGCCCAATGAAGCAGGCCCATATAAAAGCGATTCAATCGGCAAAAGAAAGCGGAGCCTTAATCAGCTTCGATCCGAATGTGCGCCTTCCGCTCTGGAATAGCCCACATGCATGCCGAGAAACGATTCTTGCGTTTATTCCTAAAGCACATATCGTGAAAATTTCCGATGAAGAGCTGACTTTTATAACAGGGATAGAGGACGAAGATCAAGCGATCGCATCGCTGTTTGTTGGTGATGTAGAAACGGTTATTTATACGAAAGGGGCTGCCGGTGCAACACTTTATGTACGAGACATAACGATTGATTCCGGCGGTTATTCTGTTGACGTACAGGACACTACTGGAGCCGGTGATGCTTTTATTGGGGCTTTGCTGTATCGTTTAATTGAGGCCGGCACGAATCAGCAAACCTTACAAACTGTGCTTATACGTGATGGACAATCCATTCTATCATTTGCCAACGCGGCCGGAGCGATAACGACAACAGGGAAAGGGGCTATTTCCTCTTTACCTTCAAAAAAACAGATTGATGATATAATGAAAACCCGTTAAGCTGCATTGCTTAACGGGTTTCTGCCTTATTTCCGCTTTTCTGATTGCGTATGTAAAGCAGCCTTTTCACAAGTAGTGTATTGCCACACACCGTCTACCTTTGTTTTCGCAACACGTCCCCTGTGTTCCAAATAGTCCAAGTGGCCAATCACTTCTGACATGACAAGCGAAAATTGATCATAATAAACGTTTTTATAATAGCTTAAAGCAATGTCAGCTGCTGTAGCAGAACCTTCTCCAATAGCTGAAACAAATTTTTCCGCTTTTTTATCCATTCGTCTTAACCGGTTTTGAATCAATGATTTCCCGTTTTCAATTAACGTCCCGTGTCCCGGGAAAACGATACTCATATTTAATTCCAGACATTTTTTCATTGAATTTCTATGCTCGACAAGTGTCATCATTCGATTGCCTGAAGAATCCGGTTCAACTAGCGCATTGCTTGATAGATGGCCAATCAGCAAATCACCACCGAACAGCCACCCTCTTTCCTCATCGTAGAGCGCTATTTGATCCGCGGAATGTCCAGGCGTTTCGATTATACGTAATGACAGACTGGTCAAAATGTCTTCTTCGATCGTGGTTAAACAGGCTTTCAGCGCGTTGTCTTTGTTTTTTTCAATGGCCTCTCGAACAAAACGGGCCTGCCGTTCACCCGCTTCCCCGCATCCCATCTCTTTATACAGCGTTTCAAAGAAATTGGCTCTTCTCTCTAAAAATACTCGATCCCGCTTTAAACGCAAAACAGCTTCCTTGTGAACGTAAACAGGCATTTGCTTGTGTGACACAATTCGATTGACAAGCCCTACATGGTCAATGTGATGATGTGTCAATATAATACCGGTTAAATCACCTAGTGAAAGATTATTTACTTCGAGCGTATGTAGGAGTGCATTCCAGCATGATTCATCGTTCATCCCGGCATCAATCAAATAAAGTGCTTCTCTTTCCTTGATCAAAAAGAAATTCACGCTTTTTAAACTGGAGGCGTTTGAGACGATGACCGGAAAAACAGCCCGCCCATCCCGTTCTATTTTCATTGTTATCCATCCTTTCGCTTTTTCTTGACACATACATATGTACAGACGAACGCATCATCCATATCGCAGAGTACCTCCACCGACACTTTTTCCATTTTCTATAGTCATTATTTTTTTGTTATTACTATGTATTCTTTCATCGATAACGGACCTCTACATCCGTAACGGGTTGTATATAAAAAACGGGAATCCCCTTCTTCCATACTACCATCTCTTTTTTGAAAAGGCTCGTACCGGCGCATAAGCTGTCATAATTGTGTCAAGTCTAATTATTATTCGCCATATAATTAACGAATGGCGCCATATCCTTTATAATAAAGAATGATCACATAAAAAGGATGGTGAGCAGCTATCGATGCGCTGCAGATTGTAAATGAATTAAAAACGAAAATAGATGAACAAACGATTGACTTGTTCTTCCCTTTATGGAAACACACTTATACAAAAACAGGCGGTACGGCAGATATTTTTATTAAGCCAAAACATATACAGGACCTTCAAGCGGTCATCGAATATGCACAGTCAAATCGCGTCCCACTTACTGTTTTAGGAAATGGTTCGAACGTGCTCGTCCGGGATAAGGGGCTACGCGGAATCGTTATTGCACTTGAGCATTTTAATACGATTTCTGTAAAAGGGAACCAAATTATTGCCGGCAGCGGCGCAAAAATTATTGATGTATCACGTATGGCATTAAAGCATCATCTGACTGGCCTCGAGTTTGCCTGTGGGATTCCCGGCTCTGTTGGAGGGGCACTTGTGATGAATGCCGGTGCATATGGCGGCGAAACATCGACCGTTTTAAAAAAAGCGACCGTTTTTTCTCATTCGGGAGAACTTATTACTCTAGAAGAAAAAGACTTTCATTTCGGGTACCGTAAAAGTGTCTTTACCGAGAAAGATTACATTATTGTAGAAGCTGTTTTTGAACTGCAGCCTGGTGAGTATGCAAAAATTAAAGAAGAGATGGATACGTTTACGGCACTTCGCGAAGCAAAACAGCCGCTTGAATACCCATCGTGCGGAAGTGTCTTTAAACGGCCGCCCGGTTATTTTGCCGGTAAATTAATTCAAGACAGCGGCCTTCAAGGGACACGGATTGGGGGTGCCGAAATTTCAACGAAACATGCCGGGTTTATTGTGAATGTGGACGGTGCTTCCTCGACCGATTATTTGAAATTGATTCAGTATGCCCAAGATAAAGTACGGGAAAAATTCGGCGTTGAGCTGGAAACAGAAGTGAAAATTATTGGTGAAGACTAAGATTGATCCGCTTCAAAAGGACACAACTTTTGAAGCGGTTTTTTATTAAACACATAAAAAAGCGGATGTGTTTGAACACTCCGCTGCTTTCACTTAAATACTGATAATCATTCATTTTATAAAAAGTCTACAAATCAAAAGACATTAAATCTCTGCCAACCGTAATTTTCCCTTCATAAATTTCGTTCATTCCCTCAATATACGATTGTTCCCCTTCCTCATTCGCTGTAGGCGCAGGAATATGGTGAGTTAAAACAAGATGCTTTACAGAGGCCTTTTTAGCAATTTCCGCTGCTTCTAATGTTGTCGTATGATATTTAGCTGGATTGGATAGTGCTTTTGCATGATCCGGATTTTGTTCAATTAAATAATCCAACCATTTTTTATTATAAGCTTCATGTATGAGTAAATCGGCATTTTGGCTATGTTTCACCATATTGTCTACAGGGATCGTGTCTCCTGAAATAACAATGGATTTATCGTTGTATTCAAATTTATAAGCGATTGCCGGGTAAACAGGTCTGTGATCCACTTCAAAAGCGGTGACTTTCATTCCGTCTTTTTCGTAAACGACCCCCTCATTCGATTCAAAACAGTTAATATTTGCGCCTTGGTCAGATGAAAGGTTGTAATTAATGCGAAGTGCGACATCAAAATCGAATGAGTCACGCATTTTTTGAATGATTTGTTTAGTCGTCGTCGGACCATATACATTCATAGGTCCTTTACGTCCTTCAAATACATGGTTTTGTGTAATATGCGTTCGCCAGCTAGTAATAAATAAATCGAAAAAACCGCTATTATGATCATAGTGATGGTGAGTAATAAAGACATCTGAAATTCTTTGAGGCATAACCCCTGATTGAATGAGTTGATCTACTACTGCTCCACCGCAATCCACGAGAAATGCTTTGTCGCCTGCTAAAATAACTACTCCTGATTTCGCTCTTCCATAAAATGCTCGAGGCGTACCAGTTCCAAGCAGAATCACTTTCATGTTTTCATGAAACTCTGGTAATAAGTTTTCTTGTGGCTGAATAAACATAATGTCCTCCAATTCAATCTATTCATTTTTCTAAAATAAAGACTCCGATTTAAATATAGTGATTTTTCTTCTCTTATAATCGATCAACCCTTGATCCTTCCACTTATTTAAAATCTCTGTCACAGTCTGTCTGCTGCATCCAATTAAGAATGAGATTTCTTCATGTGTAATGGGTATATTAACAAATAAGCGGCCATCCTCTTCCACAGCTAGTTTTGTTAATAATGAGGCCAGTCGCCATGAAACAGGCTTGCTCATTAATGTTCCAACAAAATTTTGTGTATCTATAAGGCGATGTGCCGTTATAAATGCAATCTGAAGAAGCAGTTCAGAATGTTCCTTACAAAGCGAAAAAAACTGCTGAGAGGTTAACCAGTAAACGTGACAACTGGTTAAGCAACGAGCATATCTTTTACGCTGTGGTAAATGAGCGAGCACTTCTGCTGTAGCAAATATTTCGCCAGCTTGGCGGAGAAACAATGTAACACCCTGTCCCTCTCCACCATCTTGAGAGATTTTAACCCAGCCTTCATCCAAAAAATAAACATGATCTGCCTGCTCATTTACATGAAAGATAAAATCATTCCTTTTATAACTTTTAAATTTACCAAATGATTTAAGGACCGCTTCCACGTCCGCAAAATTAATGGATTCGATCGTCTCACCGCCTTCAGCTAAAATGGATGGTCAAAAGGATGATCTTAGTATATATTCTATAGTGTAGCAAGGACAACATTTTAAAAATGTCGTCTATCCGACAGAAAAAAGGAATATCATTCTTTACTATTAAGAATATTACATAATCCTTATAGATTAACTAGGTTTTATGCGAAGTAAAGGAGCGTGAGAAAATGCCGCAAGTGGCGTTAAGAAACATCAATAAACAATTTCCAAAAGGAAAAAAAGATTCTTTGCGTGTATTGGATCAAATCAATTTAGAGATAGAAAAGGGAGAATTTTTATCTATACTTGGTCCATCGGGTTGTGGGAAATCAACGATTTTAAATTTGATCGCGGGTTTAGAAAAGCAAACATCGGGTGATCTACTGGTTAATGATGCACCCATTAAAGGACCTGGAAAAGATCGGGTAGTCGTATTTCAAGAATCAGGTCTCTTTCCCTGGATGAGCGTATTGGACAATGTTATGTACGGATTGCTGTTGAAAAATTTAAGCAAAGCTGAAGCAAAAGAAAAAGCCATTGAGGGATTAAAAATGGTTCATCTGACAAAGTTTATCCACGCCTATCCTCATGAGCTGTCAGGTGGGATGAAGCAGCGGGTTGCAATTGCAAGAGCGCTTGTGATGGATCCAGATATTTTATTAATGGATGAACCATTTGCTGCCCTGGATGAGCAAACAAGAATGGTTCTTCACAAAGAGCTGGAAACGCTCTGGATAAAGACAGGAAAAACCGTTATTTTTATTACTCATAATATTAGGGAAGCGTTAATACTTTCTGATCGAATTATCTTGATGGGAACAAGGCCAGGCACAATTAAGAAGCAATATAATGTTCAAGCGGCAAGACCCCGTATTTCTTCTGACAGTGTACTAACGCACCTCGAAAGTCAAATATTGAATGAGCTCGAATATGAAATGGAAAAAGTACTAAAGGAGGAAATGGGCAGTGACTACAATCTTAAGAAGGATCATTTTCATCACGATCCTCGTAACGATATGGGAAGTGATATCTAAATCAGGATGGTTCCCCACATTTTTGTGGCCACCGCTTCTGATTCCAATTGAACCAGGAGGCATTACTGTATTTAAAACTTTAATTAGCGGGTTTATGTCAGGACAAATTTTGGAAGCAACCGTTACAACATTAGGACGGTTGATCCTCGGCTTTATCATGGCCATTATATTTGGCTTTATCATCGGCTATCTCATAACCAAATATAAACTTTTAGATGACACGATCGGTTTTTTAGTCACCGCTTTACAGTCAATCCCGAGCATCGTATGGTTCCCGCTCGCAATCGTTTGGTTTGGCTTGGGACTTACATCCATTATGTTTATTGTCACAATAGGTGCTACGTGGACGATGACAGTATCATCTAGTACTGGATTCAAAAATGTGCCTCCTCTTTATTTAAAAGTAGCGAAAACGATGGGCTCTTCAGGATTTCATCTATTTCGTACAGTCGTTCTGCCTGCGTCTGTCCCACATTTAATATCAGGAATGCGCGTAGCCTGGGCTTTTGCTTGGAGAGCCATTATGGCTGGGGAACTGCTCGGCGGAAGCGGAGGACTTGGACAGTTGCTAGATATGGGACGTTCTTTACAATCAATGGATTTAGTATTAAGCATTATGATTATCATCGGTGTGATCGGAACAATTATGGACAACCTTGTTTTCCTCCGTCTGGAACGCACGATAGCAACACGATGGGGAGCACAAGGCAGCAGCATCTAAATATAAGGAGGAAGAGAATTGAAAAAGTTAAAGATAAGTATACTCGCATTTTTAGTGGGAATAAGCGCTGTTTTGGCAGGGTGTGGCAATAACGATACAGCAGAAACCGGGGCCGACACAGTGAGAATCGGCTATTTCCCAAACCTTACTCATATCTCAACGATTGTTGCACTTGAAAAAGGCTTTTTTGAAGAAGAATTAGGAGCCGATGTTACGATCAATACGCAAACCTTTTCGAATGGCGGCTTATTTATGGAAGCAATGTCAACAGATAATATAGATGTAGGCACAGTAGGTCCTACCCCTGCGATGAATAATTATATGAAAAATCCGGCTCATGAAATTTTGGCTGGCGCAGTCAATGCAGGTGCTGTGTTAGTCGTGAGGGAAGATACAGATATTAAAAGCATCAAAGATTTAGATGGAAAAAAAGTAGCCATACCTACTATAGGCAGTACACAAGAGATTATGTTAATGAAAGAATTAAAAGAGGCAGGACTTTCTATAAAGAGCAGTGGTGGTACAGTTGATACACTAGCTCAAGCACCAGCCGATACAGCTACACTGTTTTTACAAAAAGATGTAGACGCTGCAGCTACACAAGAACCTTGGGGTGTTAACTTGGAGACAAATGCAAATGCAAGGGTATTGTTAGATGCCAATGAATTTGCATGGGGGAATGAATCAACCAATACTGTTTTCACAGGAACAAAAAAATTCACTGAAAACAATCCTGAATTAACTAAGAAAATACTGAAAGCCCATGTGAGATCCATTAATTTTATCAACCAAAATCCCGATGAGGCAATTCAGCTATTTATTGACCATATTAAAGAGATTACAGGTAAAGAACTATCATTAGAAGAAGTGACAAAAGCAATGGCACGTACAGTTCCAACTTACGATATTAACGAAGATGTGCTGCAAGAAATGGCAACAATCAGCAAAGATGCGGGCTATGCAACTCAAGACAATATCGATGGGCTTGTAAATACAAAAGCAGTGGAAGAAGTATTGAAAGAAGAAACAAAATAATTTCCCCATAATCATACGTACTTATTAGGAGTCAACTTTTGATTAAGTACGACTAAAAGAAAATGGAACAAAAGGAGCACGGATGTAGTTGTTTATCATTCGTGTTCCTTTTCATTTGTCCTTGGATTCTTTCTAATTGAATTTTATAAAGTGAAACTTCATTCAGTGGGGGTTTTACTGCCCGTTAATCTGCGATAAACATGTTAAAATCCCCTTTTGCTTTACAAACAAAAGGGGTACCCATTAACTATTTTTGTTAAATTGATTTTGAATGAGCTTCATCATTTCCATCAACGTTACAGCGGCTAATGAAAGTCCGGCTGCGATAAGCCATTCATGAAAGCCAAATGACGCCGGAATCATGAAAATATCACGGGCGATGGGCAAAACGGTGATACTATAAAACACGAAACATAGCGTCACAGCTCCAATCACATACTTATTGCTGAAGAGACCCGCACTAAATGCAGTCTGCACATTCGAGCGTGCCGCAAATGTCTGAAGTGTTCGGCCTAAGATTAACGTTGTGAATGCCATCGCGACCCCCATCTCCGCTGATATTTGCAAACCGATATGGTGGGATATGATGACGGCAATTCCAATTAATGTCCCTCTGGTAATGACTGCTTTTAATGTTCCTCCTGAAAAAAATCCCTTCATTTTAAAACCGGTACATCAAAAGAGTTAATGGACATGTTAATTGAATCTCAAATCGACATGGCGCTTTGTAATCAACCGGAACCTCATATTGAGCTGGAGTTTCACCCGCTCGGTCACGAGACCATTGTGCTTTTACTTCCTAAAAGCCACCCTCTTGTGGACAATAAAAATATTAAATTAAACGATTTGAAAGACGAAAAATTTTTGTTCACTCCAGGTACATGCCCGTTCCGGATCCGAATTGAAGAAATGATCACTTCAGAAATAGGCCGTTTGCGCAATAGTGCAACCGAAATAGCCAGCATTACAGTGATTAAATACTTTGTTCAGGCAGGGCTGGGGATCGCCTTAACACCTATTATCGCTGCATTTCCTCCCATTCCCGGGACCGTTATCAAATCTGTAACCGATGTTTCCAAAGGTCCATCACTTGGCATTCTTGTCAAAAGGGATAGCAAATCATTAAGCAGCATGACTCAGGAATTCTTAAAAAACATGAAACAAACATCGATCGTTTATCATTCCGTTTCTGAATCAATCTAAAAACCTAGAGGCCAGCAACGCCTCTAGGTTTGTTTGAATGTTCACCAGCTTCTTTATTCGAATTATTTTCGGGTTTTTATATAACAATTGAGTATTCGTCTTTGTTTTCACTGAGTCGAAAGAAAAACGGACTAAAGAAGAGATTCTTACATTTGGCCGATAACCAGCAGCAATGGCTTTGCCCTCATCGAATAGTGTGCTCTTTACTAGGAATATTGTATCCGTTAAAATAGCGTAGTTGTCATTCATTACAAAAGAAGGTGGTAGTTTTGTTTAAAGTATATGCTTGGTTAACGTTCTGTGTAGCAGTCTGGGGAAGTAATTTTGTCTTTGGTAAAATATTAGTTCAGGATTTTTCATCTGCTATGCTAACCATGTTAAGATTATTATTTATTGTGATCTGCTTACTCATTTACTCTTACTTTAAGAGATCCTTTAAAAGAGTGAATATAAATGAGTTTTTGATGATTGGTATATTAGGTATTGTCGGCGTATTTATAAATCAATGGTCTTTTTTTGAAGGCTTACAAACAGCTGATCCGACAACATCTGCGCTAATTTTAGCTACTACCCCCATATTAACGGGATTTTTAGCAGCTGTTTTTTTGAAAGAAAAATTAACTATACGTATGTGTATAGGTTCTATTGTAGCCATTCTAGGAATTTATTTTGTTGTAACCAAGGGCGGCTCTACATCCTTCCAGTTTGATAAAGGGTTGTTATGGATCATCGTAACAATGGTCACGTTTTCTATTATGATTATCATGACAAGAACATTGTCACTGAAATTAGATTCATTAACGGTCACTTTATATTCAAACGTAACAGGTTTTATAATTTCCATCCCATTTGTCTTCTTGCTAGATAAACCTATTCGTGTTAGTTCAGAATTTCCAACTTGGCTCTTTTTAATTGCTACTGCTATTGTTGTACATGGAATCGCTACATTAGCATGGAATAGCAATATTCGATATGTTGATGCTTCGAAAGCTTCTATGCTTTCAAACTTAGAACCATTTATCGCTATGCTCATGGGAGTAGCTTTACTATCTAAAGCCATTACAAGTATAGAAATCTTAGGCGCACTATTGATTGTTGGAGGTGTCGTATTGTCTACGTTTCAACGAAAAGAGTTATCCAATCCAGTAAAGAACGTGTAATTTTTTCCTTGTACTCGGCCGACTGGTAAGGATCGGTGCTTGAAAATATGAAAATGGTCACCTTGCCTTTTTATTAGACATTAGTCATCCCACCCTTTTGAGCTTCTAATTGAAGCAAATATTGCTTTAAATCCACGCCTCCCCGGTAACCGGTTATCGCTCCATTCTTTCCAATGACACGGTGGCATGGCACGGTGATCAGTACTGGATTCGCACCAATCGCTGTTCCGACGGCTCGAACAGCTTTAGGTTTTTGAATGAGTGCGGCAATATCGGAATACGAATATGTTTTTCCATAAGGAATCTGCTTTAACGCCTCCCAAATTTCTTCCTGAAAGGGTGTTCCTTTTACCTCTACAGGCAGTGAGAACGATTGTCTTGTCCCTGCAAAATACTCGTGCAGTTCCTTTACATATGGCGTTAAAGCTTCTTCATTTTCTACAAGACTCGCTTCTGGAAAATGTTTTTGTATCCAATTTTCAAACTCTTCATATAATTGCCCGGGTGAGCCTATATAACAAAGTCCCTTTTCCGTCTTTGCCATATATAGTTTCCATCGATCGTATTCCAAAATGGACCATTTGACCAGTTTCTCTTTTTTATTTACCATGATTTCCTCACCTCTTCTTCCCGTTTTGCTGATAGGCTTTTCGATAGCTCGATGGTGTGTTTCCCATCTTCTTTTTAAACAGTGTAATGAAATAAGGCGTGTTCAAGAACCCGACAGCCATTCCAATGTTAGCCACAGATTGTTCAGTTGTCCTAAGCGCATGGATTGCTTTTTCAAGACGAACTTGTTGAATATACTCTGTTGGCGAGATACCTTTCACACGCTTAAACAATCGTTGCAAATGATAAGGGCTGCCATGGGAAATATCCGCCAATATATGCAGCGTGAGTGGTTCAGTATAATGTTGATCAATCCATTCAACAATTTGCTCGATCCACTCCTCTGCAGGCAAATGTAAGCCATCGGGTTTACACCGTTTGCATGGCCTGAACTTTTCTTTTAAAGCGATGTAAGCATTTTTAAAGATGCGCACGTTTTTTTGATTCGGTACTCTGGATTTACAAGAAGGACGGCAAAAGATGCCTGTCGTTGTTACACCGTAAAAAAATGTGTCATCATATGCTGCATCACAATCTATAATCGCTTTCCAGTATGCATCAGGAATCTTTGACTTTTTCACTTTCACCACGTGTTCACCTCTATTTTTATTCTACACGTTAGCACTTATAAATAAACAATTCACCAATTAAAAAGCAAGATAACGTAATTGTTTTTCTTAATTATGCGATTAAAATAGAAAGGCTGCGTGATTGAGGAGAAACAAAAGTGAAAGAACAAGATAACTTGATCAAATAATTTCCTAAAAAATACAAAAATAGTCTTCAAACAAATTGATCAGGGGGAGTTGGGAAGATCATATAGATGAATTGGTCATCCATACGCCAAAAGAATTTAGCTTTTCGGAAAACATGCGTTACTTGTCACGCTCTCCAAATGAATGCCTTTTTGAAATCGTTCTTGCTTGGGGGATTCTTGGACAGCAAATCAACCTGACGTATGCCTATACATTCAAACGGCGGCTTGTGGAGATGTTTGGTATACATATTGAATATGATGGAAAGAAATATTGGCTGTTTCCTACACCTGAAGTGATTGCCGATTTAACGGTGGAAGATTTAGCTGATATGAAGATGACGGTCAAGAATAGTGAATATTTAATTGGCGTTGCCGGACTTCTTGTTCGCGGTGACTTACAAAAGAAGCATTGTTGAATGCAAAAGATGTAAAAACGGCCGAGAAAATGCTAACTAAAATCCGGGGAGTCGGTCCTTGGACAGCGAATTATGTATTAATGCGCTGCTACGTTTCCCTGCTGCCTTTCCCTGCTGCCTTTCCGATCGATGATGTAGAGTTGCATAATTCGATGAAATTGGTCTTGGAAACGGAAGCAAAACCGACGAAAGAAGAGATTCTTATATTGTCTACAGCATGGGCCAATTGGGAGTCCTATGCGACTTTTTATTTGTGAAGACTAATTTATTAATAACTGACATTCCATTAGAAAAAACACCTCCAAGTTATTTCAGGTAGCCAATACCCGTTTTTCAACTTGAAGGTGTTTTTATTTGTCTCACTCTATGGGGTCAGTCCCATCATATGAGAGGGTTTTCAATAATCTTAATTAATAATGTTTACTATATTTCTAAATTCAACCTATTTAAAACTCTTTCTAATGAAGGCATACCACTTTGAGCACCTTTTTTCTCAACTGATATAGAAGCACTTGCATTTGCAAATCTTACTGCTTCCTCAATGCTTTTTCCTTCTGTTAATGCAACAGCAAAGCTCCCATTAAAAGTATCACCAGCACCTGTTGTATCAACAGGATTCGTATTAAACCCTTTAATAAATACATGCTTTTTACCGTCATAAAAACGGGCACCTTTATCACCTAAAGTTACAATTAATTTATTGGGATAACGTTCTAATGATTGTTCAATATTTTCACCAAAAATACTAATACATTCAGATTCATTTGGCGTAATATACGTTGCTAAATCAATAAATTCATTTTTAAAATTATCGATTGGTGCAGGATTCAATACAACAGGAATGTCATGGTCCTTACATATTTTCAATGCTGCATGAACTGTATTTGATGGTATTTCTAACTGTATGACTACCATTTCACTTTTAATAATCTCATTTTTAACAAGTTCTATTTCATTGGATGTCAATAGATTATTCGCACCAGGAACGACAATAATTCTATTATCAGCATTGGAAACAATGATTGAAGCGACACCTGTTGTTTCATCGGGAAATAAAAACACATGCTCTGTATTTATGTTTTCTTTTTTTAATGAAGTCAACGCCATCTTGCCATATTCATCAGTACCGCAAGCTCCAATCATTTGAGCTTCCTTCCCTAATCTCGCAATAGATACGACTTGATTTGCACCTTTTCCACCAAAAAAAGTTGAAAAAGAGTTTCCTAGCGTAGTTTCTCCTTTTTTAGGTACGTGATTTGTTTGAACAACTAGGTCCATATTGATGCTTCCAATTACGGTAATCACATTATCACCTCTAGTAAAAGTTTATACAATTATAGAAGTTAGAATAAATCGTATAAATTATTTTTTAACTGTTTTATAGCATTTCCACGATGGCTAATTTTTGATTTTTCGGTTTTAGTTAAATGAGCCATTGTTGTATTGACTTCTGGTAAAAAGAATATTGGATCATAACCAAAACCATTTGTACCAGATGCTTCAAAAGCAATTTCTCCTTCGCACGTTCCCTTAAAAAATACAGGTTCATGGTTTGGTCTTGAAATAGCTAATACACAAATAAACCGACACGTTCTTTTCTCTTTGGGAACGTTTTCAAGTTCATCTAATACTTTTTTTATATTATCAGCATCTGATTTATGATTACCAGCATATCTTGCTGAATATACGCCTGGTGATCCGTTTAATTGATCAATCATCAAACCGCTATCATCAGCTAAAACAGGTTCATTTACCATCTTTGATAACGTTTCTGCTTTAATTCGTGCATTTTCTTCAAATGTACTACCATTTTCTTCAATTTCAATAGAATCTTCTAAACCATCCAACGTTTTTATTTTATAACCTAAATTCGCGAACATCTCTTGAAATTCTGAAGCTTTACCTACGTTATTCGTTGCAATCCAAATAGTTTTCATTAAACTTACTTCCTTCAATATTAGGTTCTAGTATTTTTTAAGTGCTTCAATCATTAGTTCCCAAAAACCTTCTACATCAAGTTCTAACCCAAACTTAGCATTAACTTTTCTACCAGTGACCCCATGTAGATCAATTAACGTCGTTCCTGCAGTAAACTCTCCTTTTGTTTCCACCGTAATGTTTACATCTTTCGTCTTAAACAATTCTGGTGCAACACAGTATGCCACAGTTAATACATCGTGTACTGGCGCCCCATCAAAATCGAACATTTCTTTATATGTTGATGCAAAAAACACTAATAATTCGCCAACTATTTTAGCAACATTGTTATCAATTGTATTCACTTGTTCGATAACTTCTTTTGTTGCTAAGGCTTGATGTGTTATATCTAGTCCCATAACTACTATTGGAATCCCACTATCAAATACTTTTTTTGCAGCTTCTGGATCAGCCCAAATATTAAATTCAGCAGTTGGCGTCCAGTTACCAAATGTTCCACCACCCATAAGTACAATCTCTTCAATATTGTCCTTAATTTCTGGTGCTTTCGATAAAGCTAAAGCAATATTTGTTAATGGTCCTGTTGGAAGAATTGTAACAGGCTCATTTGATTCTTTTACAAGTCTTATGATTGTATCAAAACCATGTTCCTCACTCCAGCTGCGAGAAGGTTCAGGCAACTCTGGACCATCTAAACCTGAGTCTCCATGAATACCAGGGGCAGTTTCTCGTAATCGAACCAATGGCTCACTCGCCCCTTTTGAAACAACAACATCTGTTAATGAAACTAAATCACAAATTTTTAATGCATTATTAGTCGTTTTTTCGATTTCTGCATTTCCTGAAACCGTTGTTATTCCTAAAATCTCTAATTCCGGTTGTACAGCAGCTAATATAATTGCAATTGCGTCATCGTGTCCTGGATCACAATCCATAATAATTTTTCTTTTAGTCATCCTATTTCACCTCTATATAATATTTACATGACAAGACCCATGATTGTGCCTGAAATGACAGATGCTAATGTCGCACCTAACAATAATTTTAAAGAAAATTTTGCAACATGATTCCCTTGTTTTTCACTGATTGACTTGATTGAACCAGCAACAATTCCCACAGTTCCAAAGTTTGCAAAACTAACTAAATAAACAGATACAATTGCAATTGTTTTATCGGAAAGATGGTTTGAGATCTCACCAAAATTCAGCATTGCAACAAATTCATTTGTTATAAGTTTTGTAGCCATAATTCCACCTGCTTGTACAGTTTCAGCCCATGGGACACCCATTAAGAAAGCGATTGGTGCAAAAATATAACCAATAACTGTTTGGAATGAAATGTGAAATACGCCTAAGAAAATCACATTTATCAATTCCATCAAGGAAATAAATCCTAATAGCATAGCGGCAACAATAATAACAATTTTAAATCCATCCATTACACTTTCTCCAACCATTTGGAAGAATGGAAGTCTTTCTTTTTCTTCAATTTCAATTAAATCTTCACTATCGTCTAAATCATATGGGTTTATAATGTTAGCAACGATAAGTGCACTAAAAATGTTCAATACAACAGCTGTTACAACATACTTTGGCTCTAACATTGTCATATAAGACCCAACCATCGCCATACTTATTGCACTCATTGCTGAAGTACAAATTGTGTAAAGTCTTTTTTGTGATAATAGGGGAATTTGTTTGATAATTGTTAAGAACACTTCTGGTTGTCCAAGTGCAGCTGTAGATATAGCAAAATAGCTTTCTAGTTTTCCCATTCCAGTTATTTTACTTAAAATTAAACCTAAATATTTGATTATGAATGGCAATACTTTTATATAATTAAGTATCCCTATTAAAACTGATATAAAAACAAGCGGTAATAAAACTGCAAGGAAAAATGAAAATCCCCCTTCATTCAACATACCACCAAATACAAATTCGATTCCTGAATTAGCAATCTTCATTAAATTTTCAAAAAACAAGCCCACTTTAGTAATTGCAATTAGACCTATACTAGTATTCATCATGAAGTACACTAATATGATTTGCACAGCCAACATGATAAGAATACGTTTATACTTAATTTGTTTTCTATTATTACTAACTAAAAATCCAATACCAAACACTAGCAAAAGTCCTGTTAGTAAGAATATAAAATTCATGTGAACCCCCCCTTTTGTTGTTAGCGTTTACATTACTTTGGGAAAAACAACTCCTATAAAGTCTAATTATGTCAATACTGTAGAAAACAATATTTTGAGAAATTTAACTTTATAGAAGTTGAGTTTACGCTAATTACAAGCTAATTTTCATCTTATTTCGTTTTATTGTTGAAACTAACTGCAATTTGACTTCCTACTTTAGCATTGTGTTTTACTAATTCAATATTGGCATCAAGGCTTTTTCCGCCAGTTAATTCTTTAATTTTTCCTAGCAAGAATGGTGTACTATCTTTACCAATAATATGATTTTCTTCTGCTTCTTTGATTGCTTGAACGATAATTCCATTGATATAGTCTTCATCCATAGCATGTTCTTCTGGGATTGGGTTAGTGATTACAGCTCCACCTTTAAGGTTTAATTCCCATTTCGTTTTTAATGTTTCAGCAATTACATCGATGGAATCAGTAGAGAAGTTTAATTGATGCTCACTTCTTCTTGTGTAGAATGCTGGCAGGACCTCAGTTTCATATCCAATGACAGGAACCCCTTTTGTTTCAAGGTATTCTAGAGTAAGACCTAAATCTAGGATTGATTTAGCACCTGCGCAAATGACAGCTACATCTGTTTGAGCTAATTCATCAAGGTCAGCTGAAATATCCATCGTAGTTTCGGCACCTTTATGAACGCCACCGATACCGCCTGTTACAAAGATTTTGATATCTGCTAATTCAGCACAAATCATTGTTGTTGCAACAGTCGTTGCACCTAGTTGTTTTGTAGCAATAATTTGAGCTAAATCACGTCTTGATACTTTTGCAACACCTGAACTTTTACCAAACAACTCTAATTCATCATCTGTTAAACCAACTTTTATTTTCCCATCAATGATCGCAATTGTTGCTGGAACAGCACCGTTATCACGAACAATTTGTTCAACTTCACGGGCCATTTTTACGTTTTGAGGATAAGGCATACCATGAGAAATAATAGTAGATTCTAATGCAACGATTGCTTTTCCTTCCTCTTTTGCTTGTTGTACCTCTGCCGATAATTCAATATACTTTTTCATTTAAATTGCCTCCATATCTAATGTAAATTGTTTTTGTGATAATTCTTGTCTAACTGTATACTTTGACATAATTGTTTTGTGGGCATTAACCATGCCAGCTTTAATAATGTAATCAAATTCTTTCTTTTGCAGCCAAGAATAAATAACTCCTGAGCAAAATGAATCCCCTGCACCTGTAACATCAACAACCATTGGTGTTTCGACAGCCGGAAAATAACGAGTCTCGCCGTTTTCTAAACCTGACATTACACCTTTTGATCCATTCGTTACAATTACATTTTTGACCCCTAACTCTAACCACTTCTTAACTGAATCTTCCCAATCTTTCTCATCATTGATTTTAATATTCATAAAAGTTTCTGTTTCATCTTTATTAACGATGAGCCAACTCACTGCATTCAACGTTTTCGGAAGCCTGTTCATTTTTGGAGACGAGACAGGGATAATAACTAATGGAATATTATATTTAGATGTGAAAGAACAAAGAAAATCAATTGTTTCACTCGGACAATTCAAATCCACTACGATACATTTAGCTTTTCTAAGAATATTACTGTTTTTTATCATCAACTCAGGAGTAATATTTTCAAAAACGTCCATGTCTGCTAACGCAATTGATAAATCCCCATTCTTATCTAAAACGGCTGTATAGGAACCCGTTGATGAATTTTCAAATCGAGCAATATGTTCTAAATTCATAAAAGGTGACGATAAATCATAAATCTCTTGCCATTCTGAATCGTAGCCACTTGTTGAAATTAATGTAACTTCCTCACCTAATCTGCCTAAGTTTTCAGCAATATTTCTTGCTACTCCTCCAACTGATGTAGAGGATTTTACTGGATTAGACGTTTCATTAGTAATTTCACACTTCGCATAGAATTTTCTATCTACGTTAGCTCCCCCTATGCAAATAATAGGGCTTGTTTCATTTAAAACATAAGCCTTGCCCAGAACATACTCTTTTTTGATTAGTTCGGAAATAGTATTAGCAATTGCCGACATTGATAGTCCTACAATTTCTGATAACTCCTGTTGAGAAATAAATGGATTTTCTCTAATCATGCCTAAAATTAATTCTTCATTTCCATTAATATCATTGTTCATTTTTACACCTCACTCTCGAAACAAATGTTTATTAATTAAACATAAGTTTAGTATACGCTTTCAATCCGGATTGTCAATAGTATTTTAAATAAAAGTTAAACCATTATTTGGAAATTTATTAACTTTATTGATGGCAACATCACCCCAACCAATATAAGATCCATATCAAATACCCGTACTAAATTTTCACTTTCATGTAATAACAAAACAGAAACTGTAACAATAAATAGTCACTCAATAGCACTTAAAATTGATGCTGATCCTGAACCAATTTTTGATACAGCAATCGGGAATAATACTACTGGTATAATCAATCCTAAAGTTGAGCCTAAACAAAAAAATGCCTCATCCGCTTTATCTTTTGGATGAGGCATTGTCTATGAGCAATATTTTCATTTAATGTATTTTTAAAATTCATCAAACATCATCAAGCATGTAAGATTGATTTTTTGCTTATTGTTGTGCAACTTTATTTTTAGTTAACAATATATTTCTATTTAGTATTGTTGGTAAACTTATACCGAGAATAATGGTTACAATACCTACTATTTGCAGCGTAGTAACAGTTTCACTTAGTAATATGACTGACACCATTACCGCGATTGGCAATTCAATAGCACTCAAGATTGATGTCATACCTAATCCAACTTTAGGAACTGCTATAGTGAATAAGAAAACCGGAATAATCATCCCAAATAACCCCAATGCCAAACCATACATCCAAAGTCCTTCGTTAAACAAAGTCCCATTCCAAATAATTTCTGGAGACTGAAAACCAGCCGACATCATAAAAGCAGTGAAAGAAACAATTACTAACCGATTAGAGGTTGTCATACTTGTAGTTGCCTTACCATTAACAAATAAAAATAGGGAATAACAAAGAGCGGCCGCTAACCCCCATAACCACCCTTGAAAAGGTATTTGAGATAAATCAACATCAATCAAACCAGCTGCTGGTATGGATCCCATAACCAAGATTATTATAGAAAAAAATTCAATTCGACTGGGAAGTTGGCGTTTTGTTATACAAGAAATCAACATGCCTATCCATGTAAATTGAAACAGTAGTACAACTGCTAATGAAGCAGGTAAATAGTTCAAAGACTGACCGTATACAATATTTGTTAACCCCGTTAAAACGCCTGCAAAGATAAGAATTTTAACTCCATTAAAGCTTAATTTCGCTCTATTTGTAAGAAGGTAAATACACACAGCAATGCAAAAACCGATAAAAAATTGACTTGTAACGGCTTCCGAAGCCGAAAAATCACTATGCATCGCTAGTTTTATAATGGTTGAAACTACACCATAACTACTAGCTGCTATAACTACCAACAGGGGGTACAGATACATTTTCATCATTCTACTTCCTCCTATAATTTATAATTATTATGATTTTTCAAAATTTGTATGGCAAAAAAATCATAGTCTCCAATATAAATCACAGATAGACTTTTTTGCAATCTATTTTTTGTTTATAATAGATTTGACTATATTATCTGTCTGTAATATTTAGGTCTCGTACAATGTATCTATCACTAGTAAAGAGAATAATAAAAAAATTTAAAAATTTTATAGTTTAAGCGGAATTTTAGCACGTTAGGAGCAGTACTATTTGAATTGAAAGCAAAGAAATGAGATGGCTCAAGAGTATGAATTATCCTGAAAGTATTTTAGTTGTATAATAAATTGGGGAGCAAGAGTAAAAAACGAGAATTTTGTACGCTAAGCAATTTTGTTTCCTTAGCATACGAACTATCGGTTTTCTTTATAAACAAACAGAAGGAAAAAGTTATTATTATCACCAATCTATAAAAATAATATCAAAATTGTCTATACTATTAAGCGTTTACAAACATTTGTTTATGCGTTAAACTATTGTTTAAAGAGAGATGAGGTTGTTTAATGGATAAGGAGAAACAAATTTTATATTACATAAGAATGAATCCTTTCATTTCACAGCAAGAATTATCAAGTAAAGTTGGTTTATCACGACCTGCTGTTGCTAATTATATTGCTAACCTGACGAGACGCGGTGAAATTAAAGGACGTGGCTATATTCTCCAAGAAGAATCCTCGATCGTATGTATCGGAGGAGCAAACACAGACCGAAAAGCGCGAACAAATCAGAAGGTGCGTTTATATTCATCCAATCCAGTAAAAATTACTGAAGTTTGTGGCGGTGTAGCACGTAACTTTGCCGAAAATTTAAGTCGGCTTGGCTGTAGCACTTCTCTTATGACTTGTGTCGGTGACGACAAAGAAGGTAACTGGATACTGAAGCAAACAAAAGGTCAAGGAGTTGATGTTAGTCAAGTATGGGTGTTCCCAACTGAACGTACAGGGACTTTTACCACCTTGTTAGATATTAATGGTGAAAGTATTGTCTCCATGGCTGATATGAATATATACGAAAAAATAACAACTTCCATGATTGACGAAAAATGGTCCTATATTGTTGCCTCAAAAGCTGTTTTTTTGGATACGAATATTCCTAAGGAATGTATCAGTTATTTAATTAAACGCTGCAAAGATGAAAACATCCCTATTTACATTGACCCTGTATCTTCAGCCAAAGCTCGAAAACTTCCTTTACGTCTTGATGGTGTAGAACTGCTGATGCCTAACCGAGAAGAAGCAGAGATGCTTGCTGAAATAAAAATCGACTCAATCAAAGATTGTCAATCAGCATGTGAAAAAATTAGACAGCGTGGTGTTCGAAAAGTTATTATCACGCTTGGTGATCAGGGGGTTTATTATTTCTCTACTGAGGAATCTGGGCATTTGCCTCCTTTCAAAGCTGATGTTGTTGATGTCACAGGGGCTGGTGACGCATTTGCCTCATGTGCAATATATGGAATCATGAACGAAGAATCGCTATTTAGTGCCTGCCAATTAGGGCTTGCTGGTGCTGCTCTTACCCTTCAAACTGAAGAATCTATATCATCATTTTTAAAACCTGAAAAACTTCATGAAATAGTACAGGAATTTTCGTGATGAAATCATATTTGACTTTTACCGAAGAAATATTTCCTTTTTGTTGCTTTAGAAATGATTATCTCTCATAAAATACCAAATCCATAAAATATTATTCCCCCCTTTCGTTGAAAGAAGCATCTGCTCGCCGGTAGATGCTTCTTTTTTTGATATGTTATGTATTCAAATCAGCTTTATATAGAAGACTTGAAGTTTTAACGAAAGAATTTTAAATGATAGTAACATTCACATATTTTTTCGCCGTCATGCCACCCTCTTGATAATGTTTTACTGCATAATTCATTCCAGCATGCTTTCCATGGTATTCCCTTCAATCGTTTAATAAACACACTGCTGTATGAAAATTGGTTCGCGGTCACACACTGTTGTTCATGATAATCCCCTTTTCTCCATCGTCATGCCTGTATCATAATCAAAGCAAAAAACTCCGGTGATCTCTCACCGGAGTTTTTATTTATGACCGCGCAACCACCCAGTTATCATTCGACCAGCTGCCTTCTGCCGGACGGTCGGTGACAATGAAATCCACCTGCTGCAAAGGCGCGATACAATGCGTGGCCCGCATGTTCATTTTTGAGTGATCCGCGAGCGCATAACTCATTTCCGCCTGCTCCATATACATCTGGCCGAGCACGGCTTTGTCGCTGTCGTAGCAGGAAAGGCCAAATTCCGGATGAACCCCATCAACGGCAATAAACGCTTTGTCGGCATGAAGTTCCCGTACCACTTTCGTCGTCAAGCTGCCGGCCGTCCGCCAGTGATCTTTTTGTACGAGTCCACCGAGGAAAATGATGTCGCCTTCAAAACCCGTCTGCATTAACCGGTTGGCGAGCGGAAACGATGTGGTCATCACAGCGATCTCTTTAAACCGGCTCAGCCCGTCTGCCATTTGCAAAGTTGTTGTTCCTTCATCGATAAACACAACATCGCCCTCTAAAATAAATGAGACGGCCTGTTCGGCGATAAGCTGCTTTTCCAGCCGGTTTTTCGTTTCCCGGTTTAAAATCGGCGGCTCCTCTTTTTCACTGAGACGGACCGCACCACCATATACCTTTTTTAGTTTGTGGTCTTTTTCCAGTTCATCCAAATAGCGGCGGACCGTTTCTGTCGACACGATAAATTCTTCGGCAAGATCCGAAACCCGCACACTTCCATATTCCGTGACGTACTCCATAATCTTTAATTTCCGTTCTTCCGCCAGCATCGGCGCCCACCTGCCTTTATACATACAATTCTTCAGGCAAAGCAGCTTTCTTTTCGATATGAACATGAATGCCGCGTTTTTCAAACAACGGGAAAAATAATTCTGGATGGGCGCCAAATGCCTCTTCCGGCGTCAGCACACCCGTTTCCCCCACGTCGCCTTTCGCTATACGTTCCGCCGCCACTGCAAACGGAATCGCCACATTACGCGTATACGCACGCAGCCCTTCCCAACCCGGCACGGACCCATCGCTTTTCGGGTGCGTATGCGTCAGCTCATAACAAACCGCCTCGCCATCTTTTTCCCCAATCACTTCTACATGAAGCGCATAACCGTATAGTTCAGTCGACTGTCCTTCTTCCGACTGAAGCAAATATGCACTAATGATATCCATTATACCCTCTTCTGCGCCGCCGACACTTACTTTTTCATTTCGTAAAATGCCATACTCATATAGCGCACGCACGAGACGCATATTTTGCTCCGGCCATGTGCCGCGTGTTTCAATTAACTGAACGCCTTTTTCTTTCAATGCTTTGGCGAGCGTCGCCGTTTCGGAATGTGGAATAATATACTGTACCGTATGACCGTATGGCTCCGGCAGCTGAATATCACGTGGACGGGCAAACGGCTTTACCTGAACAAATTCCCCGTTTTCAAACACGACACGCCCCGGCAGCTCTGGGTCATATTCATACGTCGTCGTTTCCGCAATGGATTTGGAAAATGCAATCGGCCGGAACGACCCGTGGCTCACCCGGACGGACTGCACCGAATCCAGACGATTCGCTGCGTACATTGCCATCATTTGAGTCAGGCCCGGCGTCATTCCGAAGCCCGGCAGCATTGTTTTTCCGTTTGCTTTAAACGTCTCTTCATAGGCAAACTCTTCCCCGAATCCATTCAAATTAATCCCATGGCAGCCCGCCGCTGCAATCAATTTCGTTGTTTGGCCATTCAATTGAATCGTCGTCCCGTCTAGCACAATATCAAACCCGGTCATCTTAGCTATCGTATCTGCTTCGTCAAACACATTTACTTTCACAAACGACACACGCGGATCATTCAGCCACTCTACCACACTGGAGCCTTCTTCTTCATTATAATCGCCAATCACAATTTCTTCGAATGAAGAGTGCTCCACCAAATCAAGAACAGCTTCTCTGCTGATTCTTCCTGCTCCACCTAGACAAAATATTTTCATATACGTATCGCTCCTCTCACAGTCATGTACCTTTTAATAGATTCAAGCAGTCGCTGAATATCCGAAATGTGTATATCGCCAATAATCCCGATCCGGAACGCAGAAAGATCTGTTAATTTTCCTGGGTAAATGACAAATCCATCGGCTTTTAACGCCTTATAAAAAGCGGCAAATGAAAATGTGTGATCTGGATACAAAAACGATACGATAAACGGTGATTGAATCGATTTCGAGACAGCCGTTTTAAAACCAAGTGCTTCCATGCCGGCAATGAGCGTTTCTTGATTTTTACGGTAACGTGCCTCCCGCACCGGGACACCGCCTTCTTCTATGAGTTCAGCGAGCGCCTGAGAAAACGCATGAACCGCATGTGTGGGCGAAGTAAATCGCCATTTCCCACCGTCATTTTCCATCGTTTCGAACTGATCGTACACATCAAGCGAAAGCGACGGTGCACATCCTTTTCGTGATTTTAACAGCGCGCGGTTTGCCAATACAAAACCAAAACCTGGCACACCTTGCAGGCATTTATTTGAACTAGAAACGAGAACATCCATGTTCCAGTCAGTCATTGACATGTCCATGCCGCCAAAGCTCGACATCGCATCAACCATCGTCGTTTTGCCAAACTGTTTCGCAGCACAGCAAATGTCTTGGGCGGGATTCAAAAGCCCCGAAGTCGTTTCCGAATGAACGAACATCACGTGTGTGATTGATGAATCAGTCCGCAGTTTTTCTTCAAATGAAGCAACTTCAAGCGCCATTGTGTCATCTGCCGTCACCGTGCTGTATGGAATATGTAGACGTTCAGCAATTTCCACTATCCGCCGGCCATACGCGCCGTTTACGCCGATGAGCACATGATCTTCTTTTGATATAAACGTACCGATCGCCGCTTCCACTGAAAATGTACCGCTGCCCTGCATCAAAACAGCGGTATACTGATCCCCGCCACCAGCCAGTTCCACGAGCTGGCTGCGAATGCCGCGCGTCAGCTTTTTGTATTCTTCTTCCCACGTACACCAGTCACCCATCATCGCTGTTTTAACGGTATCTGTTGTTGTTAGTGGACCTGGAGTTAAAAGGAGAGAACGGACCATGCTGATTCCTCCTTTTCTGAAAGAGTACGATCAAGTTCGCGAATAAACGCCGGCAGCTCGCCAATGGATAACAGCACCGCATGTGCGCCTGCCGCCATTAGTTTTTCACGTACAGCGGCTTCACGAACGGCGCGTTCGCCTTCTGTCAGCTGTGATACTTCCTCTATTGATAAGCCAAGTTCACTTGAGCCATAAATCAGCCCGACTGTCCATGCACCTGCATTCCGGCCTTCTTCCATATCGACGGTCGTGTCGCCCACTTTCACAACCCTGTTCATCGGATACACACCGAGCTTCATCGCCGCATAATACATCATCCATGGATACGGACGGCCTGCATCCACATCATCCGCTGTCACAGTCACATCCGGCTCATAGCCTTTTTCCGCCGCACCCGCACGCACAATGTCGATCATCTCCCGTGTATAGCCTGTTGTCGTCCCAATGACTAATCCCATTTCCCGCAGTGTCTCGACTGCTTCCATCGCACCCGGCACTGGATCCGTGTATTCGCCAAGACTTTCAAACAAACACGCTTCAAACCGCTCATTCAGCTCACGAACATCCGCTTCTGTTGGTTCTCCTTGCCACTGTTTTCGAATCGACGGCATCTCAAGCATCGTCCGGATATGATCGATTTTCGCCATGCCCATCGGCTCGCGTGTTTCATCCATCGTGACCTGAATCCCTTTTTCTTCAAATATTTTCACAAAACTTTCAACCGGCGCCATGCAGCCGTAATCCACTGTCGTTCCCGCCCAATCAAGAAATACACCTTGAATTGTTTTCATCACGCAATCTCTCCTTTTCGTTTTGTTCTTTTTACTGCCATACGCAGCAGCTGTTCATATAGAAAACGCACGACAACATTCACAAGGACAATTAAAAGCCCCATCGCCGCTGCTGCTTCGATATTGCCTGCATCATCCAGACTGACAATCGAAACTGCCGCTGTTTTCGTATCCGGCGTGTACAAGAAAATAACCGCCGAGATCGTGACCATCGAATTGACGAAAAAATACATCACCATTTCCAAAAGCGCCGGTGCACACGATGGTAGTGTGTAATGAAGAAACGTATCGATCCGCGTCAGCCCCAGTGTTTTCGCGGCCTGCTCACATTCCGCATCCAGCTTCTTCAAAGCCGTCCGCGCCGTCATATAGGTAACGGAGAAAAAATGAAGAACTGTCGATACAATCACGATCGCCATCGTTCCATACAACCCGTGCAGCATATTTGGCACCACCAGTCCGAAGAATGACCATTCGGGACGGCTGAAAAACAGCACGTAGCTGATCCCGATCACAAGACCCGGTACCGCCATCGGAAGCAGGCTCATAAAATGACCCATTTTTGCGAGTGCAGCCGGCAGTTCCCCATTTTGAAGCCAGTACGCAAACAAAAAAGCAAAAAGAGTACCGAACACCGCCGTACCAGTCGCTGCAATCAAACTGTTTAAAAAGACTGTAAATCCGTCTCCTGTGTAACTGTTAAACGTGAAATACTCAAGTGAAAACCCGAATGTATACGGCCAAACCGGTGTCACGGACGCCACAATCATCATCAAAAACAAAACCGCAACAACGAGTGCCATGCCGTATGCGAATGAACCGAACAACACATCACGGACCCGATGTATGCCAATCTCAAGCGCTTTTGCTTTTGCATTCAATGAAAACGACGGCTTTCGTGACGCAGCTTGGTCAACCACAAATGCGATCAGTGCCGGTGTCATTAGTAAGATCCCGGCTACTGCGCCGAGCGCAAAATTCTGCTGACCGACGACCTGCTTGTACACATCGGTCGCGAGCACATTGTACTGTCCTCCAACAAGTTTCGGTGCACCGTAATCCGTGAAGCTGAGCGTGAATGCCACCATCCCGGCGCTCACAAACGCGAGCCGAATGCTGGGAATCGTAATGCCGAACAGCCGGCCCGCTGAACTGATCCCCATCGTTTTCGCGGCATCATACAATCCTTGATCCGATTGACGAAGCGCGACGTACATAAGCAAAACGACTTGTGGGAAAGTATACATAACCTCCGCCATCACAATGCCGACTGGGCCATATAATCCGATGTCAACACCCGGAAAGAGACCAAACAAACCGGTCGTCACAACCCCCTGCCGCCCAAATAAATAAATGAGCGCAATCCCGTGCATCATCGTCGGGGCAAAAAGAGGCAGCATCGCAAACCCGAGCAACACGCGCTTCCCTTTCACATTCGTACGCGAAATGGCAAATGCATACACAAACCCAAGCGACAGTGCAAAAACCGTCGTCCAAAGAGCAATCGTCAGCGAATGCTGAAAGCTTGTTAACAAAGTCAGATTGGACAAATAGCTGATTGCCTGGCCAAACCCGGCCCATCTGCCTTCTTCATCTTTGGCCACTTCGAGAAACAACGTCGAAATCGGCATAAAAAGCAGACAGCCAAATGATAAGAAAATAATCGTTAATTGAAGCGGGCGCCACAATGAAACATTTCGCTCCGATATTTTCACGCGAGAAAGTGTCGTCATGCCATCACCACTTCTTTTGAAGGCCGTGCTTCATGGTCATGCATGGATAAATAGACAATCTTCCTTGGACAAATGTTTCGGCTATCCACGACGTTTGCCGGCAAATCCACAATGAGTTTTTCATTAAAAAGTGGCGATGTTCGGTCTGTGACACTCACTTTCAGGCGGTAATATGCGCCTTTAAACATCATGCTGTCCACATATGTCTCCATGCCGGATTGGGCGTCAGCAGCGGAGAAATGCTCGGGACGAATCACGCGTGTTTCTCCTAATTGTTCGATCTGGTTCGACGTTCCGATAAAAGATGCGACGAACGAATCGGCAGGATACCGGTACACATTTTGTGGCGTATCGTACTGGGCAATGCGTCCGTTGTTCATCACCGCAATCCGGTCAGCCATGGTGAGCGCTTCATCCTGATCGTGCGTGACCATAATCGTTGTCATGCCAAATTCGTGATGAATGCGGCGAATTTCCTGTTGTAGCTGGTAGCGCACATTCGCATCAAGCGCCGATAACGGTTCATCAAGAAGAAGAAAATCCGGTTCGATCACAAGCGCGCGCGCCAGTGCCACCCGCTGTTGCTGGCCGCCTGACAATTGCTGCGGTGCCCGGTCTGCGAGTGCCTCAAGTCCGACAAGGTGAAGCATATGCATCGCTTTATCGGTACGCGTCTTTTTTGACAGCTTTTTCGGCTTGAGGGCAAACTCAATGTTTTTGCGCACAGTCATGTTCGGAAACAGCGCATATGACTGAAACACCATGCCAATGTTTCGTGAAGAGGCAGACGAAGCTGTAATATCAGCTCCATCGACGTTCAATCCTCCCGATGTCGGCTGGTCGAGCCCCGCAATGATCCGGAGCAGCGTTGATTTCCCGCATCCGCTCGGTCCTAGTAAGCTGACAAACTCTCCTTTTTTAATGTCGAGATGAATTTCTTCAAGTGCGGTCGTCTGGCCGAATGTTTTCATTACCGATTTAATTTGAAGTGATTTTGCCATCATGATCTCTCCTTTATTCTTCCGGTTCAGCTTTCGTTCCATATTTTGATTCCCACTCTGTTAAAATCGCGTCCCGGTTTTCCGCCGCCCAGTACAAGTCATTTTTTTTATACATCTTTTCTTCTACGTTTTTCGGGAACGATGCCGGCAGCTCAAATTCCTTGTTCATTGTCGTAAATCCATTTGCGTCAAAATATTTTTTCATCACATCTTCTTCTATCGCCCAGTCCAAAAAGGCGTGTGCCGCTTCTTCATTACCAGCATCCTTTTTATTAATTAACGCATTGGCTTCCACTTCCCAGCCGAGTCCTTCTTCCGGCAGGATTACTTCAACCGGCGCGCCGTCTTCTTTCATTTGAACCGCTGTGTACACAAGTGAAATGCCGATCGGATATTCACCTGCCGCTGCCATTTTTGCCGGCTTTGATCCTGAATGCGTATACGTACCGATATTTTTATGAAGCTTGTCCATGTAAGACCAGCCTGCTTCTTCGCCCATCATCTGCAGCCATCCATTGACTGTTAAATAGCCCGTTCCGCTTGACGCCGGGTGAGGCATGACTATAAGTCCTTTATATTCTGGTTTCAGTAAATCTTCATATGTTTTTGGAACCGGCACATTCAGCTTTTTCAATTCTTCCGTATTCACCGCAATCCCCGTCATAAACGCCGTGTTGCCTGTCCATTTAAGAGGTTCATTTTTGTCTTTAAAAGCCGGTTTAATATTTTCCGCACCTGCCGGCGTGTATTCTTTTAACATGTCTTTTTGATCCAATGCCAGTAAACTTGACGCCGCAAGACCCCATACAACATCCGCGCTTGTATTTTCCCCTTCTGCGAGAAGCTTAGCTGTCATAATACCTGTTGAATCACGTACGATTTTGACATCCACCTCTGGATACTTTTCTTCAAAAGAAGCCATATAGTCAGGGATCAATTCTTCTTCCACCGCCGTATACACGGTTAAATCGCCCGACACCCCGCTTTGTGCATCCGCCGGAACACTTTTTTCTCCTGAACAAGCTGATACGAATAATAAACTAGAAAGCACGGAAAACCACATGCGTTTTTTCATTTTTTAAGCTCCTTTTATATTGTTTTGATTGTGATTTCATTGTATCTTGTGATTGTTAATGAAATATTAACGAACGGTTAAGTTATTATTGTGGTTTTATATGGTTTTATGTAGCTTTTTAAATAGTTGCTTGTTTTTATGAAAGGAGGGGCAGGCACAAAAGCAATATTTTGTGACTCATAGGATATGCTAACAAAAGTGTTGCGCCAAGACATCGCATTCTTAGCCTTTGGAAACTCCATTCAATGGGATTTTATGCCCATTAATGCACGCTAAAAAAACCACCTCAATTAAAGAGATGGTTCATCACATCTTTTAGCGATTGATTCGCTAATTCGTTTTCCATTGCCTTTTGCACACGATCAAACGTCACATCAAGCGATGATTGAATATTTTTTCCAACTTCGCAATTCGGATTCGGCTTTTCATGTACCGCAAACAATTCATCTTTCGGCTGTACCGCTTTAAAAATATCGAGTAACGAAATATGAGCAGGATCTTTCGTTAATTCGGAGCCAGTAATCCCTGCCCG
Source organism: Domibacillus sp. F004 (assembly GCF_057814295.1). NCBI lineage: Bacteria > Bacillati > Bacillota > Bacilli > Caryophanales > Bacillaceae > Domibacillus > Domibacillus sp. F004. The sequence continues at coordinate 142,190 of NZ_JBVATB010000005.1, forward strand.
CGACGTAAGCAATCCCGCTTTCTTCAGCATACCGCTTATTCGCCGGATGACAACCGGATTCGTATTCACACTGCCTGCAATCCTGTCTGATGAAAGCGGCTCACGTGAATTGGATGCCACAAGCACCATAATATGAATCGCCACGGCGAAACGACTATTCATCATTTTTCTCCACCACCATTTGTCATTATTGTAGTTACAATTAAAATGTCTGTCAAATGAGTTGACAAACGACTTCAAATGTAACTATAATGGTTACATACTAAGTGTAACAAAGTAAGTTACATATGAGGAGGAACTATTTTATGAAAATCGCCATTATCGGAGCTTCAGGAAAAGCAGGAAGCCTTATTTTGAAAGAAGCAAAAGAACGCGGTCATAACGTCACAGCCATTGTCCGCAATGCTGCAAAAATAACAGCTGCGGATATAAATATATTCGAAAAAGACATTTTTGATTTAACAGCTGCGGATGTTCAATCCTTTGACACTGTTGTGAATGCATTTGGTGCTCCTGCCGGACAAGAACACTTACACGTTGAAGCAGGACAAAAATTAATCGATGTGTTAAAAGAAGCACCGAATACAAAATTAGTCGTTGTTGGCGGCGCCGGCAGCTTATTTGTAGACGAAGCCAAAACAGTACGCGTTCTTGAAACACCTGATTTCCCGAAAGAATACTTGCCAACAGCTCAAAATCAAGGAGAAAATCTACTTGATCTGCAAAAGTCAGAGGGAATCCAATGGACATTTATTAGCCCTCCAGCATTCTTTGATCCGGAAGGCAAAAGAACGGGTGCTTACCAATCAGGGAAAGACCATCTTCTTGTGAACGCGGAAGGACAAAGTTATATTAGCTACGCAGACTATGCGATTGCAGTTCTTGATGAAATTGAACATCCGAAACATTTAAATGAGCGTTTTACTGTCGCTTCTAACTAATAAAAAAGGACTCGCCTTTTTCAGGCGAGTCCTTTTTTATTTCTTCACTTCAATCATAATCGCATCGCCTTGCCCGCTGCCGGAGCAAATCGCTGCAATCCCGATGCCTCCGCCGCCGCGGCGCAGTTCATACGCTAACGTTAAAATAATGCGCGCAATTTTCGTACTTGCAAGCACGGCAGCGCGAATGCTTCGTTGATTTCAAACACATCAATGCGGGTTAAGGAAGAAAGCAGACCGCCAAATTTACGAATCGGTGTCCGTGCGCCTTCTATAATAACTGTTTGGACCATTTCCTTCACTTCCGTACGATTTAGTGAAACGGCAAGTCTTCTTCAGTTATTTTCCATAGTTTTTCATTGTATCCTGCAGCTGAGCAATTCTCTTCATGCCATCTTCTCTTGCTTTTTTATTTTCTTCTTCAATCGCTCTCGTTTCATCGAGTCCTTTTACAATTGTATTCCAGCTTTCTTCTATCGTTTCAATTTTGATGCTTGGTCCGCCGGCAAGGCGGGCAATTTCAGTACTCTGGTTTGCAATGTTTTGCGAATTTCGCAGCAGCATTTCATTTGTCCGTTTATCTAATTCACTCATAGAATCCGCTACAAGCTTTTGGCGCTTCGCTGCGACTGCTTGAATAATTCCATTTTTAAAAATCGGGATTGTCGTAATAAAAGCAGAGTTGATTTTCCCGATCAGTTTCGTATTCCCCCGCTGCAATAGACGAATTTGCGGTGCTGTTTGCAGTGCGACCATTCTAGCCATTTCAAGGTCGTATACTCGTTCCTCAAGCGATTGAACAGCATTATTCAACGTATCCAGTTCCATTTGTGCCAGCTGATCACCGCCTGCCGACCGCTTTTCTAAACCCGGAAGAAGACTTTTCAACTCTTCTACTTTTATTTGTCCAGCTACTACATATTTTTCAAGCGCCATGTAATATTGATAGTTTTGCTGATACATTTCATCCATATTATTCGTCGAACGGATCATTTCATCTTTGTATTTAGAGATTTCAATATGAATTTTTTCAATATCTCGACCGAGTGTTTGATATTTGCCAAATATTTTTTCAATCATTTTTTCGCCGCGATTAAACAATTTGCCTAAAAATCCTTTTGGCTCTGCAAAATCATTTTTGTCAAATTGATCCATTGTTTTTCCAAGCTGTTTTAATAAAGTTCCTGAATCGGTGACGCTTGTGGAGCGCATGGATGCCAAAATCCGATCGGAAAATTGAGAAATTTCTACCGCTGGTTCTTTTCCGAATTCCAGGAGACCTGTTTGATTTCGTATATCAATAGAACGGGCTAAATCCAGCACTTCCGGTTCATTACGCAGCTGAAAACGCATGGTTTCTGCTTTATTTTCTGTTATTAGTTCCATTTCATTTTCTCTCATTTCCTGCATCTCACTCATTTCCTCCCCTTTAAAAATTTAGATAGGAATCCGCTTAAAATCGAATTTTCTTTTTGATAGTGTTCAAATGGCAGCTCAAATACCATATCTTCAAGCAGATGGTGATCAAAATATTTTTTATTAATAAATGATTCTAGATCGTTCAAGCCTGGCGGATTATATAAAATAAGATCAAGACCGAATTCGTTTAACAATAAGAGTAAAGCAGCATCTGCTCTGGATAACTGACCATTTTTTTCATTGTTATATAAAATCAATTTCGGTACTTCTTGAGAGTAATCAAATGTCTGCAATAATTGAAGGATTTCTTCCGGTATCGACATCGAGTGCGTAAATAAAAACAGCTGAACATCTTCATTTGTTTCTCCTGATGATTTCTCCATTTTTGGATCATCACATATCCGAGAGATTGCCGCTGCAATTCCTTTTTGCACTCCACCATGCAAGTGACCATATTGCCACCAGTTGCTTTTCACCATTTTTTCTGGATCAAGAATGTTCCGGCCGCCAAGAGCATGCTGATAATGAAACTGATTGTTCGCTTTTTTTTCTTTCATGTAAGGAAATTTTGTAATCGTTAATGTACTTTTTTGAGTGCGCAACCGCTGCATATTTTCCCAGTATTCTTTTCGATTTTTGGAGACGCCTGACACTTTAGCGAACAGCGCAGGAATTTTCACTTCTCCATCTTGTACAGAAAACCCTGGCCGAATAAACGAAGGCTCTTTTGCTAACAAAAAGATTTCATCATAGGTCGTCTTTAGTGTGACAGAAACGGGTAAGTGATCTCGAAATTGCCACGGTTTATAAAAAGAGGAGCCTTCATGGTTTAGCACTTGTTCAATTTCTTTCGACGCACGATAAGCAACCGTTCCCTGCTGCTTCGGTTCCTCTTTTGGAAAAGGTTGTATCTTCATCTTTGAAGGATACTGTACGATAACTGTCTGCTTGTTTTCTGGATCAATCTCTTTGAAGTCATCCTTTCCTTCCGGATGAATGAGTACAACGTCCATTCCTAAAAGAAGCATATAATAAAGAAAATAAATCTGGCTTTTGCTCGCATCCCCGTACCAAACAATATGAGGGACATCTTGTTCCCTATCGAGTTCCTTCACCCATTGATCCAAATGGTTCCATGTCCATTTGATCAAATCAAGAAAAACTCGTCTAAATTCAGGATGGCCAAATGCTCCTGAATGATTGGATTGAAACAGCTGCAACACGTTTATGAGCGCCGAACGAACAAGCCGGTTAAAATCAGGATCTTTTGGGTATTTAGGAAGCAAACGCTCTCCGTCTAAAAAAGCGACAAAACGGTTCACTGAAAGACTTGGTTCATTCTGGATAATATGATAGATGCGCTGCACCGATTGAAAGCGGCCAGGCGGCATTGATTTATCAAGTGTTTCAGACAAAATATATACATTTGGCTGCTGGCTAATAAAATAAAGCGTACTCATATAAGCTGTTTCATCAAAGCCGGCACCGAGTATGCGTGCGGCTACCTGACTATATTGCATGTCGTCCGTTTCTTTTTTATATCCAGGCCGTTCTATAATCGGACAGCCAAGTTGCTCGTTCCAATTTGTTTCATCAATGGGCATGAGAATCGATTTTCTTTTCAACTGCGCTCCCTCCTTTAGTCATCTTTATAAAAAGTAAGGAGTGTGAGCTGGTGTTATGAACGGAATTTGACGGTAGGCTCCAGGCTTTTAGACAGCATTGTTTCAAGTATTTCCTCTGCCGCGATCACGCCTTCTGTTTGTGTCAACGGCAGATGAGCATTCCTTGCAGCTGCTTCCCCATGTTTTGGAATTAAGCCAAATACCGCTTTTTCGACTAAACAGACATCCAGGTTAGAATCTCCTGCTGTAAATACCGTTTTCCTTCCCTCTTTTTCTGAAAGATAGTTCACCGCGTCCCATTTGTTCACAAATCCTGGGATAAAATATACTTTTCTTCCTTGTAAGGAAAAGAACCAGCCGCGCTCCGCTGCCCACTCCGAGTATTCATTCATCCGTTCCGCCGGAGCAAGTTCAGGTTTAATAAGTAAATAGATAAAAAAGTTGTCCACCACTCGAATGGAATCCAGCCAGACAGGATCTGCCGTTTTTTCTATTTTTCTCTTTACTTCTTCTAAAGACGTATGGTTGTTATTAATCTTTTTTTGAACAATTTCTTCCCAATAACGATCTACTTTTCCGTCTTTCAGTATGACACCACCGTTACATGTGATCGCATAGGCGGGCCGAATCTCTTCCTGGAAAAGTGAAATTCGGCTATATTGTTCGACTGTTCTCGTTGTCACCGGGATAAACATCATTTGTTCCGACAGTTCTTTCAAAAGCTGAATGGCCTTTTCTGTCATGTAAGAGATCTCTCTTCCATTATATACTTCCACATTCCGAACAGACAGATCTGTTTGTTTCGGATCGAAAAACTTGTTTGAATAAATGAGTGTGCGATCTAAGTCGCTTGCAAAAATCATTGGTCTCGCTCCAATGGCTTGATTAATCCGCAGCATGTATACGTCATTTCTGTAAATTCCTCCACCGGGACACCCCGTTCTTTCGTTAATTGTAAAATATGTTTCAAGCGCGGGTCTTGCCGATCTTTCACAAGTATTTTCCAAGGCATACGGCGCAACAGAACACGCGTTGTCTCTCCTACACCCGGCTTGATCAGATTAATATCTTCTAGTCCATATTTAGTTTGAATCTGATGAATGGATTTAAGCCCTTCCCAAGTTAAAGAGCGATCGCTTGTTTTCAGCGTTTTTACGGTCTCCTGAATGAGATTCGCCGCTGAATCAAACTCATCTGCAATAACCTCAATGTAATGAGTTGATACATCTTGATCTTGCAGTTCTTTATATACCTTTGCCCCGTGAAAATCTGTTTCGCTTATCCACTGTTTATTCAATATCGTTCGGCTAACAAGCCCTGAAACCGTCGAATTTAAACAGGCATTTGGAATAAGAAAATCTTCTCTCGTGCCATATAAAGAAGAGCAGTAGCCGGGGTCAGCCAGCACAGCTAGTTCATCATCTAATTTTATGCCATGTTTTTTTTCAAAGCCGTGAGTGGAACGTGTTAATTCTTTCGTAATGGCTCCTTTTCCAGTCCATCCATCAATAAACACGAGCTGGCGGCCTGGATGTTGATGAAGCATGTACAGCAATGCATTTTCATCTATCCCTCGTCCACGAATAATGGATACGCTGTAATGAGGCGGCGCAAAACCAAACGTCTTTTTTATATACCGCTTTATTAAAATACCGATTGGCGTACCCGCCCTCGCAAGAGAAACGAGAACAATGTCTCGTCCTTTTTTTTCAATAATAAGCTCCGCAACCGTTCCCACTGCCACCGCTACTTTTTGTTTATATGTATCAAGTGATTCATGAAATAACGCCAAATAGTCTTTTGTCGGCTCGTATTCAACCGGAAGCATCTCCGAATAATGCACGCCTTGCTGAATGGCTCGTTCCCGCTCATCCGTCTTTCTTTCAAGGTTTACGTCTGATAAATCTTTTAATAAAAAGACAACATCTTCTGATGAATAACTTCCTTTGACCATTTGCATGTCTTGTTTAATCACCTGAAAATCCCCTTTCAAATGAAATCAACTACGTGAATGTGCGGTATATGATAAAACTGACGCAAAAGCGATTGTCTTCTTTCCTTACTCGCTGTCCGTTCAAAAAAGAAAAATACTTCGTCATATTGCTGACTCACAATGTTATATGCATATTGAACAATGCCAGGATCATCCGGACTTTCAAACACGAGCCTGTTTTTAATTGGATATCCTTCCTTGTTTAATGGAAAGATGGGGCTTCTCGTTGTCGAGTGGTATGATACGCCTTCTCCCATATAAACAGAAGCTTTCATCGGTAAATGCATAAATTCCCCTGTTCCAAGACAGAGTGTTTTCTTTCCTATCCTTTTCGCTTTCAAATACTGACCTATTTTGCGGCAATAGTCTTCAATCGACTGTCGATGTTCTGAAGATAGCCCGAACCTTCCTGTTAATGCTGAATAAGGTGTATCGTTTTTTACGCCGCGTGAATCAACAGACGAATATGGATAATGCGCAATAGGAGATGGAATATCACGAAGAGGAATCGAATGTTCATTTATTTTTTCAAGTGGTACTTGTTCATCAGCATCTCTTTTTTCTTTTAGATCAGGTGTGCCTTTCACTTCAATTGAACCAGATAAGAGAGAATACGTTTTAATTTGAATTCCCCATCTATCCTCAAAATTCTTTAAACGCTGCCGGTTTTCTTTCGTCCGCCAATCGAGAAGAGAGAGCACCGTGTACTCTTTGCGCGGGTATTTCTTTTGAATCGACGATATAATGTTCAAAGCTGTTTTCCCCGTTGTGATTTCATCATCCACCAGACAAATAGGCTTGTCATGATTAAACAATTCTTCAGGCGCATAACAAAGCTGGTCTGTCGCATGCGAATGCTCTTCTTCAAAATACAGAGTCACTTCTTGATCCACAATCCGCTCCCTCGTAGAATGAATGTACGATGCATTCGTAAAGCAATCAAACACGCCGTGACCAAGTGCGGTCGCCGTTTCCGCAAATCCAATAAACACAACAGGCTCTTTCATTGCCAAGCGCAGCTCTTTTACAACTAAATAAGCCGCTTCTATATTATCCCTTGACCCGTCTTTCAACGCTTCAATAAGCTGCTCTTTTTCAGGCAGCGTTTGACCCATTTCTTCTTCATAATACATCGAGGCGAGCAGCGCAGATGAAATAAATGGGATGCATGGATGAAGCGGAAGATGTTTTCCCAGCACTTTACTCACAAATAAAAAAGAACGTTTTTTATTTATTCTTGCCGCCATTTCATACAGTGATTCCACCGGGATATGATATGGATTCGCCGCTATTCGTATCTCTGCTTCTAAAGAGCCGCTAATGTTATGTGTATACTGGCTCGGATAATAAATCGATGAATGTGTGGTTTTCATGAAACACCCCGTATATGTCTGACTTTATTAACGTTTTTTGTGCCCACTTTAAATGTGGCTTTATTTCATTCATTTTGTTTTGAAACTCACTTTTAAATACGCCCTTTTCACCGTCTGCTTGCCTGACAATACTTACCGCATCCACATATTCTTCTTTCGTTACAACGTGCAATGCCTGTACAGGTAAAAGATGCGTCGGATGAATAATGGTTTTCCCGACTAACCCATTTGCTTTATCAAGCAGTGTTTCTTGAATTAACCCGTCGAAGTTTTTACGAATTAATTCTTTTCTCAGAATAATTCCATCCGAACCAAGCTGTTTCAAGAAGGGGGTCTGACGCAGCTGCGGCTTTAAAATCCGGTTATTTGCTGAAAAATGTTCCCACACTGGACCCGATATAACAAACCCATTTGGTTCCCGGCCGAATATGTTTACGATATCGGTAATCAGTTCATTGACGAGCGAAATTTCATAGACAGTTGTCTGGCTATTTCTTCTAATCCCATACAATCCGCATAAATCCGTAGCCCCGATCCGGATGTTTAATATAAACTCCTTATAATGATCAGCGATTTCTTTTAATCGAAGCAATTCTTCTATACGCTTTTCCTTATAAAGAACGTCTGGTGACTCTAAAATGGGCATTCCATACAAAATGGTTCCTGATTTATCCACGATTGACTGCAGCGTCAAAAGAAAATCTTCTGCGTTTTCTGATGAAAATTTCGGAAAGACGAAACCTGTCAAAGCGGGCAATGAACGATGCAACCGAGCCGCCAATTGGGCCATTTGCTGGGCACTTCTTACTCGAATAAAAATAAGCGGCATTCTATCCTCCGTGAGAAGCCCCTCCTCTAAAGCTGCTGAAATGGTGCTCATATGAGAAATAAGCTGTTCTTCCGCCCTTTCTACTTCTAGATCCCCAACAGCATCTTCCAAACAAATCACAACCGTGGAAAGCTCTTTAAATTTATTATGAATAATTAATTCAGCAATGTCCCCTCTTGTTGCTGGCATATACAAAACCGGGCCGAGGCTGTAGGCAAGCATATGTTTAGGTGAATGTTTGTGAATCACTTTTGGTTTTTGATAGAAAAATCCTTCTAATTGAAACTCGGGTAAATGATGGAAATACTTCAAATTCAGCACCTTCTTACATCAACTTTGTCATTTTTGTAAAAAGAAAGAAGGAGCTGGCCCCTTCTTTCTTTTTTATCCATTCTTTCTCGTTCAGTCCCGTTCATATCGGATGAACAGAGATGTATGTATCTATCATACTTTACTATCTTAATTTATCTCTATTTCTTCTTTTAGCAAAAAAGCCAATAAAAGGATTATAACCTTTTATTGGCCTCTAGCACTTACACTTCCAAACCATAGTTTTGGCAAAGCGACATGAGGCCGCCAGAAAAACCGCTGCCTACCGCACTAAATTTCCAATCGTTCCCGTGTTTGTACAATTCACAAAACACGACAGCTGTTTCAATGGAAAAATCTTCTCCTAAATCAAAGCGAAGCAATTCCTGTCCTGTTGCTTCATCCGCAAGTCGAACAAACGCATTTGACACTTGTCCAAAATTTTGATTGCGCAATTCCGCATCATGAATGGTCACCGCAACGCCAATTCGCTGTACGTAAGAAGGGATTGCAGAAAAGTCGACAATAAGCTGCTCATCATCCCCGTCACCTTCTCCGGTCCGGTTATCTCCTGTATGCACAACCGCTCCACTTGGGTGCTGGAGGTTGTTATAAAAAATGAAATCATGGTCATTTTGACATCGATTGGCTGCATCAACTAGAAACGCTGATGCATCAAGGTCAAATGCTTGACCTCCCGAATATTTATTCGTATCCCAGCCGAGACCAATGACCGCTTTAACGAGACCAGGGTTCGTTTTCGTTAAATCAATTTTTTGGCCTTTTGACAATTTAATCGACACAGTGAAATCACTCCCAAATGTGTGGTATTGCGTGATTAAGCTTGCAAGCCGTAATCGTTAACGAGTGATGCTAACCCGCCTTGGTATCCGCTTCCAATCGCGCTGAATTTCCACTCGCCATTATGTCTGTACAACTCGCCTACAACGACCGCAGTTTCAATCGAGAAATCTTCTCCAAGATCATAACGGATCAGTTCTTCTTTGCTGTCATCACTTACGATACGCACAAAGCTGTTCGATACTTGTCCAAAGTTTTGGCTCCGCTCTTCCGCTTCATGAATCGTGATCGTGAACGCAATTTTTTCAATTGATTGCGGCACGTCTGAAAGATTGATTTTCACTTGCTCGTCGTCTCCGTCGCCTTCGCCTGTCAAGTTGTCCCCTTTGTGAACAACAGAACCATTGCCGCCCTCAAGGTTATTAAAGAAAACAAAGTCTTTTTCACTTTCACATTTGCCCGCTGCATTTAAAAGGAAGACAGATGAATCAAGGTCAAACGATTTGCCGCCATCATATTTATTTGTATCCCAGCCAAGACCGACTGTAATTTTTGATAAACCAGGATTACCTTTTGTTAAATCCACTTTTTGACCTTTACTCAATGAAATTGCCATGTAAAAACCCTTCTTTCTTATTCTTTATTTTGATTTAAGCAAATTTTTGCACGATTTCACTTAGTCCTGCGTCCTGTGTTCCTGTACCAACTGCCGCAAATTTCCAATCTGTTCCATTTCGATAGATTTCAGCAACAAGCAAGCTTGTGGAACCGGAATAATCTTCTGACAAACTGAATTTAAGCAGTTCTTCTTTACTAGCAGAGTTCACGACACGAATAAAGGCATTTTTAACCATACCAAAGTCTTGTTTTCGTGCTTTGCAATCATAAATATTTACAACGAACACAAGTTTATTAACAGAAGCAGGGATTTTTTTCAAATCGATTAAGATTTGTTCGTCATCTCCGTCACCATCGCCTGTTAAGTTATCACCTGTATGTACAATACTTCCACAGCTGCTTTTTAAATTACCAAAGTAAATGAGATTTTCTTTACCGGCAAATTTGTCGTTTTGAAGCATGATCACCGAAGCATCAATGTCAAAGCTTGAACCGCCGCCACCGCTAAACATCCCACGTAATCCGCCCGCTTTTTTCTGTACAGGATCCCAGCCAAGACCAACCATAATTTTTTCTAATCCTGGATTTCCTTTTGTCAAATCAATTCTTTGCCCTTTCTGAAGGACAATAGCCAAATCAATCACTCCTTAACAGTTAGTAAATGGAAAATCCTCCTCATTATTCGGATGACTCCTTCCATCTTCTACAAGCTTTATCATACTACATCCGTCTTCCTCATTACAAAAAAAAGCCTTTCAAAATGTTAAAAATAATTAATATGGCAGACGAGTGTCCATGTCAAAAAGAACCACAACTTATTTTGACGTCGTGGTCTTTCTTATTCTATTCGGTGAAGAAGTTATTTATTCCACTTCACGTTTTTCTGCTTTTCTTCGTTTACTGTCAGCTGAAATATATCCGGCCTTGAATAGTGGCCTGTGACATCAAAATCAAACTGGCTAAGTGCTATGTCCTGCAAATGTATATCTGCTATGATCATGTCTTCACGCCCATAAACAGGTTGTGCTATATAATCACCAAGAGGACCAACAATCGCACTTCCACCTGTACACATTTCCTCAGGAGACGAAGCGAGTTCATCATAGCAAACGAGATCGGACGGATACATATCTTTTGTCACATATTGGTTGCATGATAGGACGAAACAGCGTCCTTCCGCAGCAATGTGACGAATCGTTGACTGCCATAGCTCTCTTGAGTCCGCTGTCGGCGCAATATAAATTTGCACACCTTTCGCATACATCGCTGCCCGTGCAAGCGGCATATAATTTTCCCAGCAAATGAGCGCACCAATTCTCCCATATGGTGTATCGAAAACGGGCAATGTACTTCCATCGCCCTCTCCCCAGACGATTCGCTCCGCTGCAGTCGGCTTCAGCTTCCGATGTTTCCCTAGCATTGTTCCGTCCGGACCGAAAAATAACACTGTACAGTACAGTGTCCCTCCACTCGTTTCTTGGTCCCGTTCAATGACCCCAATTATTAAGTAGACTCCTGCTTTTTGCGCTGCTTCACCAAGTCGATCGGTCGCTTCACCAGGGACTAGAATCGAATTTTCTAAATAGCGCAGCCAATCTTGTCTACCTTCAACAGAACGACTGCCTATTTTCGTACCGAATGAAAGACCGCGTGGGTAAGCAGGAATAAATGCTTCAGGAAATACGACAATTTTCGCGCCTTTTTCAGCAGCTTCTATCGTTAAATCAATCGCCTTTTGCGTTGACGCTATCCCATCCATAATGACTGATGCCGCTTGTACAACAGCTACTTTTACCGTCATACTGCCAATCTCCCTTCATCCAAAATGGTAACCATTTCTTTTATAAATTCGGCATTTTCTTCAAGTGTACCGACTGACACGCGAATATAATCAGGCAGTCCCCAGATTGCCCCATACCGAACAATGATCCCTTTTGCGAGCAGCTTCTCATAAAACTCTTTCGCAGCGGAACCTATTTGAACAAGCACGAAATTACTCATACTTTTACTATAACCGATGTTCATTTTTTCCAATGCTTCATACAATTGTATCCGTCCTTTTTCGTTCACTATTTGCGAGTTTCGTACATGCTCATCATCATTGATTGCAGCCGTTGCCGCTGCCTGTGCAAGAGCATTAACGTTAAACGGTTCTTTCACTTTTAAAATTCGCTGAATAATATCTGCTCGGGCTACACCAAAACCGACTCTTATACCGGCAAGCCCGTAAATTTTCGAAAACGTCTGCAAGGCGATAACCGGATAACCAGATGCAATGTATTCGATTCCATCTGTGTAATCATCAGCTGCGGCATAATGCGAGTATGCCCCGTCAAACACAACGAGTATATGATCCGGCAATTTGTTTAAAAGCTGTTCGAACAGATTCTTCGGCAAATAGGTACCGGTCGGATTATTCGGTGAACAAAGATAAACGATTTTCGTCTGGTCCGTTACCGCATCTAAAATTACGTTAATATCATATTCAAAATCTGGTTCTAGTTTTGCAAGAACTACAGTTGCCCCCATTAAATGAGCACCAAAATCGTATTCGCTAAAAGATGGAGACGGGACAATAATTTCGTCACCATTTTCAAGAAATGTTTCCGATAAGAGCGTGATCAGTTCATCCGCTCCATTTGTAATGATTAACTCGGACGCAGTGACATTCAGTTTGTCGGCAATAGACTGTTTTAAGTGTACAGCGTCCGCATCCGGGTAGCGATTCAACGTTACAAGCTGCTGCATAATCGCTTCAACTGCTCTACTCGAAGGACCGAGTGGATTCTCATTCGATGCCATTTTAATAACACGTTCGAGTCCGAGTTCTATTTGTACTTCCCATATTGGTTTCCCCGGTGAATACGGTTGAATCTTTTCCAATGCTTTTCGTGATTGAATCATTTTCTCTAACTTCCTTTCTAAGAAATTGAAATAATTAATTTCTTCTATCATAATTTTTATTTCAAAAAAGAAACCATCCAATTACGAGGCAATATACCGATCCAATTGAAATCATTCAGGACTCTTCAACAGAACTCAACCTTTTAATGCAAAAAAAAGATAGAGCTGTCCCCCGCGTCAGTTGTTCACTAACTTTTGGGACAGCTCTATCTTGTCTTTTATTTAATACAACCGATTTTTAATCCAGAACCCTTGTGTTGCTGAAGCAAGTTCATTTTCAAAATAGTGCATAATCTGTTCTTTTGCTTCTTCTTCTGTATCGAATCGATTGAATTTCATACGTTCTTTAGCAAATTGTTCACGATTTAAGTAATAAATATGATCCGTTTCAAATACATATTTCTGATCAAGATCTTTTTTCAAACGAAACTTGATCTTCTTTTTCCCAACCATGATTTCCCATTGGCCACATATTTCAAATACGTCTTTTACATAACTAATTTCACTCAATGAATGTATCATCATATAAATTCTCCCTTTGTTGACTGTTTGTTTAAAATATATTACTTGATTCAGTCGATTCTGTAAATAAAAAGAAGAAAATTACATATATTCATAAAGAAATGATCGCTGAAAGAAAAAATAAAGCACCGGCCTTGTATTATGGAACCGGTGATTGGTCATTTTGTTGACAATAGCGAAGTGCTTCTGTAAATCTTGCTATTCCTTCGTTTATAACTCCTGTTTCTTCCCTTCCAAATGTAAAACGAATATAGCCTTTTTCCGAGCCGAAGACACTGCCTGGCACGAATGAAACGCCGCGTTTCATCGATTCCTCCAAAAGCTGATTTTCGTTGACTGATTTTTTTGGCCGACACCAAATATGAATGCCCCCTTCTGGAACAAAATAATCAATCTCTTCTTTTAAATAGCAATCAAAACTTTTGACAATTTCATCCCGACGTTCCTTTAATTCTTGGCGAATCCGATAAACATGCTCATCAAATGACGATGATTTCAAAAATTCATTCGCCGCCCATTGCGGAAAAATACTATGGCCAAAATCGACCTGTTGTTTTGCATCCGCAAGACGCTCGATGACATTTTCTGGTCCGATTACCCAGCCAATCCGGAGCCCCGAGGCAACAATTTTTGATAACGAACTAATATAAAGCACATTTCCGTTTTCATCCATCGCCTTTAGCGTCTTGCTCACTTTCCCATTAAAAGAGGTTAATGAATACGGATCATCTTCAATAATCGGAATACCAAGTTCAGTTGAAATTTCAAGAATTTTTTTTCGTCGGGCCATACTCATTTTCACACCCGTCGGATTATGATAATCTGGATTTAAAAAGATCATGCGGATGCGATGCTTTTTATGCAAGGCAATGACATCGTTAGGATTGATACCGTGCTCATCCACAGGCAACAATAGCGTATGTAAGCCCGCCGATTGGAAAACCGGTAGTGAATAGCAATAAGACGGATCTTCAATCGCAATCGTATCCCCAACTTTAAGCAAACATTGAATAATGAGGTGCAGTGCCTGCTGTGCACCGGACGTAATTAAGATCGACAACGGTGACGTGTGAATGTTTTTGTATTTTTTTACATGTTCTGTAATCGTTTCCCGCAGCGATTCATTCCCTTGCTGATGGTCGTAGCCGAGATGACCGAGAAACGGGATTTCCCCCATGATCGTTTTAAATTGTTCACTCGGCAACAGACTAGGCGATAATTCACCGCTCGATAAATTAATAAGGTGCCGGTTCTGATTTTCGGTACGAATGCGTTGGACGAGCGGCAGATTCGGCAAAAAAGAGCCATCTTCCATATAACGGCCCCAGTTTGGAATACGTTTATGTGATACTCCCCAAATATCGGTGCTGACGCGGGTACCGCTTCCTTTTTTTCGCTCGACAATGCCTAGCGACTGCAGTTCATCATACGCCGCGACGACCGTACTACGGTTCACACCGATCTCTTTCGCAAGAAGACGTTCTGATGGCAGTACACTTTCCGGTGAGAACAGACCGATGGAAATTCCATGTTCAATATAATCCGCAATTTGCTTATATACGGCTTTTTTTGCATTCCGGTCCGGTCTCCATTTCATATGATCACCTTCTTTTATGAAGTAGCCTCTACGATAAACCAAATGGTACCGACGGTGAATACGACAAACATGATCACATAAATAATCGTTAAATTAATGGTATTGCGCTTCGTTGATTCCCCGTATTTTGCCTCTTCCCGTCTCGTTACCAAAAAGGTACCGAATAGTGAAGCAGCTAAAATAATAATGATGATGGCAATCGCTATACTCATTTTTCATCTTCCTTTCCTTGATTATAGTTCCCCTATTAGCGCTCCTTTTTTCTAACAAGCCTGTCACTGACAAAATGCGTAACAAATAGATGGCCAAGGAACACAAACAGTCATACTAACCATCCACTTAATGGCTATATCCTCATCCTTTATCATAGAAAAGATCGACCAAAAAGGGCCATCCAATTTTATGGTATTTTCCCCATCCAATTTAAAAGCCTTTCCTTTATCATAACAGGAAAGGCTTTATTAATTATTACAAATTTTCGAACGGTGCTTCATGAAGACGACACAAGTGGCCATTCTCTTTTATTTTGTAACTATTCTATTAATGTTCTGTAAAGATCCATTGAATCAATTGTATTACATCAGAAACGAATGTTAAAATCAAGGACGACATTTAATAGTGATCATGGCTATAAGATCATGTCGTATTGTTGAAGCGCGTAAAAAAGTGTATGTATGACTCAATGAAATAACTGAATAAGAGGATGATTATGCGAAAAGTAGACTTCAAGAAATTAATAGAAATTTTGATTGTATCAACAAAGCTTGGTTTGACGTCATTTGGCGGACCGATTGCCCATTTAGGTTATTTTCATGAGGAGTATGTGCGAAGACGCAAATGGATGGATGAAAAAAGCTATGCTGATTTAGTAGCGCTCTGTCAGTTTTTACCCGGGCCCGCCAGCAGCCAGGTTGGAATTGGAATTGGTGTTATGCGCGGCGGTGTCATGGGCGGGATCATGGCCTTTATCGGTTTTACCATGCCATCGGTTATTGCACTCATTGTCTTTGCCCTCTTGTTACAAGGGCTTGATATAGGGGATGCCGGATGGATTCACGGGTTAAAAATTGTCGCAGTTGCGGTCGTCGCTCACGCTATTCTTGGTATGGCGCAAAAATTAACACCTGACCTTCAGCGAAAAGCGATTGCACTTGCTGGACTTACGATTACATTGCTTTGGCCGACCGTATTTACACAGGTTGGTGTCATTCTGTTAGCCGGTGTCTTCGGGTTTCTTCTATATAAGGAGGACACGCCAGACAAATCTGTCTCTTTCTCATTTCCGATATCCCGCCGATTAGGTACTTTCTGTCTCGCTCTCTTTTTCGGACTACTTATCGTCCTTCCAATTTTGCGTGAGATAACATCCGTGAGCTGGATCGCAATGTTCGATAGCTTTTATCGTGCTGGTGCACTCGTTTTTGGTGGAGGACACGTCGTTTTGCCGCTTCTCGAACGCGAATTTGTGCCAACAGGCTTGTTACAGGCAGAAGAATTTTTAGTCGGTTACGGGGCAGCACAAGCTGTGCCAGGTCCATTGTTTACATTTGCGGCTTATATCGGTGCCGTTATAAACGGCTGGCAGGGCGGCTTAATGGCAATACTCGCTATTTTCTTGCCAGCTTTTCTGCTCATTTTCGGTGCTCTTCCGTTTTGGGATGCGCTTCGCCACAACCCGAAAATTCAAGGAGCCCTTATGGGTGTTAATGCAGCCGTCGTCGGTATTTTACTTTCAGCGTTTTACACGCCCATATGGACAAGCTCTATTTTAGAGCCGATTGACTTCGTTTTTGCTGCGATCTTGTTCAGTATGCTCGCTTACTGGAAACTGCCGCCTTGGATCGTCGTTGTAACAGGAGCTGTTGGCGGAATGCTTATTTTCTCTATATATTGACTAGAGTAACGTTTAAGGAACAGATCAAATCTGTTCCTTTTTTTATTTATTTCCCTTTCTTTTATGGTGAAAATCAAGAAAAGGGCGTACTAACAGCATCGCAATCAGCACACAAAACGCGATCATTTCCCCTACAGGCATGACGTAAAAAGGATTTATTGTACTTCCAATCGCATCTCTCCAACTAAGGCCAACCATTTTATGTATGCCTATTGTAAAAGAAAGTAAACAAATGAGTATAAATATCGCAATGGCCAGGTTTTTCATTTAGATCACACTCCATATTACATAGTGTGTCCTTTCCCTATCTGTTTAAACAATCAATATGTATAGACTTGAAAGTACTCGGACAGAATGGTTAAAAAAAAGAAAGAAAGGTAATTTAATCCAATGCTTTCATTCTTCAAACAGAAGAAAAATAGAGGGATTCAACAGCAGCCAAAGGAAGAGATCTATGCAAATAAGTCTTCTGTCACGATGGATCGTTCTCTCTCCAAAAATCTGGAGGACATCAAACAAATGACAGGTAACAGTTCCGATATTGTGATTCGAAAACTCAAAATCGGCTATCAGGCAAAAATAGAAGCCGCTGTTCTTTTTGTGAAAGGACTTGTAGACAGTCGAGCCGTGGATGACTTATTTATTGAGTCGATGATGAAGAGCAGCCAGTTGCATGAAAAACTGAATCTTCAAGACATGATGGATCTGATCACACATGAAGTCATTCCTCTCGGTCAAGTTGAATCGATGCGGAATCTGGAGGATGTCGTTGACTCCTTACTGGCGGGCAATACCATTATTCTAATCGAAGGCATAAACGAAGCGCTCATAGCCAGTACACAGGGCGGGGCAAAACGATCCATTCAAGAGCCGACGACACATGTTTCGATCCGCGGATCAAAAGAAGGATTTACAGAAACGAATGAAACAAACATCGCCATGGTTCGCCGGATTATTAAAAGCCCGGATGTACGGGTGGAATCAATGACAATCGGGAAAATGACGAAAACAGACGTTTCGATTATGTACATAAAGGACGTAGCGAAAGAGGACATCGTTCAAGAAGTACGTGCACGATTAAAAAGAATTGACATTGACGGCATCATAGAATCAGGCTATATCGAACAATTGATTGAAGATCAGACCATGACACCCTTCCCGACGATTGATAACACGGAAAGACCCGATATGGTTGCAAGCAACCTTCTTGAAGGAAGGATAGCGATTTTTGTCAACGGGACGCCTTTTGTGCTTCTCGTTCCCGCTATTTTCGTTGGATTTTTCCAGATGTTTGAAGATTATAGCAGCCGTTTGGATATTGCAAATGGCCTCCGCTTTTTACGCGTCATTGCTTTCTTCATTTCGCTTGTAGGACCCGCTCTTTACGTAGCGGCAACGACGTTCCATCAAGAGATGCTCCCGACCCAATTGGTCTTTATTATTGCGGCACAAAGGGAAGCAGTGCCTTTTCCGGCCGTTTTCGAAGCGCTTCTGATGGAATTAACATTTGAAATTTTACGTGAAGCAGGGATCCGAATGCCGAAAGCGATCGGTTCGACGATTTCGATCGTAGGTGCTCTCGTCATCGGACAAGCGGCCGTGCAGGCGGGGATTGTCTCCCCGGCCATGGTCATTGTTGTTTCCATTACCGCCATCGCCAGTTTTGCGACGCCGGCTTATGGGATAGCCATTTCAGCACGCTTGATTCGATTTGTCTTTATCATCAGCGCAGCAACATTTGGCCTTTTCGGCTTAGTTCTTGCTTTCTTTATGATGATTGTCCATTTGTGCAGCTTGCGTTCATTCGGGGTTCCCTATATGACCCCGTTCGCCCCATTCTTTCCGTCCAATTTCAAAGACACGTTTTTCAGAAGACCTGTCTGGGCGATGAACGAAAGACCACGGATAGTCACTGGGGACAATGTAACTCGTCAAGGCGAAAACCAGAAACCGCAGCCTCCGATCTCTCGTGAAATGATCATGACAGACAAAGAAAAAGGTGACAAGCATGAATCGTAAAAGGGTTTTTCTTTTTTTGCTGACAATAAACGTTTTTTTGCTTTCTGGATGCTGGGGCAAAAGAGAATTAACTGATCTTGCCTTTGTCTCTGCTTATGCCCTTGATCTAAATGAAGATGGAAAATATGTGGCGACGTTACAAATTGCTAATCCCGGAAGCGTAGCCGGCGGACTTCAAGGCGGAGGCGGACAATCCTTTGCACCAATTATTGTTTATTCGGTCGAAGGGGAAAACTTGAGTGATATGGACGCTCGCATCACAAAAAAGCTCTCGCGAACGCCTTATTACGCTCATACAAACTTGTTCGTCATCAGCGATGAGCTGGCAAAAGAAAAAGGGCTCCCGCCAGTCCTGGATGAGCTTAGCCGTGACATTGAATTTCGGACTACAACGAGAGTCATTATCGCAAAAGATACAAAAGCACGAAATTTACTTACAACATTGACGGACATAGATAAAATACCTTCTACACAAATAATCCAAACAATGGAGACGACAGAAGAAAATCTAGGTGAAACCTTAAATATTCTTTTACGTGATGTAATGAACGACATCGTATCCACTGGGAAAGAGCCGGTCATTACTGGTTTCACGCTGAATGGGGATCCAGAACAGGGAAAAAAGATGGAAAACCTTCAATTATCCGGGCTTGATATATTTCCTGAAGCCGATGGATTAGCTGTTTTTAAAAATGGAAAGCTGATTGACTGGATCCATGGGGAAACCGCACGAGGAACGCTGTGGGCACGGAATGATATCAAAACGACAACGACAAGCATTAACTGGGAAAAAGAACAAAAAGCCATTGCCTATAAAGTGATGCGTCAAAAAACAAAGGTCTCTGCAACCATTACAAAAGGGAAGCCTAAAATCTCGATTTCCACTCGAGCAGAAGGAGACATTGCGGAAGTAAAAGTTCCGATCAATCTTACCGATTTGCATGTCATCGATAACATCGAAAAGGAGTTGGAAAAAGAAATCAAAAACGAAATTAAAAAAGCGGTGCGGCAAGCGCAAAAAAATAAATCGGACGTTTTTGGGTTTGGCGAAGTCGTGCATCGTACCGATCCAAAAGCGTGGAAAAAGCTTGAAATGGATTGGAATGACCGTACGTTTGCCGAATTAGAAGTCGACGTAAAGGTTAATGTCTTTATACGCCGCACGGGATTACTAAACAACTCACATCATACAACACTGAAAAAGGAAGGAGAGTGATCACCTGATGGAAAAAGCAAAAATTAGTGCCTATCAGCTGTTCACACTCATCCTTTTATTTGAACTTGGCAGCGCCTTGGTGCTTCCGCTTGCCCTTGAAGCGAAACAAGACGCTTGGCTGGCAATTCTCATCGCGATGGCCGGCGGTTTTTGTCTGTTTTTCATTCATTACGTCCTTTACCGCTATTATCCGGATCTTCCGCCGACGGAATATATGCAAATTTTACTAGGATCCGTTTTAGGAAAAATAGTCGCCTTCCTTTGTGTCCTTTATTTTTTATATGAAGCCGCAGTCATCTTGAACGTTTTTGGGGAATTGCTGGTCACCATTGCTTACCCGGCAACGCCTATATTTATTATCAATGCTCTCTTCATTGTGGTAATTGTTTACATGATTTATAAAGGTGTTGAAGTCATCTCCCGAACAAGTGAATTATTGGTTATTGCCATGTTGCTGCTTCTTTTGAGCGGCTCCATTTTAATAACGATTTCAGGAATTATTCATATCGAAAACGTAAGACCGGTACTGGAAGAAGGGCTTTCGCCTGTGATCAAAACCGCTTTCACAGACACACTGTACTTCCCCTTTGGACAAATCATCGTCTTTGCGATGATTTTCCCTTATGTCAAGGAACGTGAAAAAGTGAAACGCACCGGATTATGGGCAATGGGCATAAGTGGCCTCGTATTGGCACTTTTCGCCGCCATTAACATAAGTACGCTTGGCGTTGATTATACTTCCCGTTCACAATTTCCTCTTCTAGCGACGATCCAAACGATTCAAGTAGCCGGATTTTTGGAGCGTTTAGATATTTATTTTATCCTTTTTGTGATGATCGGCGGTTTTTTTAAAATAAGTCTATTTCTCTATGTGGCGGTGATGGGAGCATCTTCTTTATTTCATGTGAAATATCCTTCCCGTCTTGCTTATCCGATGGGCTTTGTCGTTTTACTTGTATGCATGGCCAACGCAAGCAGCTATGTGGA
This sequence comes from Domibacillus sp. F004, assembly GCF_057814295.1. Lineage (NCBI taxonomy): Bacteria > Bacillati > Bacillota > Bacilli > Caryophanales > Bacillaceae > Domibacillus > Domibacillus sp. F004. The sequence goes on from NZ_JBVATB010000005.1 coordinate 163,237, forward strand.
ATATATTCAAGTTTGGATAAAGGTTGAATCGCCGTATATCAGTCCCTTATTTCAAGTCATCATTCCGATTCTTCTTCTCATTATTGCTTTTTTCAAAAACAGAAAGAAAGCAGCATAAGAAGAAGAAGATCCTTTTTATCGTTTATTCATTATCGTCACTCAGATGTTTACTTTTGATTACAGAAAGAAAGTTGATATTCAGTATGACATAATAAAACAGAACTTACCTCTTTAACTAGCCGAAGGAGACAGTGCAAAAATACTCTTTATAGAAGGGAAGAAATCACTCCTTGGAAAAAGCGAAAATTAGTGCCTATCAGCTGTTCACACTCATCCTTTTATTTGAACTTGGCAGCGCCTTGGTGCTTCCGCTTGCCCTTGAAGCGAAACAAGACGCTTGGCTGGCAATTCTCATCGCGATGGCCGGCGGTTTTTGTCTGTTTTTCATTTATTACGGCCTTTACCGCTATTATCCGGATCTTCCGCCGACGGAATATATGCAAATTTTACTAGGATCCGTTTTAGGAAAAATAATCGCCTTCTTTTTTGTCCTCTATTTTGTGTATGTAGCCGCAGGCATATTGCGCGCTTTTGGGGAAATGCTGGTCACCATTGCTTACCCGGCAACGCCTATATTTATCATCAACACTCTCTTCATTCTGGTAATGGTTTATATAGTTTATAAAGGAATTGAAGTCATTTCCCGAACAAGTGAAGTGTTGTTTGTCGCCCTGTTGCTGCTTCTTTTGAGCGGCTCCATTTTAATAACGATTTCAGGAATTATTCATATCGAAAACGTAAAACCGGTACTGGAAGAAGGGCTTTCTCCGGTAATCAAAGCCGCTTTCACAGAAACGCTGTACTTCCCCTTTGGACAAATCATCGTCTTTGCGATGATTTTCCCGTATGTCAATGAACGTGAAAAAGTGAAACGCACCGGATTATGGGCAATGGGCATGAGTGGCCTCGTATTGTCATTTTTCACAGCCATTAACATAAGTGCCCTTGGCGTTGATTATACTTCCCGTTCACAATTCCCTCTTCTAGCGACGATCCAAACGATTCAAGTAGCCGGGTTTTTAGAGCGTTTAGATATTTATTTTATCCTTTTTGTGATGATCGGCGGTTTTTTTAAAATAAGTCTATTTTTTTATGTGGCGGTGTTGTCAGTGTCCCATTTATTTCATGTGAAGCATCCTTCCCGTCTTGCTTATCCGATAGGCATTGTCATTTTACTTGTATCCATGGCCATGGCAAGCAATTATACGGACTATACTCAAGTATGGGCAACGGTTGTCACGCCGTATGTCGATGCCTGGTTTCAAGTCATCATTCCGATTCTTCTTCTCATCATTGCTTTTTTCAAAAACAGAAAGAAAGCAGCATAGGAAGAAGATCCTTTTATCGTTTATTCGTTATCGTCACTCAAATGTTTGCTTTTGATTAAAATTCGTCTTTTAAAGTTAACGTTATAATGAATAAGATTAAGGATATTGTTTAGTTCCTTTATGAATAAATAGCTAGATACACAATAAAAACAGAACTTATCCTTGATTATGGATAAGTTCTGTTTTTATAAAATATACGAAATGCAACTTAATTTTTTTATGTTGCGTTTTGACTATTACATTACGGTCTTTTCATCTTTAGAGATTAATAAAATTTTGCCTGCATCAAGCCTTTGTTCATACGCCTGTGCCTCGGCTGAGCTTAAACCAATCTCCTCCATTTTAGAGCGGAGTGTATCCCCTTTGCTGCGAAACATATTTTTCATAGCTGTTCCTAGGCCCGTTTCATCGACCCCGATTTTTTCTGCATCCGATCTGTCGGCCACTTCCTCCGTTACACGATTGTCATGAGCAAGCACAAATACTTCCTCTTCTGCTACTCCTCTAGTATGCAGACTGTTCGCTGCCTGAACAGCTTCCTCAATTGTATTGTATTCCTGTACTGTTGCCATTTCTATCTCTCCTTTTTAAATCCTTTATATCCATTCAATTGACTAAACACAGAGTGTTTAAACCTAAAATCAACTTATTTTATTATTTCTTTTCCTCATCTTGAGGATTATTTTCAGGATCTAGCTGATCGTCTACTTCGCCATCATCAATCCCGTTATCTTGATCTACACCATCATTTATACCACTGTCCGTATCTTCAGGATTGTTTTCCGGATCCAGTTGATCATCTGTTTCGCCGTCATCAATCCCATTATCTTGATCTTCTCCATCGTTTATACCACTATCTGTATCTTCAGGATTGTTTTCCGGATCTAGCTGATCGTCCACTTCGCCATCGTCAATCCCATTATCTTGATCTTCTCCATCTGCACATCCGGCTAAGCCGCCAAGTGTTAATGTCGCAGCCATCCCACCAGCAAGTAATTTCTTTTTCCAATTAGAATCCATTGTTACATCCTCCTTTGAACTGACTGAATATTCTTATGTACATTACCCTTTCCTTTCATGTGGCAAACAAAAGAATGATAGTCTGCCACTTAATAAAGTAAGACTTTATCTCTTTAACTTGAAGCAACCTTATCTATCGCTCTCTCTATACTTTATAATCATTATAAACAGATATTGACTTTCGTGTAAGAAGTGTTATTATTACGTTATCAACTAAAAATAAAAAAGAGAGATCCAACCGAAGCAGGATATCTCTTTTGTCTCAAAAGGAGAAAAAACATGAGCATTAAAAAAATTTGTCCGCATTGCCATACACAGTTAAAAAAATTAAAGCACAGCACCATTTGTGGATGCGGAGTTAAATTGACAACTGTTGCACGAACCAAAAAGTAATGATTATTCCTTACTCATAAAAATCGTTCTGGAAAATCAGTCATAATTGCTTCTATAGGAACACCACTTCTTTTTACACGATTCCACTCTTTCATGTCGTTAACTGTATAGAGCCGGAGCAGCATCCCGCTGTCAATTGCTTCCTTCCCGTAATTACTGATTGCAAATGATACTTGCGTATGCAGTGCAGTCAACCCTAGCTTTTTCGCAGTCTTTACGGCTTCACGCGGAATTCGCCAAACGAGACCAGCCGTTGCAATATACGGATCCAATTTAATCACACGATCTATACTGTCTATATTAAAGGATGAAATAATCACCCTTCCTCTCATCTTATACATATCAATCAATTTAAGAACTTTTTGCTCGATACCGTAATAAGGTACTTTGTTTGTTTTTAATTCAATATTAATCTGTAAATTGTTTCCTGTTGCCCACGTGAAAAATTCACCCAGCGTTAAAATTTTTTCACCTGAAAAGTGGGGATGAAACCAACTTCCTGCATCAAGCTCCGCCATTTCGGCGTATGTCATTCGCTCAATGGCCCCTTTTCCATTTGTCGTTCGGTTGACCGTCTCGTCGTGAATGATCACAATTTCACCGTCTTTCGTCATTTGCACATCAAGCTCAATGCCATCTGCACCTAAACGAACCGCCGCTTCAAAAGCCGCCATCGTATTTTCCGGATGCGTACCGCTCGCACCCCGATGAGCGAAAATAGCCGGTTTTTTATTCATGTATTCACATCCCTTTCACATACATATCTATACGGTCATCTTACGTGAAAAAAGAAAAGAAGTCACAATTGTGTCTCTTGGCGAAAATGGCTTGACCACTCTTACGATAAAAGAGATCTTACAGACGTACACTGCAAGATCTTTTTATTCAATAATTCATTTTTTTATTTTGACAAAAAGCACTTTTAAATAATTGCCTTCTGGAAACTCGTCCACTGTCTGAAAATCATCCGGCAGTGTATACTGCTCTAAAATAGAATAGGCCACTCCTTTTTCTTTGCATGCATCTTTAATAAATCCTTTAAATCTTTTCAAATCAACGTTACTGCTATTCGTCGATGCCACGATCACACCATTGTTTTTCGTTAAATCAATCGTTTCTTTCAACAGTTTTACATAATCTTTTGCTACGCTGAACGTACGCTTTTTCGTTTTCGCAAAACTTGGCGGATCAACAACAACAAGGTCAAATGTCCGCTCTTTCCGTGCTGCATACTTAAAGTATTGAAACACATCCTCTACCACAATTTCATGTTCACCGGCATTTAAATCATTTGCTTCAAACTGCTCGATTGTTTTGGCACGGCTTCGGTTTGCAACATCGACGCTCGTTGTCTTTTTTGCACCGCCAAGGGCGGAGCACACAGAAAATGCACCCGTGTATGAAAACATATTGAGCATTTCTGCGTCTTTTGAATAGCGTTCCCGGATCGCTTTTCTTACATCACGCTGATCAAGAAAGATTCCTGTCATGGCACCGTCATTTAAATCAACCGCAAAATTCACGCCATTTTCCTTCACAATAATTGGAAATTCTCCTCGTTCGCCTGCAACAAAATCATCGTCTTCTATATATTTTCCTTTTTGATCAAATCTCTTTTTCTCATAAATGCCTATATAGTCAATCTTCTCTTTCATTGCAGCGAGAAGATCCTCTCGGAATGAATAGATCCCCAGGCTGTACCAGTGAATAACGTAAAAACCGGCATAATAATCAATAATGAGCCCGCCAATACCGTCTCCTTCTCCATTAAAGACACGAAATGCTGTCGTATCCGGATCTTTAAACAAATGCTCGCGCTTCTTCAATGCCGTTTCGATCTTTTTGGCAAAAAAAGCAGCGTCAATGCACTCTTCTGGCTCACGGGTAATGATCCACCCCACCCCTTTATTTTGCACACCGTAATAACCCGTTCCAATGTAGTTTTTCTTCTCATCAAGAATACGGATAATCATTCCTTCTTTTTTGAGTACTTTACTGTTTTCCACCGCGTCTTTTTCAATAAGCGGGTATCCTTTTCGGAGCTTTACTGCCGCCTGTTTATTCACTTTTACATTTACAATTGTTTTCATCAAGGCCCCTCACAAGCTTTTTTCTTTATCTTATCAAAGTTCACATAAAAACGGCATCTATTCTTCTTATGTTACAATGAAAAAAAACGGTATCGAAGGGATTTGGTGAGCCTTGATGAAAATAATAGCAGGTTCCTTGCAATGGGCTGTGTTTTTAATTGCTTCATCTATCGCTGCACCAGTCGCCATTGCAGCGCTTTTTCACCTAGACGGTGCAGATACAGCTTCTTTTGTTCAACGAACGATATTTGTTCTCGGCGTCGCCGGGATTTTGCAAGGCCTTTTTGGTCATAAACTCCCTATTAATGAAGGACCGGCCGGATTGTGGTGGGGAGTGTTTACCATCTACGCTGGATTTATTGGTGTACTATACACAACCGCAGATGCTACGCTGCAAGTATTGCAAAGCGGTATGCTTTACAGCGGTGTGCTCTTTATTTTATTCGCTGCTACAGGTCTGATGAACCGCATGAAAGAGCTGTTTACACCAACGGTCACATTCGTTTATTTACTGCTGCTCGTTCTTCAGTTAAGCGGTACGTTCGTCAAAGGGATGATGGGGCTGCCAAATGAATCAGGTAAAGTCGATGGTCTCGTTATTTTAGGAAGTGTCATTACAATGGCCTTCACGTTTTGGATAAGTGGTCATCAGCATACTCTGCTAAGAAGATACTCTGTTTTAATCGCTATTTTTGCAGGCTGGCTTGTGTTTCTTCTTCTTCAAAAAACAGAAGCACCCGTTTTCACTGGGCAAGCGGTTCTATCTATTCCGGATGTTTTCATTTTTGGTCCGCCCGTCTTAGAACCTGGTATGATGATCACATCCTTTTTTATTACTCTTTTATTAATTGCTAATATGATGGCCTCGCTCCGTGTCATGGAAGGGACCTTAAAGAGAGAATTTCACGAAGAAGTGCCGAACCGGGTGAGACAAGCCGGTATTTTCGCCGGGATTAATCATTTTATCGCTGGAGCCTTTTCTGCTGTGGGACCAGTCCCCATTTCCGGGGCTGCTGGTTTCGTATCGGCAACGAAAATGCGTGCGTTGCTGCCTTTTATTTTCGGTTGCCTGCTCGTCATCATCATCACCATTTTTCCGGCTGCCATGCTGTTACTCTCATCACTGCCTGCTCCTGTTGCGTATGCCGTTACATTTGTTATTTTCACTGGCATGGTTCGCATGGCTTTTCAAGAACTCTCCGGCGCGAAAAACACCGAACAATCGCTTAAAGTCGCGGCAATCGGCCTCATGATCGGGGTCGGCTTTATGTTTCTGCCGCCCGATAGCGTCGCTGAACTGCCGGCTGCAATCACCGCTACACTTTCAAACGGGCTGATCACCGGAACCGTTGTATCCCTCCTGTATGAACAATGGCTGATCTGGCGCGCGTCGAGAACGAACGGGCAGAAATCCGTTTGAGTGGGCAGAAAAAGCGACCTTGCACAGAATGCAAGGTCGCTTTTTTGCCTATAATGAACCGTTTTAAAATCAGATGACAACTACTATTTAATGAATTCCATTTTCCAACTGTAGTACTCATTCTCGTCATTTTTTTCGTACCGCATATTCGCATCAAATTTATTCCCTTTTTTGCTTTTTAATCCCTTCACCGTCACGACCCCATTTTTCAACAGTGATTTTACCATCGTTTTCGTCGGCTTTTTCTTCATTGCTGCTAAAAACTTGTCATTCTTCCAAATAACAAACTTACAGCCGCTTTTCCAATTGCTGCAGCCAAACCCTTTTTGGCCTTCAATGACAGCATGTCCGCAAACCGGGCATTTTCCGAGCACTTCATTGGTCTGGCGCTGTGCTGCAACTTCTTTAATGGTTATTTCTTCTTCACTTTTGATGGTCTGAACGGATCTCGCAGTAAAATCAAAGATGACCTGTAAAAATTCTTCTTTGCTGCATCTTCTTTTTTCGATATCGAACAGCGATTTTTCTAAGCGTCCTGTAAATTCTAAGTCAAACAAATCTTTAATTGGAAATGTCTCAACTAGCTTTCTGCCTAATTGTGTACACAACAGATTTTTATTTTCAGCGGTAATATAACCAACATCTTTTAACTTTTTAATGGTTTCAGCTCTTGTCGCTGGCGTTCCTATGCTAAAACCACTTAAAATTGTATTTATATTTTCTTCATTTTCCTCATGGGTATCATAATTTTTACCGCAGGTCTCCATCACCCGCAGCAACGTTCTTTCCGTGTGCTGTTTTGGCGGCTTTGTTACATGTGATGTTATTTCGTGACTAATCAAATCAACATAATCATTCATCTGAACGAGCGGCAAAATAACATCTTTAGATTGAACACTCTCTACCTTTTTCCAGCCTTCTACAAGCTGTACTTTTCCTTTAGTTATAAATAAACCCTTTAGATCTATGTTCTTCATTTTTGTTTCAATTCTCGTTTCTTCATACTCTGCTACAGGCATAAACTGCATAATCAACCTGTTTTTTATAGCCGTATATACTTGCTCTTCATCCATAGTCAGCTTTTTCGGTTTTACATAGGTAGGAACAATAGCGCTATGACTTTCTACTTTTGAGTTATCAAATACTCTTTTAGACTTTACAAATTTAATTTCATTTTTATATGGCAAGTCTTCCGATAACGTTTCTACTACCTTTGCTGTTTTACTAACGAGGCTTTCTTCTAGAGCGATACTCGAAGTCCGCGGATACGTAATAAATTTTTTCTCATACAAAGATTGGGCCACTTTTAATACTTTATCCGATGTCCACCCCTTATATTTATTCGTAATATACCCTTGCAAATTAGAAAGGTTAAATAAATAAGGGGGATATTCGTTTTTCTTTTGTACTTGCTTATCACTAACGGTTGCTGATGGATCTGTTAACATCTTTTGAATCGCTTCTAACGTTTCTTTGCTCTTAAACTTCTCTTCTTTACCTTCAACGTATGTTCCTTCATACTCTTGCTCATCTTTTGTTTTAAAAATAGCTTGAAGTTTAAAATAATGTTCCGGAACAAAGTTCTCAATTTCTTTATCCCGATCATAGATAATCTTTAACGTTGGCAATAACACTCGGCCAATATTTAAAGCCTTCCCCTTCCCTTTTTGATATTTAAGAGTCGCTACTGATGTTAAGTTTATTCCAATTGTCCAATCCGCCCATTGACGGCTCACTCCTGCATCTTGTAAAGGCTTGAGTTCTGAATTCAGCTTCATATTTTCCAGCCCTTTTATCACCTCAGCCGCTGTCCATTCATTTAATAATAATCGGTAAACATTTTTATCTGTCCCAAGGTTATAAATGATACTGTCTCCTATTATTTGGCCTTCTCGATCATAGTCACACGCAGAAATAATAGTGTCTACATCTTGCCTTTTCATCAAACTTTGAATAATCTTTAATTGCTTTCTCGCACCTCCGTCTGGCTTTGCCCTGTTTCTTGGATCTTCTTTTACTTTATATTTAAAATTTGGGGGAATAAATGGAAAATTATTCATTTTCCATGTAGACATTTTGTCATCATAATCTTTTGCATCGTATAGTTGAAGTAAATGGCCAAACGCCCATGTAACAATATAACCGTTTCCTTCAAAATAACCGTCTTGACGGCCTTTTATCTTTAGTGCATCTGCAATATTCTTAGATACAGATGGCTTTTCCGCAATAATTAACTTCATTTGATGAACCACCTCACATGTGAACAACTCACCACTTAACGCTCTTGCGAGCAGTTTGAAGTGGGAGCTTCCTGCTTCGCAGATCACAGCATAACAGGGTTCCTGATACGTCTTACATGATTTCCACAGGCGTAGTTTATACTGTTTGGACATGACCCTGCCCTACAGTTTAGTTATGTTTTATTCAGCCGTCGCCAATTGTTCCAATCCTTTTTTGGGTATATTCAGGCTGGCATTATAGTCACGATCCAGTACAACGCCGCATTTTGTGCAGACATGTGTGCGGATAGACAGGGATTTCTTTACACGCTCGCCGCAAGAAGAACAGTCTTGTGATGTATATTTCGGCTCTACTTTGATCAGTAAGCCACCCTCCTTTTCGCATTTGTAGGCCAGCATGTTTCTGAACATGCCCCAGCCAGCATCAGAAATGGATTTGGATAGCTTTTTGTTCTTCACCATGTTTCGGATATTCAGATTTTCCACAGCAATAACTGAATAGTCCTTTGACAAATTATAGCTTAGTTTATGGAGAAAATCACGGCGCTGGTTCGCCACTTTTTCATGAAGCTGGTGGACACGTTGTACTTGCTTAACATAGTTGGCAGAACCTCTTTTCTTTTTTGAGAGTTTGCGCTGCGCTTTCTTCAGTTGTTTCTCTTTCTTACGGAGAAATCTTGGATTCTCATATTCCGTTCCATTCGAAAGAACCGCATACTTATTTATTCCAACGTCAATACCAACCGCTTTATCTGTATCAACAGATAATGGCAGCGCTTGTCTTTCGACACAGAAAATAGCGTACCATTTGCGGCCTTGACGTTTGATGGTAAGCTGCTTGATTTTGCCTTCAATTGGACGGTGAAGAAGAATATCTATTTCACCCAACTTTGTATTATGCAACTTACCGTTGTCTGAAAAGGACATAGCAAATTTGTAACCTTTATTATTCAAGCCAAACTGAGGGAACGTTATGCTGTTATAATCCTTGTATTTCTTCACTTTTGGATACTTTGAGTCCTTGCGGAAGAAGTTCTCGAAAGCCTTTTTTAAGCGCAAGAATACATCCTGAACAGATTGAGAAGGAATTTCTTTTAAGAATGGATACTTCTCTTTGTCAATCTTCATCTGTTTTCTCATATCGTACATGTCATAACTTTCTTTGGACTGACGGTATTTTCGCTGCTTATCCAAAAGGGCAGAATTATAGAGCTGACGGCAGTAGTTCAACCAGCGGTCTAACGTGTCTTTCTGTTCTTCTGTTGGAAAGATTTCGTATTTCTGATTCAGTAACATGGCCGTCACCTCCAATTATTTCTGACCTTGGCTTTCCATGTATTTCTTAATGACTTCTATGGGTGCGCCGCCAGTCGTCAGCAGACAGAAGCTTTTCGACCAAAACATTTCTTTCCACAGGCTTTTTCTTACTTGTGGAAAATCTCTTTTGATCAGCCGAGAACTAGCGCTTTTATAGGCATTGATAAATTTTGATAGTTCTGTATTCGGATAAGCCTTGAACAGAATATGAACATGATCACTATCATGATTCCACTCCATCAATGTGATATTGTAATTCAGGCCGATACGCATAAACGTTTCTTTTGCATAATCAGACATATCATCATTGATCACTTTTCTTCGATATTTTATAGATAAGACCAAGTGGTAGTGCATCAAGAATACTGAATGATTATTGTTATCTAGTTCCATTGATATATCAACCTTTCTTACTTATAAGACTGATTATTTCAAAAATGGAAGAAAAATACAAGAGCTTTCAGCTAACGTCAACCGACATTCATCTCCCACTTTCACTGGGCTACGCCCGTAACATTTAGAAGTGGGAGGCTTCTTTTGGAAAGCATGCTAAAATTTCCAATCCTAACTCACCTAACTTATTGTATACATGCTTACAGCAACGCAAATAGACAGATGTGCATTCGGCAATGAAAAAGGGCAGAGAAGTGAAACCTTTCGAATGACGATACGACGCTGCCAGTACTTGTGCCTGCAAAGCTTTTTCTGCCACAATCGCCTGCATTCTCTTTCCCGCCGCCCGGATAAAACAAGTGTTCGTTAATGCCTATTATAATCAGATCATGTGTGTTTTACAAATTATTTTTAACTGGAAATCCTTTCAAAAACGTTTTAATCATCATATGAAAACTTTCATTAAGGTTGAGCGGCAAACCGAATCCGCCTGTCTGCTCAATGGACGTGAAACCGTGAAGCATGCTGCGTAATCCCCGCACCATATGGAGAGTTGTTTCGTCATCTAGTTTATATGCAGCCATCACTTGAACAACAATCTGGACAACTTTTCCCTGCGCTTCTCTTAAATCAGGTGCATGAAGGTCTGGTGCGTGAAATGTCGCTTCATACAAACCTGGGTGCTGACGCGCAAAGTGGATATACGCCAGGCTGAGCGCATATACCGCTTCATCGCCGGAGAGTCCAATGGCGGCTCCAATCATTTGTTCATATAATTTCCCACAGCCAAATACAGCCAGTCTCTGTTTCAACTCGGATAGACCGCCTATATGGTTATATAAAGAGGGAGGGCGAATCGATAAGGCTTCGGCCAATTTTCCAATTGATAAGTCTTCATAACCATCTCGATCAATTATTTCAACTGCTTTTTGCAAAACAATCTCTGCATCTATACCTACTCTTGATGCCATTATAACGTCCTCATTTCATCCTTTTTTCTGCATTCGTTATTGCCCGTTCTAGTGCTTTCATTGGCTGCTCTAGCATCTTTCCATGGCCAACTGCCAGAATGGATGGCTCAAACGAATATAACTTCTTTGCGCTGTCAATCGCGGTTTGCTTATCCCATGTCGCAAGTGCCGGGAATGGGAAGAACGGTTTTACTGTACCGCTCACTGCCATGCCTCCTCTCGTTTGAAAAGCATCGCCCGCAATTAAACTGCCGTTCCGCCTGTCGATAAACGACATCGAACCGGGCGTATGTCCCGGAGAATAAATCGCTTCAAGTGAGCCTATCCGGTCTCCTTCTTTCAACAGAATATCCGGCCTTGTCTTCATTTTTTTCGGCACACCGCCCTTCACTGGCTTCTGTGGTTCTTTTGGATCTATCGATACGTCACCGCCAAGCAGCCGTGCATCCCGCTCAGATATATAAACGGGCACATCCGGTAAAAAACCTTTTAATACGTCAACTGCTCCAATATGATCTTCATGCGCATGTGTCAACACGATATGTTTGAGCGGCTTTTCAAGTTTTTTCACCATTTCCATAATGCTTTTCGCACTGTAGGGCAGCGCCGCATCGACAAGTGTCAGCGATGTTTCTTCTTCAACAATATAACAATTAACAGGAAAAAAACGCGGCATGAATGACAGCTGATAGAGCGATCCGATTTTCGTCAGACGCATACTTTTTCACCTTTCTTCCATTTAACTAATTTAATTACTATATTAACTAATATGATTAGTTTATACAACTAAAAAAACGAACCTCCATTGACTATAGAATTATTGGAGGTTCATTTTATGTATAATTTACCCGGCTACTTTGTAAAGTGGGTCTACGTCATAGCCTTTCGCTTTATAGTAATCGAGAATACCGTAATAAATCGCATTTGACATGAGTTTCATTGAATAATCCGATTTCATTTTGGCTGCATCCTCTGCATTGGAAATAAACCCAAGCTCGGCTAATGCCGCTGGCATATTATTCTCACGAAGAACGGAGAAATTGCCTGGTTTTACTCCGCGATCTTTTAAATCCCATGCGGCCAACATACGTGCCTGAATTTTCGCTGCGAGTAATTTGCTGTCTGCTACATGAGGATTTCCTGCTGAATAATAATACGTTTCCGTCCCGCTTGCACTGGCTGATGCAGAATTTACATGGATGCTGACGAAAATATCACCGCCATTGTTTTTAGCAAAAGCGGACCGGTCTTTCAATTGAATGAATGTATCAGTAGAACGGGTCATTTTCACATTAAATGGTGTTTGCTTCAATAAGTTATTCACTTGCAGTCCCATTTTCAGCACAACATCTTTTTCTTTCAATCCGTTTCCAACCGCTCCTGAGTCTGTGCCCCCATGTCCCGGATCAAGAATAATTGTTTGACTTGAAAGCCGTCCATCACTGCTTTCTGTTACAGGAGGTTCCGGAACATCCGTTCCTGTACTGCGTAAATAAGAGGAGCTGATGAATCCAACCTCACTGCCTGTTTTCACATATGTCCATCCACCAATCGAATACGCCCCGGCCACTTCTGTATTCGCAGCAATTTTCCCTAATGAAGGGTACGAAGTAGAAGGACCTGAACGAATGTTTAAATTCCCTGTTGTTGACCATAGTTTGCTAGTAAAACCACCGAATGATTTCAATCGAAATTCGGGATTAATGGCCCGCGCCAGAAAAACAGCAAAATCTGCCCGGGTAATCGTTTGATTGGAACCAAATGTCCCATTTGAAAGACCGCTTGCGATACCTAAATCCATCAATGCTTTTTCAGCATTCGATGAATAGCCAAATGCCTTTGCAAGCATAACGGCCATTTCTCCTCGCGTAACTGCTTTGTATGGAAGAAATCTCTTGCCTTCATAACCCGACATTATTCCCTTTGCCGTCACTGCTTGTACATAACCTGACGCAAAACTGCTAGAACTCAAATCCGTAAAGCCCGTCGACCGCTGTGTTCCATCAAGCTGAAGCGTTCGCCCAATGAAAACAGCGGCTTCTGAACGGCTAATTGTTTTATCTGGTGTAAATGTCGTAGCAGATGTCCCACTGACAATTTTGCCTTCCACCAAGTAATTAACTTCCTTCACTGCACGAGAAGGTACATCGATAAAAGCAGCAGCTTGAACAGGTTTTATTCCAAAAAGAGTAACAATCATAAGAAATGACAGAGCAGCAACCCAAAACCTTTTCACCTTTTTGCCTCCATTCACTAAATATTCCACTTAATCTACTATTTAGTATATAGGAACTTACAAAAAGTTTTTATCATTTTTTAAAATATTTTGACATATTATGAATAATAATAAGGCTTACTTAGCCTCACTTCCCTTTTGAGCGTCTGTCAAATGACACCGAGTATACATGACGCCGGAAATGCAGAACAGGGTCGTCCGTGCACGCAATCCCATTCGTCATAACGGTCGGATCAAATACGACATCATCTGCCTGATTTTCCAGTTTTTTCATGATCGATAAATGTCCAATCGTAATTTTTTCCCGTTCACCCGCCCACATAACGGTTGAATCATTAACCGAGTCTCCCTCCTCACCAATTAAGACGTTTAAATGAAATTCTATCGGCCTTTCTGCCATTCTATTCTCGAGTTCTTCCTCTAAATAATCGCCCGGATGCACAACTGCTTCTTTTTTCGCTTCTATATTTACTTTATCGGCCGGTTCCCATTCATATTTAATCGCCTGCCGGTTCCCTTTTTCATTTATAAAATAAAACGCATGAATTGGGAAATAGCGGCTCGTTGAATAGCTGATAAATGGGCGCAATTTTTTCATAATGTGAAAAGCCGCTTTGCTTTCGGGATTGCTGATCAACACTTTTACGATATCACGAAGGCTTGATTTATCTCCTAGCGCACGAAGTATCTCAACGAATGCTTCCGGTGTTTTCGTAATGAAAACAGGCACTGTTACACTGACCAGATTCGTTACGTTTCCATCAGGCAGCTGAAACTGAACAGACATTCCTTTTACCGGCGAAAAGATATCGACCATGTTCGGATTTGGTGAACTATCAGAAAAACGAACGAGCGCCTTCACTTCTTTTTTCTGCAAATGAGCAGCTGTCGTGTACGATGCCGCATTTCCATTCGGTGTAAAGAGAGCTTCACAATACACACCTTTTGCATGTGCCCGCCGATACCCTGGAAATGTTCCTGCCGTATCTTCAATTGAATCAACCGCCTGTCTCGCTAACTCAGGTTTATTTATTTTCATCTTTTTACCTCCAATTTTTATTCTTTCTTTACCCTTTTCCTAAAAAAAAAGCCATTATTGATCAGTTATAATCAATAATGGCTTTTCTCATTCAAACACCTTCCTACAGCAAACACATTGTATTTTCACATAGATATTATCGTTTTTCAGTGCCGTTTACCATTCATATTGTTTATAATGATAAAGGCTCGATACAAGGAAAAAAGGTGATAACATGATAAGAACGGCTGCAATGACAATCGATCAGACGATTTTGCGAAATGTACCGCTTGAGGAGCTGCGGGGGGAACATATTCAGTGGTACTGGGTGGACTTCAATGTACCGACAGACGACGAAACAAACATATTAAGCGACTTTTTTAATTTTCATCCGCTTGCTATTGAGGACTGCCTGCACTTTATTCAGCGGCCAAAGGTTGACTATTACGACGACCACAATTTTATGATCATTCAATCCGTTAATCAACAAACACTTTTGCCGGAAGAACTAGATATATTCTGGTGTTCAAATTACATTGTAACCTTTCACAGGAAACCGTCTGTTGAAGTTGATACCATCTGGGAACGGCTGCTTGAGTCGAAAAAAATCAAACAGCCGGTTAATATTTTGTATCACCTTATTGACAAAGTCGTTGATCACTTTTTCCCGAGTGTGTACCAAATTGAAGACAGCCTTATTCAATTAGAAGCAGAAGATGCGGACAATTATAAAACGGATGATTTATTTGACATTCGAAAAGAATTATTAAAGCTGCGGCGTATTATTTTTCCGATGCGTGAGCTGCTGTATCGCGTTTTAAACTCGGAGCGTGTTCAAATTCCTAAGAAAAACAAAGTGTACTTTAAAGATATTTACGATCATTTAATCATGCTGACAGAGATTGTTGAGTCAAACCGGGAACTAACAAAAGATATGCGTGACAGCTATTTATCCATCAACTCAAACCGGATGAACAGTATTATGATGACGCTCACTGTTATTACGACGATTTTCATGCCGCTCACCTTTATTGCAGGTATATATGGGATGAATTTTACTCATATGCCTGAATTAACATGGCATTACGGTTACTTTATCGTACTCGGTTTAATGGGTGGCATCGCCCTTTCCATGTTTGCGTTTTTCTGGCGGAAAGGCTGGTTTAAACAAGACGATTGACGATAGCTTGCCGCTTATGCCGCCTGCTATTATTTACTTAAAACATGTTTATAAATTTTTAAAAAGTAAATAATATAGACAAACAGTCTAAACGGAGGCACTTATGAAAAAACTTTCTTATGTTTTAACACCTATCGCACTGACAGGCTTACTAGCAGCTGGCTGTGGTACGGATGAAAGCGAACAGCCTGTCAGAGACAATCAAACAGACACTATTGAAGAACATGCCCGAACTATGCCGAACAAACTAGACAACGTTATGGAGACCTTAAAAGAACTGAAAGCAAATGTGGAAACTCCTGATAGCGCGGAAGAAATTCAAGAAACCGGAAAAGTATTGGAAGAACATTGGGATCTTGTTGAGAAAGAAGTAGAAGAGCAGTATCCGGATGATTATGAAAATATCGAGGAAAGCTTATATCCACTTATGGAAGAAGCGAAAAAAGAAGAACCTGACGTAGAAAAAATGAAGACATTAATTGATGAAACGAACGGAAAATTAACAGAGTTTCTGAAAAAGGCTGAAGAGCCGAAAAAATCGCCGGAAAAATCATACTAATATGATTTAATTGCATCGAGTAATAAACAGACTAAATCCATTAAACGAGTTTAGTCTGTTTATTATTTCCCGGGAAATAATAAAATTACTTGAAAGGACTGTACACTTTGTATAAAGAATTTATGGAAGTCGAACAGCGCCCATATCCATTGCCTTCTTCACCGTGGATTATGACACAAACATGGAGCAATATGCTGTTTGCCCACTGGCCCGTTTCTACTAATTTTTTAAGGGCATACATTCCTTCAGTACTGGATATTGATGCACGGGACGGTACTCCATGGATTAGCATCATCCCTTTTCAAGTTCATCACACAAGACTTCACGGCATGCCGAAATTTCCGTTCTATCATGCTTATCTGGAACTAAATGTCCGCACATATGTTACATACAAAGGAGTTCCTGGCATCTATTTTTTTAGTTTGGATGCTAATAAATGGCCGGTTGTCGCCGGTGCGAAAATAGGAGCGGCTCTTCCCTATAAATATGCCAACATGAAGATGACGGTAAAAGATCCCATTATACATGTCAAAAGCCAGCGGCAGCATCCTGGAAGCCCGAGTGAATCCTTTAAGGCAAGTTACCAACAATCATCGAGTATTTATATACCGGACAAACAAAGCCTTGAATACTGGCTCCTTGAACGTTATTGTTTTTGGACTTTAAAAGGAAATACTCTTTATCAGGGCGATATTCATCATGACCGCTGGAGAATTACAAAAGCAAAAGCTGATCTTTATTTCAATACAATGGCTTCTTTCTTACCGCGGCATTCCTTTCAAAACGAACCGCTTCTACACTTCTCAAGTAATAAAAATGTGTTTACCTGGCCTTTAAAAAAGGTTCGATAAACACATTTTTTTACTTTTCTACATCAAAAACAATACCGCTCTGTCTACGTGCTTCTTCCGTAATTTCAATCACAATTTCACTTACGTTACGGAAATACTGATATTTTTCTTGGTCGTTTGATTCAATGATCTCGGCTATCACTTTTGCCTCGTAGATCATATCGTTCTCTTCTTCTGATACTGCAAGCTGCTCTTTTTCACCTGTCCGGCGGTTTTTGAACTCGATACTCGTAATCGGTGCGATGTGATCAATAACAATCGTGCCCTCTTCTCCGCCAATTTCACCTGGCAACTGTGAATCTGTAATTTTTGAGTACATTGCTGTACACGTATGATCTCCGTAATCGAGAACGACTGATCCGCTTCCATCTACACCCGTTGGCAGCATGATTACATGGCAGGATATATTTTTCGGTTTTCCGAACAATGATACAGCAAAACTGATCGGATAAACACCTAAGTCAACGAGTGCACCTCCAGAAAACGCCGGTGAAAAAACATTTGGCTCTTCACCCGCAAGGACGTTATCATACCGCGATGAATACTTGATAAACTGGAAAATTGAATGGCGCACAGGGCCTACTTTTTCAATCGCTTCTCTCAAACGTGCGTGGTTTGGTGTGTACAGATTGCGGAAAGCCTCAAATAAAAAGACACCATTTTCATCAGCCACTTTAAATGCTTCTTCAAGCTCTTTTGTCGTTGAAAACATTGGTTTTTCACAAATAATATGCTTCTTATTTTTCATAAATAAGAGAGCCTGCTCGAAATGAAGAGAATTCGGTGACGCAATATACACAACATCAATCTCTTTATCGGCCGCTAATTCATCTAAGTCTGTAAACACGCGCGGCGCTCCAAGTGCATCTGCTTTTTCTGCAGAGCGGGAATATGCACCCGCAAACGTCATTTTCTTACTTTTCTTCACTGCATCCACAAATTGTTCTGTAATCCAACCTGTTCCGATTGTTGCTATATTCATGTACTATCCCTTCTTTCCTATCATCTTTCATTAATCTACCATATTGTTTCAATTGATTAAAGGATTTCAATTAGACATCCGAATGAATTCTTTCTTTTCTAGGAGGATTTGATAAATAAATGGTTGTTGTTCCTCTTTATCGGTAACATCAGAAATAACAAAATTAGAAATGTAAAGGACCCTACTATCCAAAAAAAGGAAGATATTGTCGTTCGCATTACTTCAACGGCTATTTGCGGATCAGATCTGCATATTTATCAAGGTTCATTGCCGCCTGCTGAACAAGATTATGTAATCGGGCATGAGCCAATGGGGATTGTCGAAGAAGTCGGTTCAGACGTAACAAAAGTGAAAAAGGGTGACCGTGTCGTGCTTCCGTTCAACGTTTCATGCGGACACTGTTTTTACTGCGAAAATGATCTGGAAAGCCAGTGTGACAACTCTAATGCGAATCCCCATTCAGATACCGGCGGCTACCTCGGTTTTACCGAGCGATATGGAAATTTCCCAGGTGGTCAGGCTGAATTTTTGCGTGTTCCTTATGGAAACTTTATGCCATTTGTTATTCCGGAATCATGTGAATTGGAAGATGAGGCTCTTCTTTTCTTGTCAGATGTGCTGCCCACTGCTTATTGGAGTGTGGAAAATGCCGGCGTCAAAGCAGATGACACCGTTATTGTGCTTGGATGTGGACCAGTGGGATTAATGGTGCAGAAATTCGCCTGGATGAAAGGGGCTAAACGAGTTATCGCTGTTGACCATGTCCCTTATCGCTTAAACAAAGCCGTCCAAATGAACAAAGTAGAAGCATTTAACTTTGCCGATTATAAAGATATGGGCAGTCATTTAAAAGAAATCACAAATGGCGGTGCCGATAAAGTCATTGACTGTGTCCGCATGGACGGCAAAAAGTCTGCTATTGAAGCAATCGAACAAAAACTAAAGCTTCAAGGCGGAACACTTAGCGCCATTCAAATTGCGATAAAAGCCGTTCGTAAGTTTGGTACCATTCAGCTTACCGGCGTATATGGTTCTTTGTACAATATGTTTCCACTGGGCAGCCTCTTTGAGCGAAATATCACACTGAAAATGGGGCAGGCGCCGGTCATTCACTACATGCCGGAGCTGTTCAAAAAAATTACAGCCGGTGAATTTGACCCGACTGAAATTGTTACGCATAAAGTGCCGCTTGACCAGGCAAGTGACGCCTATAAAACCTTTTATGAACATGAAGATGAATGCATTAAAGTCGTGTTAAAGCCGTAAAAAGAGGCTGATGTGAGTATTTACGTTTACTCACATCGGCCTTTTCCTAGTAAAAAAATATATAGTATCACAGTTAATTACTACCTTCTAGCAATCCTTTTAAGCGCGCTTCCTTTACCCATGCCGGATATTCTTGCATAAGCAAATTGTATAATTCGTCATCTGGTATAGAAGAAGGGTCTTCAATACTGAAGAAGTCAGCATTGTCAATAAAGCGGCCATCCATGTCATCCAATGCTTCTAGAAAACGAAAATCAGATGCAAAAAAAGAGTTGAACGCCCCCTTTTTCTTTTTCAAAGATTTATTTGATTTACCTATAGCCATGAATTGCCAAAAGAGCGGCTCATAAGAAGCGCTTTGCAGCATGCTTTTTGTTAATGATTCATCCATTGTTGCGCCATCTGTCACAAACATAATATAGGTGGGCATATTTTTAGAAATCATTGTTTTGCGTTTTTCTGATGAACCGAGGTAATGCTCGCGCACGATTTTCATTACTTTTCCGTAATAAGTGCCGCCTTCAAGTGGATAAGATCGAAGCATTTGATTAACGTAACCGGGAAAGTTATCAATGGACAGCTCGCCTGCACTATATGCATTTCTGCCGAAAAGGAATATATCGATGGCACCGTCATCATCAAACCGGGTGCCAAGCGCTAAAATCTTTTCAGCCAAGTCTTGGATCTTTCCAGATTGATACAAGCTGCTCATAGAGCCTGAAATGTCTAGACATAGAGCAACTTTCGCCTCGTGCGATTGCAGTCCAACTTTTTCAAGTGATATCGTTGCTTTTTTAGCCAAGTTTAGCAACTGCGGTGCTTTTTCAGCCATCTTTTTTTCAAGGTTAATTTTCTTTTCATTTGTTGGATGAGATGGAGCTGCTGGGGGCGTATCCGGTTCTTCTTCGGCTACTTCTCCGCCAAAATGAGTGAGCAGTGCTGCTAATCCACCATCAAACCCTTGTCCTACGGCAGCCATACGCCAAATATCTTTTTGATATAATTCAGCGATGATAATTGCTTTTTCATTTTGAAAGTCAGTACTTGTGAATGAATAATGGAGAACGTCTTGTCCACCCGCTTTCACGGTTAAAACGCCCGATTCTATACCAGACATCGTTCCGCCGCCGTCTATTGTTGCTGTAAAAACGAGCTGCTGAATGTCTGCTGGCAATTGACTTAGATGAATGGAAAATTCAGCTTGTCCATTGCTATGGGACAGCATATTTATTTCATTTTTAGGGGAAGAAGGCTGATTATAAAAAATCATAAATTCTTCATCAGAGAGTTTTTTAGAAGAATCCAGCCCGAAACAAGTAATATCGATAGCCATTTGTGATTGTACGTTAACCTGTACGTGCAAATCAGTCGCTTGAGATACGTCTGACAGTTTTATTTTTTGTCCTCTTACCATCTTCACTTTATTTTTCTCTCCTCTTTTGTTTTAACATATTGCTTCGTTAATGTATTCGACAGGAAACGTCAATACCCCTATAATTTCTATAAAATCCCTTTCCATTAAAAAGACTGTTCCCTCTCTCTGCCGGAAACAGTTTTGTTCACTTTCGTTATTCTCATTTTTTAACGCGTCAAGTCGCTATCTGTATACAATTGATTTTATATGATGTACATTTACATGAATATCTTGTTCTTTTACAGTCATTATATCAAGAAAATGCATTTCTTTATGGATAAGTTTTCCACTTATGCTTTCTTTATCTCCAATATTGCATGTAATAAATGCGCCGCGCATGCTTTCGATTTGTTTATCAAACGTTCGGGCAAATAATTTCACTGGAGCATTAGGTTCTTGACGGATCGATTGACTAAATCCATAAGGATGTGAAGAAGCAGGATAAGGAATGAGCCATTTTATATGTTTAAATGGAATTATCATTGTTTGATAAAGAGGAGAGAAAAAGACAATATAATCATCCATCGCATGTGTAATATGACCGTGGACTGGCTGATTGGTTGTAACATTTAATTCAACAAAGATCCCTTTCTCAGCTGCACGCAATACCTCTGTTAAAGATAACTTATCAGCGAGCGGCGGCGATAGAATAGCAGCAAATTGTATGATCGAATCTGCTTCTTCTTTTGATAACAGCCGTATCTCTCGAATATGAAATAAGGGAATATAATAAAATTCATCTTGTTTACGCAGGACAAGAACATCACTGCCAAGATCAACTAATACACCCGACACTTCTCTTTTCCCTATAAGTTCCAGGTGAATGAACTCTCCCATATATGTTTTGAGTAACTTCATGAACTAACCTCCTTCTTGCCCCTTTCTTAAAGCCATATATTCAAAAAGAAAGAAAAAAACACAGCCTGCTATTACTGCTTTATTCGTTCCCGCTGCATTCTTTTTTCTTTTAACTTCATGTAATCCCTTTGTGCCTGTTTCATGAGTGAATAATTTTGAGACTTTTCCGCATGCTTCATCAGTGAATAATATTGTGTTTCAAGAATTTTTTCTTTTTCTTCCTGTGTCAAAACAGGCTGTACGAACTCTTGTTTTTCTTCTACTTGCAGTCTTTCCTTCTTTTTGCTGTATTTTAATTTTTTGTTCTTTTTAGCAGACGAATTACTCTCTTCTTCTCGAGGCATTTGTGCCCTTTTTTTACGGGCAATTAGGTTTGACCGAAGTTTTCGATCGAACAAAGTATAGTCCATTTCCTCTATTTCCTTTTCTCTGAATGTAGATTTTTCTGTACGACTTTTTCGGAAAGTAGATTCAGCAGTAAGTGAATTCGCTTCGTTTGCTGCTTCCTCCACGGCTTCAAAAGATGGATTCACCAGCTCTACTTGATCATCGTCCAACTCTTCTTTTTGTTCCATTTCAT
The DNA here is from genome assembly GCF_057814295.1 of Domibacillus sp. F004. NCBI lineage: Bacteria > Bacillati > Bacillota > Bacilli > Caryophanales > Bacillaceae > Domibacillus > Domibacillus sp. F004. The sequence goes on from NZ_JBVATB010000005.1 coordinate 185,413, forward strand.
CTTGATGTTGCCGTACCTCTAAGCGAACTGTTGCTTCTGTCTCGTTAGTTACAGCTGTTTCGTCTTTAGTCGCATCATCCATTGCTTCCGCCTCACTAATTACAACTATTTCGTCTTTAGCTGCATTATCTGCTAATGCCTCGTTAGTGGCAGCTGCCTCATTTTCATTGGACTTGTTCGTTACGTTAGAATTAATTTCTTCATAACATCCTGAAAAAACAGTGGATATATAAGAATTTTGTATAATAACCTTTTCTTCACCACTAATTAAAATAAGATGGTCATCAAAGACGTTGCTAAGAAAACCAGTCAGTACTTGATCTTGATAACAGTTAATTGTGACCCATCTTCGTTTACATAGTTCTAAAATTTCCTGTAACTTCTCTGCCTGCATATAATTATGATTTATTTTATTTATCTGAAAATCTTTTGTGTTTTTTGAAATGGACTTTATTTGATTAAGATGATGATAAAAGTGCTCTTCTTTCTCGTTCTGCAAAATAAGATAATCCTCTTTAACGTCAACCAAACTTCCTTTCAGTAAAACGCCATCCTTTGAAAAAATGCCGATTGAATACCCGATAAGCTCTCTAAGTGTCTCTGAAAAATAAGGGCTCGACATGACTAACCCCCTCACAGGTTTTATCCCTTTTTTTAAAAAAATTGAGAAAAGCCACTTTAAATGAATTTAAGAACATGAAACAATTCCTTGTCTCTTCCCCTAATTCAAAAGTGGCTGTACCGGTCACACAGTCTATACGAAACGATAATTATTCGCTTTTATTTTCCTTTTTTCCCTCTTTATTTTCTTCATTTTCTTTTTTATCTTTATCTTCTTCATCTTCACAATCTTCAACTTTCAGATTATAACTAATATTGCGAATATGGAACATGGCGATGCGAATAACTTCTTCGTTTGCAACCACTGTAATATACTCATCATGCACATCATCCAGCACACCTTCATATTTCTCATGACCGCCACGATTAACTGTAACCCAGTGATATTTTAAACCGCACAGTACATCTTGAAAACAATGGCCCTCGATATATTCAAAATCTTCCGGTACATCCAGTTTGAAATCGAGACCTTTTTTCAAATTGTTTGTCAAACTTTTGACGTGGTGGCCTTTATAATAAAGAACACCGTCTTCTTTAGTGAGTAGTACAAAGTAATCTTCCTCAACTGCCAGCAATAGTCCAACTCTCGAATCATGACCGCCACGGTTTACCTTTACAGCTTTGCCAACTAAAGAACATAGTATTTCTTTATCCATTCGTTCTTCTCCTCCTGTTTAGAAAGTCTCTGTAATTATATGCGGGAAGCAAGATGTTGTACTGCTTCATTCGCCCATTTGGAGATATTGTCCGCGCTATTGTCCAAATAAAAAAACAGGAATCTTTGATACACGACCCTGATTGTACATCCATCATGGAGCTAGATGCCTTTATTTTGCAATGTCCTATACTTCTTTCTGTTTATCATTTTTCAATTATTCTGAAACCTTTTCCTTTTTTGCTCGTACTACTATTTGACAATAAAGGAGGCTTGACAAAATGAACAACCATGAAATTGATTATGAGCTTTTTGGCGATGATATGCAGTTTGTTCAAGTAGAGCTCGATCCGAAAGAAACGGTTATCGCTGAAGCAGGCAGTTTAATGATGATGGATGACGACATTAAAATGGAGACGGTTTTCGGAGACGGGTCTTCGAAGAGTGGCGGTGGATTGATGGGCAAGCTTTTGGGGGCCGGCAAACGGGTGCTGACGGGCGAAAGTTTATTTATGACAACCTTTACGAATGAAGGTCACGGGAAAAAACATGTTTCATTCGCTTCTCCTTATCCAGGCAAAATTATCCCAATGGATTTAAGTGAAATGAATGGAAAAATCATCTGTCAAAAAGATGCATTTTTAGCCGCAGCAAAAGGCGTCTCTGTTGGCATTGAATTCCAGCGTAAACTCGGCACTGGTTTTTTTGGCGGTGAAGGTTTCATCATGCAAAAGTTAGAAGGCGACGGCATGGCATTCGTTCATGCTGGCGGAACAATTTACAAAAAGACTCTGGCACCGGGCGAATTGATCCGCATCGACACAGGCTGTCTTGTCGCGATGACAGGTGAAGTTGATTATAATATCGAAATGGTTGGCGGAGTGAAAACAGCATTATTTGGGGGAGAAGGTCTATTTTTAGCTACATTACGCGGACCAGGAACCGTGTGGGTACAATCCCTTCCGTTTAGCCGTCTCGCCAGCCGTGTCTTTGCTGCAATGCCACAAAATGGCGGTTCCAAAGGTGAAGGCGGACTTGGAGGTATGTTTGACTTTCTTGGCGGCGACAGAGACTAAATTTTTTATCCCGCATTAACGGGCAGTAAGACCCTCCACTTCAAGATTTCTAAAAGAAAAGAACGCTTCGTTAGGGATCAACTGCCCGTAAAAGCCCGATTGGTTCAACTAACATTCAGTGAGGGATGAAGAAACCCCCCACTGAATGAAGTTTCACTTTATTGGAAGTAGTATTTCTCGGCTTTTGGGCCATTTCACTCCATTTCCAAACACTTTACTCAGTTTGAAACGCGATGGCAATCTGATAATTAACGTTCTATAATCAACTTTTGAAATCTTGCACATTTATAAGTCAACTTACTTTAAAAATTGAGGAGTGTTTGGATGATCGATATTAAAGGCAATAAAGTCGTCCTTATCGGTACAGGTGCAGTTGGCTCAAGTTATGCATTCTCTATGCTGAACCAGGGTGTATGCGATGAACTTATATTCATTGATTTAAATAAAAAAAAATCAATAGGCGATGTAATGGACTTAAATCACGGCGTCCTTTATGCACCGACTACAACAAAAGTAAGATTTGGTGATTATACGGATTGTAGGGACGCAGCACTCATCGTTGTTTGTGCCGGTGCGAATCAAAAACCTGGTGAAACACGTCTTGAGCTTGTCAAAAAAAATATGGTAATCTTTAAAAATATTGTTGAACAAGTAATGGATTCTGGCTTTGATGGTATCTTCCTCATCGCCACCAATCCCGTCGACATCTTGACATATGCGACATGGCGATTTTCCGGTCTGCCGAAAGAGCGGGTCATCGGTTCAGGTACTATTCTCGACACTGCCCGCTTTCGTTATTTGCTTGGTGATCACTTCGGTGTTTCTCCAACAAGTATCCATGCATCTATTATCGGGGAGCACGGCGATACAGAAGTAGCAGTCTGGAGCAGCGCCAATATTTCCGGTATTCCATTGAAAGATTATGCAGCTCGTGATCATACTGAAAATCTAGAAGACAAAATGATTGAAATTGCTGTCCAAGTTCGTGATGCGGCCTACAAAATCATTGAAGCAAAAGGCTCTACGTATTATGGGATTGCGATGGGTTTAACCCGTATTTCCCGTGCAATCCTGCAAAACCAAGATGTGATTCTAACCGTTTCTGCTCTGCTAGACGGCGAATTCGGTCATAAAAATGTGTACATCGGTGTTCCTGCTGTTGTAAACCGTCAAGGTGTGCGCGAAGTCATCGAAATTCCACTAAGTGAACGTGAAAAAGAATTATTTGATATTAGTGTAAACACATTGAAAAAAGTACAGGAACCATTCTGGATTTGAACAAAAAGAAACGATCTCGCTGCTTTGCGAGATCGTTTCTTTTTTATATGCTATGTTAAACAATGCGCGGATCTTACTGCTCGTTAATTTGCGATAAAATGTCACACACGCGTCCGACCTGTCCATCCTGTAATCGTACTTTAATTCCATGCGGATGAAAACCTGAGTTTGTTAAAATATCTTTCACAATTCCACGTGTTTTTGTGCCGTTCCGTTGATCCTTTTTCAGTATAATGTTTACTTCAATTCCTGGTTTAATGTCATTTCTGTTTTGTCCATTCATATTCATTCCTCTTTTCTATTTTGAAACGCTTGCTTCTCACTAGTATGATGTTAGATCCTGTTTGCTTCTCTTATTTTAGAATAAAGAAAACAAAATAGAAAGAAAGTAAAAAGATTACTTGATTCTAAACGATAGAGTAACTTCATCTTGACGCCTTTTTTTTCGGTTGATATGATAGGTCTATTCTATTAAACATGTATTTTAAATACTTATTTATCTAAAAACAAGTAAAGTCATCTGTACATAGGAGGTTTTTTGGTTGCACCGAGTCATATTCGCGCTTTTTTTGTTTTCCGTCCTGCTCATTGTTAAATCACCGATGTTTCGCGGCAACCGTATTGATGCGTCATATGGCGCAATGGTTATGGCCATCGGTATTTTCCTTATAGGTGTCACACCGCAATTTAACATCCCTTTTGTTATCCCAACTTATCTTGTTGATTTTTTACTTTTTACCATCTGGCTGTTCCTTATCGGATCATTTATGAAGGCTGCATTTAAAGGCGTATTTCGAAAACGATATTTAACGCACCCTGTCCAAAGCTTTGCGGTTGGTACGTGGGTTGCCTCTACATCTATTTTATGTCTCGTCCTGTATCATCAATATCCTTTTTTCAAAAATATCATTTTTACGGTAACCTTATTAAATACTGGACTCTGGGCTTTTTACTTTTTTTTATGCATCAAAAGCTACAAAGTTATTTTTTCAGCAAAATACTATGAGCGTGTACACGGCATCGTTTTTCTATCGACTGTCAGCACTCAATCGCTTATTATCGTCTTTAATACTTTATTTCATAATCCTATTTTACAGCACATAAGCCAGGCAGGGATTTTCATCGGTCTCACCCTGTATTTTATTAACTTTGCGTTAATGATGATTCGCTTTAAGTCTTTCCAGCAGCATCAATTATCCGATGGATGGAAAAACACGAATTGCATCGTTCATGGGGCTATGTCTATTACCGGTATAGCCTCCATTATATCCGGTACATTCCCTGCTACTATTATTTTTCTGATGTGGATTTGGGCTGCTGCTCTCTTTATTATCATTGAAGGCATCGAGGTCTGGCGAGTAGCCATACGGTTAAATAAATACACTCTTAATGAGGCCATTGGCCGTTATCACGTGTCTCAATGGGCTCGTAACTTCACATTCGGAACATTTTATGTCTTTACACTTAATATCGATTTATCCGGATATCACTCGGTCCTTTTATCCATTCAACGTATCGTCATTGAATCGGGTGTGCCTGTGCTGATCAGTCTTCTCCTGATTGAAATATTTCTCTTTTTCAAAGATGCACTGCCTTGGCAAGAAAGTCGGCAGCATGTTATTGAAAAAAGACGCGCTTCATAACCTGTCTATTAAAATGTACAAGTAAAGTAAAAATAGGTTATTTTACCATTTCATTTTCCGCTCCGTTGCTATCGATTTACGTGAAATTTCAAGCTGTTTTCGGTACAATGAAAGAAGAATGGAGAGTGAGTGATTGAAAAGGTTATTTCAACTTATATTGCTGCTCGTAGTGATTTATAATACAAGGCCGCTTTGGGATGATTTCGTAGAGTCTTATATTGATTTATCATTTATGGATGTAATTGGCGAGCAAATGGAACAGATTCGGGAAAGCCCTATGGTACTTGATGCGGTTGACACAGTGAAAAGCAAAGTTGAAAACTGGGTTGGGGTTGGAGCCGAATCTATTGTACAGGTCAAAAAACCAACGCTTACTACGCCGGATTCACAGACGTTTTCTATCTACAATGTACAAGTTGGGGATACGCGAGCAGATGTTGAGCAAAAAATCGGTCCGCCGAAACGCCATTCGCAAAATGAATATGGGACAGACTGGTATGCCTATCACGAAAACTATCAAAATTTCATGATGGTGTCTTACGATGAGAAAGATCAGGTAAACGGTCTCTATACGAACCATGATTTAATCTCATCCACTGTTGATATTGCACTGAATACGCCAAAGGAAACCGTTCGTGCGAATTTAGGTGAACCGATGGATAAACTGCGTAAAGGATTAACACATTATATTTTAAATGAAACAGACGAGTATGATTACTTCCAGCTTGATGATAATTACGTGACCGTTTTTTATGACATTCATGAAGACAGCACGGTGACCGCCATTCAAATTATCGATAAAAAGCTAGAAACAACGAAAGATTCCATGTACGCAGATGGAAGTGCTTCTTTAAAAGAAGGACTTGAATATCAGCTGTTCGATGTGACAAATGCTGCACGCGTTATGCACGGATTGCCCGTATTAACATGGGATGATCACGTAAGAGAAACAGCCCGTGATCACAGTCTTGACATGGCAGAGAATAACTATTTTGATCATACAAACTTAAAAGGCGAATCTCCTTTTGATAGGATGGGAGACGATGGGATTCACTTTATGGCCGCCGGAGAAAATTTGGCTTATGGACAGTACAGCAGCGTCTTTGCCCATGAGGGATTAATGAATTCAGCCGGTCACCGGAAAAATATTTTAAGCAATGATTTTGGCTATTTAGGTGTCGGAGTGGCATTTAATGAAGAATCACAGCCGTATTATACAGAGAACTTTTTCAATAATTGAACTCTCACTGTGCTTGATGCAGTGGGAGTTTTGTTTATAATTACCGGCTCATTTATTATGTACTCTTATCTGTTAGCATCCATTTACATACACCAAAAAGGCAATCTCAAATGAGATTGCCTTTTTACGAAGTTTATATGGATTATGCTTTTTGTACGTTAGTTGCTTGTGGTCCACGTTGGCCTTGTTCAACTTCAAACGTAACTTCTTGACCTTCGTCTAAAGATTTGTAGCCTTCGCCTTGAATAGCTGAGAAGTGAACGAATACATCGTCTCCAGCTTCGCGCTCGATGAAACCGAAACCTTTTTCTGCGTTAAACCATTTTACTTTACCTTGTTCCATGTTATGTTGCCTCCCGATGTGCGATGTGCACAATATAATACTATTCCTGCTCAAAGCAATATCAAGACAATAAGCTTTACAGCACTTGTACTTTTCGAACAAAAATAATTCTTCTTTAGAATAACAGCTTTAAATAAAATAAGCAAGCCATTACATTTTTTTTTTCATTTCACACTATCGTCTCGCTCAATTACATTGAAGCTCCCTACAAAAAAATGTGAATTACTATTTCAATGCTTGCATTAAATTGCCAGTAATATCAAGGTCGTTAAAATTCAGTCCGAGTTGAATGGATGTCATCGCTACTTCCGGTCGAATACCGGATAATGTCGTTTTTACACCGATTAATTTCAATGCATCAATCAAGCGGAAAATTTGCATCGCAACCATTGTATCAACGATCGCTACACCAGATAGATCAATAAATAAATGCTTAATTTGTTTTTCTGCACATTGACTAAGGCCCTGTTCCATCAAGTATTGTGCCCGTTCCGTATCGATAGAGCCTACAATAGGGAGCAGCCCTTTGTGATTTTCCAGCGCGATGACTGGTGTACTCAATTCATGAATAACCTCTTGCTGACTGCGAAGTTTTACGTGTGAAAATTTGTGTTCTTCCTTTATGAAGCGCTTCATTACTTTTCCAAACGCTTTAATGATCATCCGTATCCAGCGGTTCACTTCTTCATTCGAGTAGATTCCTTCGTTCTGCTGTACAAATTTATCTATGTAATTGAGGTATTGTTCCTGCGTGTTTAAAAACTCGCCAAGAATAATATAATTTGGTGTATTCAAATGCTCAGGATCTTTTGCAACTTGAAGTATCCAATCGTTAAAACCTTCAAAGAATTCCTGTTCTTCTTTAATAAAGACTTCACATAAATGCTCGTGGAAAGCAAAGTTTTGCTGTTTTAATTGCTGGATGGCAAGCGGATCCGTCGAAGCGTATATACCGGCAACTTTTGATCGATCAAGAGACGCATACCACTCTTCCGTTAAGTCCCATGCCCGCTCTCGTAAAAATTGGTGCAATGCTGGATTTCTATGCATCTTTTCAACTCCCGTGTTCAAATTCACTATACTTTTTCATTATTGTATCGAAACGAAGAAGCTGTGTCGATTTTAATGAAACAAAAGAGTTGTCTCAATTGTTGAGACAACTCTTTTGTTTATTGATTGATGCCCTGTATATAAAAGCTTTTTTAAATGGCGCTCATTTCGTCCGGGGGACCACGGTTCCTTTACGCCTTTTAGCCTTCGCTGAAAGACTGCTCTAGCTCTATGAAACGTAGGAGCAGGTTCCTCTAAACGTTTCATAGAGCTAGAGCTAACGTGGGCCCAACATCAACAACATTCTACAGCTGAGCCTCAGGATTAAGAATAACCACTCGGTATTGGATACTCCCCGGTTAATACCCAATGTCCAATATTTTTTCGTTTATATTCTATTGGATTGTGGAGAGAATGAGTCCGTACATTTCGCCAAAAACGATCAAAATTATTTTTTCTTGTCGCAGACCGCGCTCCCATAACCTCAAACATACTGCTTGTAAGATCAAGAGCCACCTTTGTTCCAAACGCATTGGCTGCGCCTGTAAAAATGACGGTTTCCCCACGTTCTTCTTCCGTTAATTTCCTGTCTTTCGCCCAAGCTTCATCCACCTTTTTCCCCGCATGTTCTACTAATTGAATTGCTGCCTGCACATCGATCCAAAAGTCACCGTATCTTCGTTGAATATAAGGATCGTCAATGGCTTTTTCATAATCAGACATAAACCAAGGCCGTGATTTCTTTAATGTATATTCGCGTGCTTCTGCTAATGCTCCCTCTGCACTTCCAACAAATACATTCGCTAAAACAATTTGTGAGATAATCGCATCAAATGTAGTGAACGGCACCTTGTTTGATTCCGTGTCATCAAAAATTTCGTCTGCTTCTACTACTACATTTTCAAAGGTGACAGAGCCACTGTCTGTTTGCCTTTGACCCATTCCATCCCAGTCATCATTTACTGTTATGCCTGCCCGATTCGTTGGGATAACGCCTACATACGCAATTTTATCGCCAGGATCCTCCACCCATGAAATTAACAATCGATCGGAATCCTGAGCGCCTGTGCTAAACGTATTGTAGCCATTGATAATAAATTGATCGCCCTTCTTTCTTCCCACTAAAGTAGGCTCGATTGGATTATAGGAATTTCCCCAAAACCAATTGTTTTTGGCTGATTCTGTATAATAATATGTTTTCTGTTTTTCTGAGCCTTCGACATGGGGATTGGTCAAATGTAAGAAATGATAGCCATATAAATGAGCAAGAGCAGCATCCGCTTTGGCCAACTCTCGAACGATTCGAAGAACGACAGACCAAGGCTGGCCTTCGCCGCCATACTCAGCAGGAATTAAAATCGTGAGCAATCCACTTTCCCGTAAAGCATCCCGTTGTTTTTTAGCCGTGCCGCCGATCTTATCGCGTTCTGCTGCGTCCTTTGCAAATTCTTTGGCTAGTAAGACAGCCGTTTGCAAAAAACCGGTTGGGTCATTTCCATTCTTTTTTTTCATATTTCTCCCTCTTTCATGTAATTTTGGCGGTTCTTCTCTTCGTTTTCAATCGCCGCCATTTCACCAAAAGGACTAAGAAAGAGCATTCTATCTGCTTGAATATGCTTTCATTAAAGTATGATTATTTGTTCAGTAGTGTCCATTCGACTCTTTAAAAACATGTGCTGCTCCAACTAAAGGATTGTGTTTCCAGTAACTGCTCTGATCGTGTATGAAAAATTATATATTGGGTAAAGGTTCAAAACACTAGAGGATAGCAGAAGTTATTTCGGTGATTTCGATCATTTCCGGCTTTCTTAGCTGTTTCAATTTAACTATAATCTTCTTTGCATTACGTTTGTTTTTTTACACTCATTTCTCCAAACGGACTCATGTAAGTTCGCTCATTTGGATCGTTCTTTTTATTTAAGGGCAGTTTCGGAAAAAGAAGTTCTGCTGTCCGGTACGCTTCTTCGAGATGGGGATAGCCTGACAATATAAATGTGTCAATACCTAGGTCTGCATACTCTTTCATTCGTGCGGCTACTGTATCCGGATCGCCGACAAGGGCTGTACCTGCCCCTCCTCGAACAAGTCCAACACCTGCCCACAAATTCGGACTGATTTCTAACTTAGATCGATCTCCGTTATGAAGCTGGCTCATTCTTTTTTGTCCTTCAGAGTCCATTCGGGCAAATACTTTTCTGGCAGAGGCAATGGCTTCATCATCAACATGTTTGATTAACTCTTCCGCTGCTTCCCAGGCGGCTTCTCCTGTTTCTCTCACGATAACATGAAGACGGATGCCGAATTTTATTTTTTTACCCGTTTGTTTTGCAAGGTTTCTTACCTTTGTTATTTTTTCTTTTACCTGGTCTGGCGGCTCCCCCCACGTTAAATAAACATCAATGTGATCGGCAGCTATTTTCATTGCTGCGGGAGACGAACCGCCAAAATAAAGCGGCGGATATGGATTTTGGACAGGCGGATAAAGGACGGTGCCTTTTTCAATTTGAATGTGTTCTCCCTCAAAAGTAACCACTTCCTCTTGTAGCAGTTTTCGCCACACATTTAAAAATTCATCTGTTAGTTCATATCGTTCATCATGGTTTAAAAACAAGCCTTCTCCGGCCAATTCAACTGGATCTCCGCCTGCTACAACATTCATAAGCAGTCTTCCCTGAGAAAAACGGTCAAGCGTCGACGCCATGCGGGCAGCCACAGCTGGTGACATTAGCCCCGGTCTTACCGCCACGAGAAATTTTACGCTTTTTGTAACAGGAACAAGCGTTGAAGCAACAATCCAAGCATCTTCACATGATTTCCCGGTTGGAATCAATACACCACCGTATCCCAATTCATCAACCGCCTGCGCAATTTGCTTGCAATACGCATAGCTTGCAGCCCTTGCACCCTCTCCGCTGCCTAAATAACGGCCATCTCCATTGGTAGGAATAAACCAAAATACTTCCATGATCCATAACACCCTTCCAAACGTTCACTATTTTTATGAATACGGTGTAATTTCAGGCAGCTGATCGTTTAAAATAAAGTTCCCAATATCACGTAATTTGTATTCAATCGGATCATGCAATGTAAGTGTTCGAATATTTCTCCAGTAGCGGTCAAATCGATATTTTACCGATACCGACTTTGCGCCCATTACATCAAAGATCCGGTTCGTTACTTCTAAAGCCGTCCTTGCTGTCATGACTTTTGCCGTTGCGATCGCAATACTGCATTCTCCGCGTTCCTGTTCCGTCAAAGACCATTCCTTCTCCCACGCAGCCTGCAAGACATCACCTGCTTTTTCAGCAAGAGCAGCCGATGCCTTCAACTGTACATATAAATCACCATATTGGCGCATTGTATATGGATCGCGGGCAGCTTCAACGGTATCGGATGTAAGCCATGCGCGACTGCTATGTTTCGTATATTGTTTCGCTTCTTCCAATGCCCCTTCTGCCATTCCAAGCAGAACGTGAACAAGAATCATTTGAGCGATATGTGTACGTATTGTTGGGAATACACTGTCTGGAAACTGAAGATAATGTTTAAGAATCTCCCTCTCTTTCAATTGAACATTTTGAAAGCGGACGGTCCCACTGTCCGTTTGACGTTGGCCAAACCCATCCCAATCACTTTCTGCAGCAACGCCTTTCCTGCTCGTTGGAATGACAGCCAAAACAGTCTGATTGCTTTCGATATTCTTAGCAGAAATAAGAAGTCGGTCGGAATCTGTTGCGCCTGAACAAAAACTTTTTTCCCCTTGAAGCAGCCATTCATGATCTGCCTGTTTGATCATTAAACGACCGTCACGAGGGTTGTATGCATTTCCCCAAAACAAGTTTTTTTCTGCCGTTTCTTTATAAAGGAATTCTTTCTGCCGCTCGGAACCGAATAACTGTGTAGATACAAGTGATAAAAAGTGATAGCCAAATATATGTGCAATTGATCCGTCTACCCGGGCAAATTCATGGATAATCTGAAAAATGGTTTTCCAGTTTTCACCGCAACCCCCGAACTCAGCCGGGATGATAAGAGCCAAAAGCCCGCTTTCACGAATAAGATCACGCTCTTTTTTTGCCGTCCCGCCTCGTTCATCGCGTTCGATGGCTGTTTTATCAAACTCTGCTGCGAGTATTCTTACTTTTTCTCTATACGAGCTATTGATTTTTTTTTCTATACTCACCATCCTCCCATCTGTGAAGTTTATATAATATACGCTTCATTTTCTTTTTCTTGTATAAATTGACGTATTAAATAGGATAAAGATTAAAAAAGCTCTCACTTTAAGGTGAGAGCTTCCAATTATTAGCTTTAGCGCTGTAACCGTCACGCAAAGGAACCTATTTCTCAAACTGTGCCAAATCCACGCGTCCATCCTTTGTAAATGATACACTTTCCGCTTTAAGCAGCATCCTTTGCTTTTCACGTGAATCATCGTTTGGAACAGCGATTTCCCCTTTTGCATTGACAACTCGATGCCACGGCAAACCGTATTTCTGACTCATTGAATGCAAAATACGGACAACTTGACGGGCAGCACGTGGACTGCCTGCCATTCGTGCAACTTGTCCGTACGTGACGACGTATCCTGGAGGAATTTCTTTTAAAATCCGTACGACTTCCATAGTGAATGGGGTTAAACCATCTTCTGTTTTTCTACTTTTTCTATCCACTAACCTTCACATCCCACATCAATATGCTCAAACGAGTCAACATCAAACAATCCTTTATCCGTCAGCTTTACATGCGGGATGACCGGCAAGCATAAAAACGATAAAATCATAAAAATATTTTGTGATCCTTCTGCCACAACGTAAAGCTGTTCATTCAAATGATGCAATTCCTTAACGACTTCTTCGTAAGGCTTTTCCGACATAATGCCGCCGACACGAAGTGGAACGGCAGCCAGTACTTTCCCCTGATCCACAACAATGAGACCCCCTTGCATCTGTTCAATTGCTTCAATGGCTATGAGCATATCCTCATCATTTGTACCTGCGACAACAAGGTTATGAGAATCATGTGCAACCGTTGAAGCAATCGCACCACTTTTCAAACTCAATCCTTTCACTATTCCCACGCCGACACTGCCCGTCGCATGATGCCGTTCGCACACCGCGATTTTCAGCTGATCCCGTTTCGCTTCAGCTTCAAAAAAGCCATTGTTTACCTTTACCTTTTCAACTATCTTATTCGTGATTAATTTCCCTGGCAATACTTCAATAATCCTCGCTTTTTGTCCTTCTTGAAGTGGAATTCGCAACGACTTTTTATCTACCTTTTTCATGTTGATTGATTGCTTAACCGAAGCCGGAATCGCTGCCCGCTTCGTCTGCCGCGTATTTGCATCAACGACCTTTCCACCTTTTAAAATGACCGTTGGACGCAATTCCTTTATATCTTCCACAATCAGCAAATCTGCCGCATAGCCCGGTGCCACGGCTCCTTTATCAGTCAGCTGATGACAGACTGCATTATTGATCGTCGCCATTTGAATCGCAATAAGCGGATCTAGCCCGTGCTTAATCGCGAGCCGTGCCGCATAGTTGACTGTTCCTTCTTCCACTAGCTCATCCAGATGCTTATCATCTGTACAAAATGAAAACCGCGTGCTGTTTCTCTCGTTAATACTCGGTAAAATAGCCAGCAAGTCTTTTGCTGCAGACCCTTCCCTCACAAGGACATGAATGCCTCTTCTCACACGGGACTTTGCTTCAATGGCCGTCACTGCTTCATGATCATTGCGGATCGACGCTGTACTGTATACATTTAGCGCCTCATCTGACAAACCCGCCGCATGTCCATCCACTGTCAGATTATGATCAATCGCCATTATGATTTTGTCTATCATTCTATCCTCTGCTTTCAACACGGACGGATAGTCCATTACTTCTGCCAATCCGATCACGTTATGATGGTTAAGAAACGGGCGTAAATTATTCACCGTCAATGTGGCTCCATTTTGCTCAAATGGTGTCGCTGGTACACAAGATGGCAGTTTTATCATAATATCAATCTCCGCATTTTCTGCATCGTCCAGCATATATTGAATGCCTTTCGTTCCTGCTACATTGGCAATTTCATGCGGATCTGTTACGACTGTAGTCACACCGTGTCTTAATAGTGCCCGTGAAAATTCTGTCGGCGTCACCATCGTCGATTCAATATGAATATGTCCGTCGATAAAGCCCGGCATAACATACTTGCCTGCTGCATCAATCATCTTTTTTCCTTTTTTATATGTACCAATGCCGACAATGTATCCGTCTTTAATAGCAACATCTGCATCAAATGTTTCAAGAGAAAACACATCGACAACTTTGCCATTTTGAACAATAAGATCTGCTTCTTCCGGGTGCTGTGCTGTATGGATAAGCGTTTTAAGTGATTGCTTCATATTCATCCCTCTTTCCTTTTTATCCCGCATTAACGGGTCAGGCTGAGCCTAGTCACTCAGGTATTGCCTCGAGGACTCGGCGCTCTTACCTGAGTTCCTCTTTATTCAATGGGGAAGCAGAGCGCAGACTAAAACCGTCACGTCCTGTGACAACGTCTGCATGACCCACATCCTATGGGCCTAAACCCCCACTGAATGACATTTCACTTTATCATCCGGTCATTTTTCACATAGTTTACTTGAATCTCGTCGATAAACAAACTAAATTCACTGAATTCTATGAAATTAGTTGACACTTGCTCATTATGTAACAGATGATAGTTTTATATCATTTTATATAAAGGCGGCTATGTTTATGCACAAATTCGTCTATCTCATTGTCTTTTTTTCATTTTTTGATTTATTCACCCAGCTGCCGATTATGAGTCCTTTTGCGGAATCAATTGGTGCAACTCCTTTTTTAACTGGGCTTGTCGTCGGGATGTACTCCTTCTCCAACACAATTGGAAATTTATTATCTGGTTTTTTAACGGATAAAAAAGGACCGTTTCTTGTTCTAGTAACGGGGCTTTTAGCAACGGGAACCGCTCTTTTGTTTTATCAGACAGTGGAGAATGCTTGGTCACTTCTAGCGATTCGCTTTGTGCACGGTTTGCTGGCAGGTTTTATTACACCCGCAGCATTTACCTATTTGGCTAATGTAACTGCAAAAGAAGAAAAAGGGAAAGGCGCTGCAATCTCAGGGGCTTTTGTCGGTCTTGCTGCCATTATTGGACCTGCATTCAGCGGCATCGTAGCCAGTCGAACGAGTGAGACAACGGTGCTGAGTATCACAGCCTGCGCCATGCTTCTTTTAGGTATACTCGCTCTTTTCTTTTTGCGCAAACCGGTTACGCTTGCTCTGCCACACGATCAAGAAAAAGAAAAAATGGCACAGACCCTTTTCCAAAACACGGATGTGTTAAAATCGTTTACGGGCGCATTTTTGCTTATGTTTTCGCAAGGGGTGCTTGCTTACATGCTGCCGCTTAAAGTCATCCATCTCGGGCATGACACACAAACAAGCGGCCTTCTTTTAAGTACATTTGGCATTGTAGCGATTCTTGTGTTTCTTTTGCCGATCAACTCACTCTTTGACCGATTAAGGCCCGAATCAACATTTTCATTTGGCATTGCGACGATGGGAGCAAGCTTGCTTCTTATCAGTCAAAGTGAAAGCATCGCTTTTCTTTATGCACTAATGGGCTTATACGGTGTCGGTTTTGCCTTTTTATTTCCTTCAATTAATTCATTATTAGTCGGCGCAGTTGAACCGGAGCATCGTGGCAAAGCATACGGCTATTTTTACGCATTTTTCTCTTTAGGTGTCGTTGCGGGCTCGACTGCAGTAGGTATCCTTTCGCTTTCTCCAGCAGGAGGCTTGCTTTTGACCGGGCTTTTGTTACTATCGGCGGGGGCTTTTGTCTTTTTGAGAAAAAATAAAAAATAGCGTTCAGCCTTTCCTTTATAGCTGAACGCTATTTTCTTATATACAGTCTATTACAAATAACAATTTTGTTTCAAACTGTACAAAAGCGGTTAACTTAAGTAAGAAGATACTCTTGTGAAGAGGAGGCCATAATAAATGAGTGCCATTGTACTATTTGACGGAGAATGTAACTTTTGTGATTCCAGTGTACAGTTTATTATAAAGCGTGATTCGAAAGGCTACTTTAACTTCGCATCGCTGCAAAGCGATGTCGGTCAGGAATTGTTGATAAAGTATGATGTACCAGCTGATATGGACAGCATTATGCTGATTGAGGATGGAAAAGCATATTTCAAGTCATCAGCGGCTCTGCACATTTGCAAACATTTAAGCGGTGGATGGAAGCTATTGTATGCGTTTCTAATCCTCCCGGCTCCAATTCGAAACGCCTTTTATGACTTTATTGCCCGAAATCGTTACAAATGGTTCGGCAAAAAAGAAGATCACTGTATGCTGCCGTCACCGGACGTACGAAGACGATTTTTATAAGTTCAAAAAAGAGCCTGAAGAAACGTTTATCTGTTCTTCAGGCTTTTCTTGATTTATTGTACGTTTAACATCCACCGGTTAAGGAACTGTACACCTCTCACGGATGAATGTTGTCACTTATCAAAGTCAGTCCCTTGCTCAATTAGAAGACTGTCTTTTTTTTGCTTATCCCGCTAAACAAATACCCGATTATACCTCCCACGATGGCCGGAAAGATCCAGCCTAATCCCACTGCTTGTAAAGGAAGAATAGCTGTAAATAACTCATTAATTGCTTGAATTTCTATTCCGGCTGCGTTTAACCCGTCAAAGAAACTGACAATGAAAGTTAATAAGAGGCTACCAAGATAAACTTCTGATTTTCCTTTAAACAATGTGTGAATGAATGTTAAAAACATTAAACAAATAGCTAACGGATAAATAGCTACTAATACGGGAACAGAAATGCTAATTAATTTCATTAAGCCAATATTAGCAAAGATCGTGCTAAATATAGACAAATAGATCGTTAATTTATTATAAGAAATTTGAGGAATCAATTTATGGAAAAAGGAAGCACTGGCCGTGATTAAACCGATACTCGTTGTTAAACAAGCAGCAATCACAATTAAGCCGAGTAATATTCTGCCGGAGGGACCAAAGTAATAATTGGATACACCTGCTAAAACTACTCCGCCGTTTTCTAAATAGCCTAACTTTTCCACACTTCCCGCACCTATATAGGTAAGAGCTGTGTAAATGATTGCTAAAAGTCCTGCAGCGATTAATCCTGCCTTAAAACAAGTGATCATGACTCGTTTCTTGTCTGTAATCCCTTTTTCTTTAATTGCATTAATCACAATGATTCCAAAAACGAAAGAAGCAAGAGCATCCATTGTTAAGTAGCCCTCTTGAAAACCTTTAAAAAATGAATGTTCCATATAATTTTCAGTAGGCGCACTAAAATTCCCGATTGGATTAATGATTGCTGTTACAATAAGTATTCCGATAAAAATTAATAAAAGTGGAGTTAAAATTTTCCCTACAATGTCTACAATTTTTGAAGATTTCATCGAAAAGTAACAGGTAATCCCGAAAAATAAAATGGTGAATATTAATAAAGGAAGAAAGCCAGCATCTTCACCTAAAAAAGGCTTCACACCTATTTCATAAGAAACACTTCCTGTTCTCGGTATAGCAAATAGCGGACCGATCGCTAAATAAAGGACTGTCGTAAAAATCAAGCCAAATAGAGGATGAGCTCGACTAGCCAGTGACTGTAAATCACTTTTACCTGAAAAACCAAATGCTAATACACCAAGTAACGGAAGACCTACTCCAGTCGCGACGAATCCGGCATTAGCTGCCCAAGCGTTATCGCCTGCTAATTGACCAAGCATTACTGGAAAAATTAAGTTCCCTGCTCCAAAAAATAAAGCAAACAGCATAAAACCAACTGCAATCACAAATGAAAATGATTCTTTTTTCGACAAAATTGTATCACCCTTCCAAAAAATAAAATGAACCTACTTATTATTCAATCAATACCTATCTTTTTTTAATGATAAACATAAACACAAATAGTAATATTACTACTGTCACGGTCTTCCTGTCTATAAGAATAAGTAATCTATTGATTAGTAAAATATCTTTTATATGTAATTTAAAGTAATTTAAATTGCATAATACCATCATTCAACCCGTACGAGCGGTTTTATAAGATCAAGAAGAGGGCTCTCCCTGTTTAGTGAGTAATTGAACGGGAGAGCCCTTTCTCAACGGATTACTTAGCGCCGGGAGCGGAATCGCAGGTGACCCGCTTCCCGGGAGGTCATTGCTCCAACACCACGTGCAACATCCGAGGCAATTTCTTGTTGAACCTCAGCAGGGTCTGTTCCAGCATATCCAGGTTCCATAATAGAGGCCTGGTCTGGAATGCTGCTGAACTCTTGATCAAATGGCTGCTGAGCAATTGACTGTTGGCGCTTTAGGACGTACTGAACAGGTGGATATGGTCGTTTTTGCATAGCTTCTTCCCCTTTTTGAATAATTGGCACCAGCTTTAACATTTATCTGTTTTATTTTTATCATTCCCTGTTTTCAGATAGTTAAAAAGGTATTTGTATCCAATTGAATACATAAAGGGTACTGATCATCTTTTGACAATGTCGTGAACGGCAGCCGAAAAAGAGGAGTTTCTTCATCATTTCAGTTATATTAAAAGAATAATAATGGTTCCTCAGGAGGAAACAATGCTTAAAACGACGATTGGTAAGCTGCGATTTATGGGTTATTTTGAAGGGATATCTCTGCTCGTCCTGCTTTTTATTGCGATGCCGTTAAAATACGGGCTCGACATTCCGGAAGCAGTTCGCATCGTTGGTTCAATTCACGGTGCGTTGTTCGTTACATATTGCATCGTCATTGCCTATGTAACAATGAAAACAAGATGGAACATTGTTTGGCCTATTTTGGCCATTGTCGTGGCTTTTATTCCATTCGGCAACTTTATTTTGGATAAACAACTGCACCGTCTGGAAAAAACATATGGATAACTTAAACGTCAAAATTGAATAATCGCTGAACACTCCTTCGTTACTGAAATATATTTGTTCCATTTATCTAACAAAATAGTGAGGTTATTCCTTTTGATTCGACAACACCTCTGTTACACTTAAGTAAATGATTTTAGGAGGGGATTGTATGCGTTTAACGGACAAAAAAGTCATTGCTCTTGTAGAAGATGAATTTGAAGATTTGGAATTGTGGTATCCGATCTTACGTTTGCAGGAAGAAGGAGCAACTGTTCATCTAGTCGGCAAAGAAGCCGGGAAAAAATATATTGGAAAATATGGGGTTCCAGCTGTATCCGAATATGCTTTTACAGATGTTCAAGCGGATGAATATGACGCCATTCTCGTTCCCGGCGGCTGGGCACCTGATAAATTACGACGTTATCCTGAAGTAATTGAATTCGTCCGTAGCATGAACGACGCCAAAAAACCGATTGGGCAAATTTGCCACGCTGGATGGGTATTGATTTCAGCGAATATTTTAGACGGAGTAAACGTGACGAGTACACCTGGCATTAAAGATGATATGACAAATGCCGGTTCAACGTGGCACGATGAACCAGTTGTTACAGACGGACACATTATCTCAAGCCGCCGTCCGCCAGATCTGCCGCCGTATGTTAAAGCATTTGCCGATAAGCTAGCTGAATAATAAAAAGAAATCCCGCCAATAATTGACGGGATTTCTTTTTTTGAATGCTCACTAATAATGCAGTTTTCTTTCATTGAACTTAAACTGCACAATCGTGATAAGTAAAATGCAGAAAAAAAGAATGACTGCCGGTACGCTTTCGAAACCGAAATTATAGATGAATGCATCTTTATAAAAAGGATAATGGATAACATTTGTTGATTCGATCGGGCCGCCCTTTATCAAAAGCTTAATTTGACTGAACGTTTGAAATGCATTAATAAACGCTGCCGTTATAACGTAAAATAGTGTCGGTGAAAGCATCGGGATGATAATTTTCCATAACTTATATGCACCACTTACCCCAGCAATACTTGCACTTTCATACAACTGTGAATCAATTTTTTGTAAGCTGCCTAACAAAATAATAAAGCACAGCCCCGCATTCATCCAAATCGTTACACTAGAAACAACAAGCAACGCTGTCGATGGATCAATCTCAAAATAACCTATCGCTATTAAAATATAGTTTATTATGTTAATTGGTGTATTGTATATAAACAGCAAGATGATAAAGGATGCCGCGATACTCATGCCTATTGTCGATGAAAATAGTTTGCGAAAAAAACGATTTTCCTGCAGCTTTGAATTTGTGAAAAGTGCCAAACAAAGCGCAAGAATGACACCGATCGGAACGGTTAAAAAAAGCGCTTTTGCACTTGTCAGAAAAGCCGGTGATGTGAGCACATACGTAAAGTTTTCAATATCGACGAATGTGGCAGGTGTTCCTTGCACATTGGTTACATACTTGCTTAAATAGAACGTCCGGAGCAATGGATAAATTAAAAACACCATACATAACAAAAGCGATGGCACTAAATAAAAAAAAATGACCTTTAGGAAACAATACATTTACTCTCTCCAGACTGCCTGCTCAAGCCCCGCCACTCTATTTCCATGCGCAGGGCTATACCCATTGGATAAATCTCCCCGGAAATTAGCAAGCTTTTCAGCAGGACTAATAATACGCTGGCTGCTAGTTATGTCAAAAAAACATACGTGCTGACTTTCAATATAGATTGAAAATAGGTTGCCTGCTTCAAGATTCCATTGCCCTGCTAAGCGAGCAATCCATTGATCGCTGCTTCCCATATGAAACGTAATGAGCGTTTCTGTTCCTCTTACTTTTACATCAGCGATCATCACGTTAAAACCGCTTTCATCCTGTCTAGCGATACGAATATTCTCTGGGCGAACTCCAACTATGACCCTTTTCCGTTTTCCAATCAAATCACTCATATCCGGCAATGGAACAACCCTTCTATTAACGATTAATGACGAACCGCTCACTTCCGCTTCAATGAGGTTCATCGGCGGTTCACCAATAAATGAAGCAACAAATGTATTCACAGGATAATTATACATATAAAACGGCTGACCAATTTGTTGCACTTCACCATTGTCTAAAATCAGCAGCCGATCAGCCATTGCCATCGCCTCGGTTTGATCATTCGTTACATAGATCACTGTCATACCGAGCTTTCGCTGAATTTGACGGATTTCAGCGCACATTTTCCCCCTCTGCGTGGCTTCTAAATTCGACAGCGGTTCATCCATAAGACAAATGGGTGCGTGCGTTACAATAGCTCTTGCTAGAGCGACACGTTGGCGTTGCCCGCTCGATATTTCTTTTGGTTTACGCTTTAAATACTTAGTCAGCCCAAGTATTTCAGCGGTTTCCAAGCAGCGCTGTTTCTGCTCCGCTTTCGATAACCTTTTCACGTGAAGCCCAAACATTATATTTTGCTGTACTGTTAAATGCGGGTATAGTACACCATTTTGAAAAACCATTGATACGTTACGCTGACTTGGCAACAAGTGAGTTGCTCTTTTTTCGCCAATGCGCAGCTCGCCGCTTGTCACACTTTCTAATCCAGCGATTATTCGCAAGATTGTGCTTTTTCCGCAGCCGGAAGGACCGGCAAGAACGAAAAATTCCCCCGGTTCAATCGTTATATCAATTCCACTTAATATATCCATTCGGCGATCATATGATTTCCGAACTTCTTTTAATTCCACTCGCTTCATCGAACAACCAGCTCCTTCATAGAACCCGTTTTTCCATTTTACCAAAGGAATGTAAAACAGCCGTTAATATGAATGGAGATAATTGTAAAGTTATATAAAAAGGTCGAACGATTGACGTGCCAAAAGCCGCGTCTCGTTCGACCTCGCTCTCATCCCAACTCTAAAGACCATGGGCTTACTTCCTTCGTTCATTAATAAAATTTCTTTGTTATTTAGGGACCTGTTCAAACAAATCATTCAATGCTTCGCTCATGGATGGATGCGTGAAAATGTTGTCTTTTAAAAACGTGTAGTCCTGTCCAGTCTGCATAGCGAGTTGAATGTTATTAATGATTTCGCTCGATTGAGCACAAAATAATGTACAACCAAGAATATGGTTCGTTTTAGCATCGACAACGGCTTTTAACAATCCTTCTGTCTGCTCTAAAATGCGTGCTCTTGGAATTGCAGCGGCCGGCAGTTTAGCGATTTTCACATCATACCCTTGGTCAATTGCTTCCTGTTCACTGAGTCCTATGCGTGAGAGTGGCGGATCGATGAAAACGGAATATGGAATGAACTGCCGATCTTTCGTCGTCCGTTTTTTCGCTCCAAACAATTGATCATTAATAATCCGGTAATCATCAAGTGATATATACGTAAACTGCGGTCCGCCCTTTACATCTCCGATTGCCCAAATATGCGGCACATTCGTCCGAAGTATTTCATCGACCTGCACCGCACCCCGATCGGTTATATTCACACCAGCCGCTTCTAGATTCAGCCTTTCTGTACTCGGTTTTCGTCCAGTTGCCAGGAGCACTGCATCCGCTTCGATTTTATGCTCGCCGTTGCCATCCTCATATGTGATAATCGATTCTTCAACTGATTTTACTTTTACATTTAGCTTAATTTGAATCCCTTTTTTCTCGAGTGTCTGCTGAACCTCTTCCGCAATATCCCGATCTTCACGAGGAATAAACGTTTCTCCTCTATCCAGCACAACGACGTCGGAACCGAAATTCGCATACATCGACGCAAACTCAAGCCCGATATAACCACCGCCGACAATGACAAGTCGTTCTGGCAGCACGTCTATCTCCATCAATGTAGTGCTCGTGTACACATGCTTACTTTCTTTCACACCTGGAATGTCCGGAATAATAGACTCCGCACCTGTATTAATAAAAATATGCTCCGCAGATAATGTCACCGTTTCATGTTCCATTTCAACTTTTACTTTATAAGGCGAAACGAACGACGCTTCACCTGTTAAAACGGTAATTCCATCATTTTGATCAAGGTTATTAAAATTTTTCTTACGCAAAAAGGCCGTTAAGTCATCTTTTTTTGAAATCGCTTCTGTGTAATCCACTGATTTTTTCGCCTGTTCCGCAAGTGATTTCGTCGGAATACAAGCGATATTAATGCATGTTCCGCCATACATAGAGGAAGACCGCTCAATAATGGCTACGTTCATGCCCTGCTTTACAAGAGCCGGAGCCAGTGTTTTACCGCCTTTACCGAATCCAATAATAATCGCATCAAATTTTTTCATCATCTCCACCTCTTTCACGGTAACCATAAAATACATCATTTAAAATTGCAAAAGAAACGAGTTTTTGCATGTCCATAATATTCTTTTTATGGAATTTATGGTATGATCATAGGAGCTTCTATTAAAAAAGAAATTGAATACACTTAAAATAAACGAAGGAGGAATGACGATGCAACGGTATAGAAAAAGAAATACGCCCGCTTTCACCGTACTGGCCTACTTCACATTTTTTGCCGGCGTCTTTTTATTTTCAATCGGTCTTTATAACGCGGATAATTTGCAGTTAAATGAAAAAGGCTACTACATTGCTGTCATGATTTTAGTAGCGGTTGGCGCGATCTTAACCCAAAAAGTAACGCGCGACAATGCAGAAGACAATGAAATTATTGCTCAAGAAGAAGAAGAAAGAAGACGGAATCTGCCTCCGACAAACAAGGCTGAATGATAAAAAAGAAGGCACTCCTACAGTGCCTTCTTTTTTATGTTTCTTTTTCAGCCCATCTTCACTTTGCTGATTGCTTACTCAACTTCCAGCAAATGCTTCAATTTCTCCGGTTCGTCTACCCGAAAAGCGAGTTCTGAAACCTTTTTTTTGCGCCCCATAAACATCGTTGCTTCATTATGTAAAACATTATATAAAAAAAAAATCACCCTAATTGTTAAATTTTGTCTAACAATTGGGGTGCATTTCATATAAGGAGTGCTCTTTTTTTGTTGTGGGTTATCACACCGTCATTATTTATCTGGTAATGCCTCACTAATAACGCCGCATGCAATACGGCCACCGGCATCACCGGCTGGCTGTGATGTATTGTCGTCCGCTTTCGCGTGAATGACAAGCGCCGTCCCCGCTTCACTAAGTAGTGAGTTTTTTTCCCCTTGTTTTAATGTCACCTGATTAGCTGTCGCTTCTGTTTGAGCTGCTCCGTCTGCTCCCACTTCAAGATTAGGAAGATCGCCCGCGTGTGGCCCTTTTTCATGGTCAACACCATGGCTGGCGTCGGACGGATTAAAGTGTCCACCAGCAGATTCAAAGTCCGGTGCTTCACATTTCCCAGTTTCATGAATATGGAATCCGTGATTTCCCGGATCCAGTCCTGAAGCTTCAAAACGGATTAAAACGCCTGCATCCGTTTCCTCCAATTCAGCGGTTCCTACTGTTTGTCCTTGCCCGTTCTTTAATTCCGCTATTGCCATTTCAGCTGGTTTTTTGTCGGCATTTACTGTCTCCGTTTCTTCTTCGTTCACTGTCACGTCTCCAGCCGTTTCTTCACTGCTGCCCGTTGTTCCTGTGCCATTTTCATTGCCACTTCCGCAAGCAGCGAGTACAAAAACGACCATTAGAACGAAAGATAAAAATAACCAACGCTTCATCTTCTCTCCCCTTTCTTTTATACATACTACACAGCACTATACACGGATTGTCCGGGAGTTAAACCTAAAAATGTTTATTCAGCGCCAGTCAAATTCCAAAATCAGCACTATGCATGCAACCTGCACATTATCCTGATCATAAACGGATATTTTTTCGCTTATCGAAAAATAATATAAGCACCACCGCGGCAAGAAGCCCAGCGAGCGTTATAAAAAGTGACAGCCTAAAATAAGGAGGATAGTAAATAAGACGGATCGTATTTTTTGCTTCTTTTAATGCAAAAGATGTAAAACCATAGTTGGCTTTTTCGATTAGCTGTTTTTCACCGTTTATTCGCAGTTCCCACCCTTTTTCATAAGGAATGGGCAATATCATATATTTTTCTCCGGACTCATTGTCAAAGTCGATAGATAGTTTGTTTCGTATCCATTCGAATTTTAGACTTTGCGCTGGTTTTTTTGCCGCCTTTTTAAGTTCAAAATAATCTTCTGTATAAAACGCTAGCTCTTTTACGATATAGGACCCTTTCGGCAAACGAATGGACACTTTGTCACTTTGCGGGACCCTGATCATCAAATCATTTACCCCTGTTTTGTATATAGAATCCCTGTGTTTTCTCGATGTACGGTAGTCGTTTACTTGAAGGTAAAACCCTTCTCCGCCTATATTTTCAAGGTAAAAGCTAATATAAAAATCGCCATCCCCTGTTGCCTGCCAGTTAGGGATCAGGTCTAGCCCTCCTGTTTCTTCTGTAACCGTCAACACGTTATCTTCATAGCTTGCGCCTTTTGATTTAATCTGAACATCATCGATAAAGTTTTTTTCTTTTGTGTAATCGTTCTCCTGTTGATTTTCTCTTCTCAATATGACCCCAGAAAGCATCGCATGTTCCCTTTCGAGGGGAGAGGCGCCCTGTAAATCTCGTTCAGAAAACACATTTTTCGTTGTTCTTATAAAAGGAAGCGGCATTGTATTTTTGTACACAGCATAGTGTTTGGATTCCGCAAATTTTTCAAAACCGTATGGTGCATTTATATGTTTGTTTTTCTCTCTCAACCAGTAATTTGCCTGCAGCAAGCCATGCAGATTAGCTCTATTGCCAAGCGTAGCATAGCGGCTGACACTTTCTCTGCCCATATCAATTTTCAAATGATGCCAGTAAAAATACAATAACTCTTGATTGAAAATACTGGAATACAAACTCGTCCCATTAAAATTTTGCACAATGGGCGTGTTATTACGTACTCCATTCATCCAATCAATTCGAAACAGCTGATGCCCTTCCTCTTTTTTTATTTTTTCCAGCAGCTGCTGCTGTTCCATGCTATTGTATTCCGTACTATTCAAAAACTCACTGGAGACGGTATAAAGAGGCCCTTTTTCAGACATCATATATTTCCCATAAACATTCACTGCAAGAATACTTGACACCAAAATCCATCCTTGCAGCATTAGCATAGCGCCATTCTCTTTTTTCCCGATGAATACAAGAAAAAGCACAATTGTAATGGCTAACATCATAAGCAGAGCACTCATTTGTACAGTAAACATCAGCATACTTTGTTTAGAATATGCGCTAAAAGTATACAGACCAACAGCACCTGCCACAGAAGCAAGAACCAAACGAACGTTCATTTCCTTTAGGTAATGCAAGCCTGCTGCCACCATCCCCCCTGCTGTGAAAGAAAGTAAATACTCCCAGCGGTATTGAGGAGCTGAAAAACCATTAAAAGCACTTCCCACCAATGGGCTGAAATGCAGGACAATAAACAATAAACTGAGATAGGCAAATAATTTAAACACATGATACCGATAAAGAGAAACGGTTAATAGGAGTAAAATAAAAATAGCCGGCAGAATAATATATCGGCTTGAAAACAAAACATTATCGCTAAAATCAAATAATGGTATCTCTTTTTCGTAAGTAGGACGATGATTATTAACGTATCCATAAATAGCCGGTATAAAAGAAACGGCACTTATACAAAGACTGATCAAGCCGCTTACAAAAAATAGCTTTAGTTGTTTCCACTTATGTAATTCATCTTCTGTTAATGGAATCATCCACCGAAATAATATAAAGATTATTAAAAAAATTAAATTTATGTAAGCGAAGTAAAAATTACTGATCAGCATAAGTGAAACAGTCAATATAAACCAGAATGGCTTTTCTTCTCGAATGATTTTTTCGACGCCCAATACAAGAAGGGGAATCCAAAGCATCGCATCCGCAAAAAACTCCCAAAAAATCACATGCCGAAAATACATAACAGATAATCCATAAACAGCCGCTCCTGTAAAAGCCGTTATTGTATGAATGTTCATGTAACGATACACCACTGTGGCTGCCATTAAAATAAAACTTAATCGAAGAATGCTGACAATGATAGTGGCATTCATCCAGAAACGGAGATCCGGAGGACTAATAAGATGAACAGACTCCATAAAAAAAACCGCACCTGCTGTTACTAAAAAAACAATAGATGTTGAAAAATAGTACGCTAACTGACTATAAAACCCGCCTCCAAGACCAAATTGCCAGGAATAAAAAAAGTTACCTTGTTTATAGTTTTCATAAATGAATGTTTTAAATGGAATCATTTGTGAAAGTCCATCATTAGGCCCTACCATAAAGCGGCCGTTAAACCATTCCTGCAAAAAAAAGAAATGCGCGGCTGCCGACAAAAGTATACTGCTGATTAATATACGTATTATCAACTTTTTACTCATCTTACTCATCCACTGACACTCTCTTTTTTTAAGATTTTTCCTGTCACAACAAACGTCATCGGCACCGTTATACATACAGCGAGAAGCGGTGTAATCGTACTGCTGATGTGAAAGTATTCAACGAACACATACATGAAAAGAGAAGAAATGGAAAAATTGAAAGCTTGAGACAAAGGAAACGTTAAAAACTTTACTAGCGTTGGCCTCACTTTAAACGTAAAGTAAGAATTCAAGAAAAAAGAAAGAACAAAACTAAATAAAAAAGCGATGACATGAGAAGACATATAGCTGAATGCTGCCACGGCATGAAGCAATAAATAAATCAGGTAATAATTAAAGGTATTGATTACGCCGATTACGATGAATCTGATAAATTCTTGGCCGGTTCTTCTCATGAGGCACTCCATTCATAATATTTGTTTCTTGAATTAAATAAGTCGGGCGCTTTTTCGTTTCGTAATAAATCCGGCCAATATATTCACCAATGACGCCGAGGCTTAAAAGCTGAATGCCTCCGAGTAAAAGAATGGCTGTAATAATGGTGAAATAGCCAGGAACCTCAACCCCATTTTCCATGATTTGAATAAATGTAATAACGCTGTACACAACAGAAAGCATTAAAATAAAAGTACCGGTATAAAAACAGGCGCGGAGGGGTCTGTTATTGAAAGACACCATTCCATCCAAGCCGTAATTCAGCAATTTTGAAAAAGACCATTTCGTTTCTCCCTTTTCCCGAATCACATTGTCATAATTAATTATTTTTTGTTCCATCCCAATCCAGGAAAACAGTCCCTTAGAGAAACGCTGACCTTCGTTTAACGATAATGCCGCTTGAACCGCTCTTTCACTAAGAAGCCTAAAGTCTCCTACGCCATCCTTGAGTTCCACATCAACCACTTTATTGATCACCTTATAATAAGTGGCAGAGCAAACCCTGCGGAAAATACGTTCTCCTTTTCGGTTGCGGCGAGCAATAACTTGATCATACCCCTCTTCATATCCCTTCATTAATTTGGGGATTAGAGATGGAGGATGCTGCAAATCAGCATCCATTATAATAACCGCTCGGCCGCTAACATGCTGCAAACCGGCAAAAATAGCCGCTTCCTTTCCAAAATTCCGGGAAAAAGAAATATACTTGACATGTGGCGCTTTAGCAGATAATTGTTTAATTTGCTGAAGCGTCCCATCTGTGCTGGCATCGTTAATAAACAGCACTTCAAAATCATAGGAAAGGGTTAAAAATTCTTTTTTAATCCTTTCATATACTAACTGAATATTCTCTTCTTCATTGTAAGCTGGAATAATGACAGAAATTAAATCCATATCCATCGGCACCTTCTTTTTCATAATGGCATTCAGCATTCCTGTTTCCTCATTTTTGAATGGCTTTTTCATTTAATATTTTGCCTGTCTTTGTTTTAAACATGTAGGAAAGAATGAAATTATAAAAAATTCTTTTTAAATCCCTTGTAAAATGGCCCTAATAAGCACGCACTAATCCGCTGAACAAGTTACACGAATTCACTAAAAAGGCTGTTACGTCATTATTGATTTTAAAAGGAATTAAAGAAATAGGCTATGTTAAACAAGATTGTTGATAAAACGATTTTTGGCTCATTTCATCGAGCTAGAGCCAAAATGAGCCAAGAAATAAACAAAAAAGATTGAGGATTTCCCCCAATCTTTAAATCCATATCCCCTATTTAACTAATGCTACCCGTTATTTAAACAACCTTTATTTTTTATGATTATGCTATCCTTTCTTCATTCACTAACCTATCCTTTCACGCCTGTATAAATATGAATGGCATCTCTTAAAAACTCGGCTCCACCTGGCTGTTTTTTATCATAATAGGCTTTAAATCTTTCGTCATCTACATACATTTGGGCTAAACCCGCATGTGCTTCTTTGCTGTAGTCGCTCCAATAGTACGTGAGCCATTTTTTATGCAATTCAGCTGCCTTTTGGCCCAGCTCGCCAGCTGGATCACCACTTTCAAAAGCTTTTACCAATGTTTCTAATACTTGTTTCTCCAGATTGGTTACCACCTCGTAGTCTTCTTCGGTCATATTCATTACTTTTTTATTGGATTGATCAATTTTTTCATTCCCGTATTTTTGCCGAATTTCTTCACCATATTTTTTTTCATTCTCATCAATCATTTTTTGCTTAAACCCTGTAAACTTTTCTTTATCCGTCATGCTCGTTCTCCCTTCTGTTAAAGCAATGGTTTTCTCCACATTTGCCAATAACAAATCTAATTGTTCCCTTTTTGCAAGAAGCTTTTCGCGGTGTTCCCTAAGTGCGGCTGCGCGATCAAAGGAAGATGCCTTTACAATTTCTTTGATGCTGTCTAAATTTACGCCTAATTCCCTGTAAAAAAGAATTTGCTGTAACTTATCAACTTCTGATTGCCCATAAATTCGATAGCCCGATGAATTGATTCTTGCCGGCTTCAGGATATCCATTTCATCATAATACCTGAGTGTTCTAGCACTGATACCTGCTAAATTAGCCAGCTTTTGCACAGTATACTCCATCCATGCCCTCACCCCCTTACGATGTAACGATACACCTTTACGCAACGTCAAAGTCAATCGCTTTTTGCCTATTTTATTGATTAATGATTATTATCACCACTAAAAAATAGCCTAAGTATTTACTTTAATATATGATTTATTTACTAGAATAACGGAATCCTAGCCCTTACATTAATCAGAAGCAGTCGGGTTCTCTCCACTTCCCCACTGTCAAAAGAAAAATAACATTGATAGGAGTTATGTACATTGGCCAAACAACAAGGCGGCTTAAAGCCCTTTATTTCCCTCATTTTATCAACCAAAATTCCGAAGCTCGCGTTAGTTGTCGGTTTATCAGCAAGTGTTCTTACAACAATTGCTGGATTAATCGTTCCATTACTCACAAAAAATTTAGTGGATGGTTTCTCAGTGTCATCGTTAAGCATTCCCCTTATCATCACGATTGGGCTGGCCTTTATCATTCAAGCGATTATTAGCGGAATATCTATTTACTTATTAAGTTTAGCAGGTCAAAAGGTTGTTTCCAGTCTACGGGACCGTATGTGGGTAAAGCTAATTCGTTTACCCGTAAGCTATTTTGATAAACAATCAAGCGGTGAAACCGTAAGTCGGCTCGTTAATGATACAAGCGTTGTGCGGGATTTAATTTCAAATCATTTTCCACAATTCACTACCGGTATTATTTCTGTGATTGGCGCCATCATTATCTTGCTTGTGATGGATTGGAAAATGACACTTCTCATGTTAATTTCTGTCCCCATTACGCTTGCCATTATGATTCCACTCGGACGAAAAATGGCAAAAATCTCACGTGGTTTACAAGATGAAACTGCCACTTTTACAGGACACATCCAACAAACACTTAGTGAAATCCGATTAATGAAAGCCTCTACTGCTGAACAAAACGAAGAAGCAAAAGGGTTAACCGGAATCGAAAAGCTGCTCGGCTTTGGATTGAAAGAAGCACGCATTTTCGCTTTAATCGGACCACTCATGTATCTTGTCGTCATGGTCGTTATTGTGATGATTATTGGTTATGGCGGTATACGTGTAGCTAATGGGACGATGTCAACAGGTTCACTTGTTGCCTTTTTGCTTTATCTGTTCCAAATTATTATGCCAATTACGTCCTTTGCGATGTTCTTTACTCAATTACAAAAAGCGAAAGGAGCAACAGAGCGGATTATCGACATTTTAGAATTGCCGCCCGAAGAGGGGCAAGATGGCATAGAGATGGATATTAAAAACAAGTCGATTCATGTCTTAAACGTGTCGTTTTCTTATAATGAGGATGAACCTGTACTCAAAAATATCTCATTTGAAGCACAGGCTGGTGAAATGATTGCCTTCGCCGGACCAAGCGGGGGCGGGAAAACGACGATGTTCGGATTGCTCGAACGATTTTATGAACCAACGACAGGTGAAATACGAATCGGTCAAACGCCTATTAACAAATTATCGCTTGCCTCATGGCGCAGTCAAATTGGTTATGTCTCTCAAGAAAGTGCCATGATGGCCGGGACAATTCGTGAAAATTTATGTTATGGCTTGAAGAATCCTGAAAAAATAGCGGATGAACGTCTATGGGACGTCGCAAAAATGGCATACGCGGACCAATTCATTGAAAAATTCCCGAAAGGACTAGACACAGAAGTTGGAGAGCGCGGCGTGAAATTATCAGGCGGGCAAAGACAGCGCATCGCCATTGCGCGCGCTTTTTTGCGGGACCCTAAAATTCTCATGATGGATGAAGCAACGGCAAGTTTAGACAGCCAATCAGAAAGTATCGTCCAAGAAGCTCTCACACGATTAATGGAAGGCCGCACGACATTCGTCATCGCCCATCGATTATCAACGATTGTCGACGCGAATAAAATTGTTTTCATTGAAAAAGGGCAAGTAACAGGCATCGGAACCCATCGTGAATTAGTACAATTACACGAATTATATCGTGAATTCGCTGAACAACAATTAACTTAAATGATAGTATGAAAGACAATTAAAAAAGAACAATAAAAAACGGATTTCTCTCTTACAGCGAGAAATCCGTTTTTTATTATCTTTAATAGAAGGCTAATCGAGCGATTTGATACTAAAACTCCTTTTCGATCAATCTATTATCATCTGTATCAAAATCCGGGGCAATCGCTTTTTTAATAGATAAAGCGATAACGAAAGCAACGATGCTCAAACCTAATGCAAACCAATAGGCATGATGGATACCGACAGTCATCGCTTCGTTCATTAATTGTTCTGTTATTGGAACAGTTTGTTCTTCCATATGGCTTTTACTGCCTTGCGTCATAATACTGACGAAGATCGAAACGCCAAGTGCCCCTGCGACAGGCTGCAATGTGTTTGAAATGGCTGTCCCGTGCGGATATAAATGCTTTGGCAATTCATTTAACGCATTCGTTTGAGCCGGCATCATGATTGCTGAAATGGATAGCATTAATAAGATATAGACAATAATGAAAGACCATATCGGCATCGAAGGGTTGATATTGCTAAAGAATATCATGACTCCGACTAACACGATCATTCCAGGTATAATTAATTTCCTAGGTCCATACTTATCAAATAACGTACCCATCACCGGTGACATTAGGCCATTTAATAGTGCGCCCGGTAACAGCAATAACCCTGCTACCTTCGCTGTATATCCAAGAGGCCCTTGCAAATACATTGGCATCACAATTTCAGAAGCGAACATCGCCATAATAACAATGACAAAAACACTGACTCCTTGTGCATAACTTTTATATTTAAATACACGAACATCTAACAAAGGCTCGTCCAACTTTAATTGACGCAATGTAAATAAAAGGAGACTGATCAAACTGATGAAGATAATGAAAATAATCGTTGCCGATAGAAACCCTTCTGGATTCTCCCCCGCACTGCTAAAGCCATAAACAATTCCGCCTATGCCAATTGAAGAGAGGATAATAGATGGAACATCTACTTTAGGACGTGTGACCTCACCGACATTTTGCAAATACTTTAACGCAAATACTATTGAAAATAGTGTAAACGGAATAACGGATATGAATAGCCAGCGCCAGCCTAACATATCAACGATAACTCCTGATAAGGTAGGACCCATTGCTGGAGCAAACATAATGACTAAACCAAAGGTTCCCATAATTTTCCCGCGAACTTCTGGCGGATAAAGCAAGAGCAGAGCATTCATAATAACGGGTATTAACAGTCCAGTACCGACAGCTTGTATCATACGGCCGGTTAATAGCATGGGAAAATTCACTGCACAAGCAGCAATAATGGTTCCGATTAAAAAAACAGTCATGACCCCAATAAACATTTGTCTTGTCGTAAACCATTGAATTAATATGGCTGACATAGGCATTAAAACGCCCATAACAAGCATAAATCCAGTCGCTAACCACTGGACAGTGGGAGCATCGATATTAAAGACAACCATTAACTTTGTTAAAGCAATATTAAGCAGTGTTTCATTTAATATGGCAAAAAATGCACCAATCATGAAAGTAATTAATATGGCTTTCGTATTTATTTTAGGTTTCATATAATTCCTCCGCATTGATTTTTTATGAAAACAAAAAACCTCCTATTCATTTTTATGAATAGGAGGCAATGAGTATAGAGCAAAAAGAAACGTAATAACCATCATCAAAGTTTCTTATTTTCTATATAAGTACATTACGAATCCTATTCGGAAAAGGCATCGTTAAAAATGACAGTTTTCTGAATAGGAAAAGATCGCACTACACTCAGCTATTTTCAGGCATAGCTATAGTAAAAAGCACAGATATATCCCGTTCAGAAAATGATTTCGCAAATAATAACGAATGTTTTTTCTCTTAACAGGATTATAAAATCATGTACTTTTCCACCTTCCGTTTTTTGTTATCTTTATTTAAACAATTATTTCTGCATAAGTCAAACACGGAATGATACGTGACCTTAAAAGTGTGTATTTCCGTTGTTCATGCCCATATTCATTTAGACTTATATGATTCGATTTGTAGAATCTCAGAATTTTACCTCTATTTTTCGAGAGATAATCCGCTCATTAAAAATTGGATCGTTCTTCCAATCTCTGCATCGTCATCCCACTCTGCTTCCGGCGCGAGCAAATAACGGGCAATGATATAGCCGAAAATAGTCGATAACGTCACTCGTATAATCGTGTCAGACGGCATTTCAATGATTTGCCCTTTTGCTTGGTAATGTTCAACACTCTGTCTAAGCCGTTGAATTATTTTCTGGGCAATATGCTCTTTAAATTGTTCCCTTAACTCTGGTTGAAAAGGAATTTCTTGAATGAGTATCCGAAAAAGCGGCATGTTATTTTTAAGAAATTTTATTCGATTCTCGATAATCGCTTTTATAAAGTCTTCAAAGTGATCATAGTCATGATTCAATACTTTATTAAAATCTTTTATTACAAATGGAGCGATCAGCTTTGCCATCGTTGGAGCAACAATAGCCATAAGCAGATCTTTTTTCGTTTTGTAATGTCTAAAGATGGTTCCTTCCGCCACACCTGCTTTTTTCGCGATTTCACTTGTAGACGTTGCGGCAAACCCTTTTTCCGCGAACGACTCAATGGCAGCTGCTACGATTTTCTTCTGTTTTTCTGTTAACTCATCCGCATTGCGGAACAATTCTTCTATCATTTTATCTTGTTGAGACATTTCGAGCTCCTTCACGTCTTATATTTTTCGGTATTTTCTAAGTGCCAAGATGTTTACTATCATAAACAAAATGGAGAAGCCCAACAAGACAAAGACATCCCTGTAAATTTCATCCCACCCATAGCCCCTGACCATGATATCTCTTAATGCATCGGCAGCATAATACAGAGGAGTGAAAGGTCCAATCCAACTTAGCCATTCAGATATAGTTTCTAAGTTAAACAATCCCGAAAAGAAAATCTGCGGCACGACGACGATCGGGATAAACTGAATCATTTGCAGCTCATTATTAGCGAATGATGATAATAATATTCCGAGTGTGAGAGCTGTAAAAGAGAGAAGCAAGATGACTAACAGCACATACAAAAATGCGCCTTCCATAAGCATATCTAATACATAAATGGCATACGCGGCAATAATCGTTGTTTGAATCATTGTGAAAATTCCAAAGCCGAGTACATAGCCTGTGACAATTTCCCATTTGCGCAATGGCGTAGAAAGAAGCCGTTCAAGCGTTCCAGTTGTTCGTTCCCTTAAGAATGAAACGCCTGCAATCAAAAACACAAAGAAAAATACAAAAAATCCAAGTAATACGGGTCCAAAATAATCAAACTGTCCCATCTCTGCAGAACCATGAAGAAAGTCCACTTTGGGCTCTACAGCATGTTCGTTTCCCTGCAAAGGTTTGAGTGCCGTTTGAATCCATTTAATAGCAGCTCCGTTGACAGTCGGATCGCTGCCTTCCAAAAAGATAGCAGGTGATTGATTGTTAAATACTAAATAACCGTCTATCTCTTGAGAGGTTAAGTCTTCTTTTGCATCTTTTTCATTCTTATATTCAATGATTTTCGCATCAGATACATCGATTTTATCAACAATGGATTCAGGAATATGAACGAATCCAATTTTAGGCGTATAATCATTGCCGTTAAAAACTAAATGCAGCATGGTTAATACAAGAATCGGAGCAAAAATAAGCAATCCTATCGTTCTTTTATCCCGGACGATCTGCCGCAAAATCCTGATAACTAACGCCGTAATCCTCATATTAAGCACCTCCATAGACAAGAAACGCTTCTTCAATCGTCGCGGAATTTGTTTTTTGTTTTAACTCTTCTGGAGTACCTACTGCAATTAGACGGCCATCCCGAATCATTCCTAACCGGTCACATTTTTCCGCTTCATCCATGACATGTGTTGTAACGATAAGAGTCGTTCCTTTATTCTTTAATTCATTAAAAGCTTCCCAAATACTTTTCCGCAGCACTGGATCGATGCCGACAGTCGGTTCATCAAGAATCAAAATTTCAGGCTCATGAAGAAGTGCAATCGCTAACGACAGCCTTCTTTTCATTCCTCCAGAGTAATTGGAGACGAGCTTATGAAGATGATTTGAAAGGTGAACAAGCTTCATCACTTCTTCTATTCTTTGTTGCTGCTTTTTCCCTTTCAACCCGTACAAAGCTGAAAAAAACTGAAGGTTTTCTTTGGCTGACAGTTCTCCATAAAGAGCATCGGATTGAGCCATATACCCCACTTTTTCAATCAGCTTCAAGGACGGCATTTTTTCTTGAAGCAGAAAACTCTCCCCTGATGTTGGAATGTCTAATCCAGCTAGCTGCTTTACTAACGTAGTCTTCCCGGCACCTGATGGGCCTAACAAACCAAATATTTCACCCTTCAGGATTTCCAAGCTGATCTCTTTTAGTACTTGCTGCTTCCCAAATTGTTTTGAAACGTGACGAATCGAAATACACGCTTTTGTCGCCTCCACTATTTCCCCTCCTTCTTAAGTGAGTGATTACTCACTTTTATATTATGCGGTAACTTGTCATTTATCAACTTAAAGTGTTACCACCGAGGAATGTTCGGCAGTCATATCAGCAAAGACTCTGACGCTATTAAAAAGATGTAAATCAAAGATGGGGGCTATACTTACAGCAAGGAAATGAAAACGATGCTATACTGAAGGAAATATATGTTAGGAGGATGAATGATGAGATTAACTGTTTACTTGGCTGGAGAAATTCACAGTTCGTGGCGTGAAGAAATTAAGCAAAAAGCAGCGGCGCTCAAACTTCCTATAGACTTTGTTGGAGCAATGGAAGACCACGGCCGTTCCGATGATATTGGCGAAGAGATTTTAGGCAAACAACCCGACGCCATCTTCCGCGACGCGGCCGCCTCAAGTTTCAATAATTTGCGCACAGAAGTGCTGATGAAGAAAGCGGATCTTGTCATCGCGCTGTTCGGTGAGAAGTATAAGCAGTGGAACACGGCCATGGATGCGAGCGCAGCCGTCTCTTTTGGCAAACCGCTCATCCTAATCCGCCCGGAAGTGCTGCATCACCCATTAAAAGAATTATCCAGAAAAGCGAACGCCACAGTCGTAACCGTCGACCAGGCTATTAAAGCGCTCGCTTACATATTTGAATAAAACAGCAAAAGGGCTGTCCCGAAGATCAGTGAGTAACTGACTTTTGGGCAGCTCCTTTGCTAATTAGAGAAATTGATTGATTGACTGTGAATGGAGGATTCCAATGGAGCACTCAATTATTGATGCCCACATTCATTTAGACTTGTATCATGCGGACGAACAGGCCATCATTTTAAAGGATATGAAAAAATACGGCGTACAAGCACTCATTTCCGTGTCACAGCATCTTGCTTCTGCTCAAGCCAACTTATCATTGTCCCGAAAAGACAATCGGATCAAGCCAGCTTTCGGATTTCATCCGGAACAAGCGCTGCCCAGAGAAAAAGAATTGAATGAACTAAAGCTTTTTATCGAGAAGCATCATGCAGAAATGGCGGCCATTGGAGAGGTAGGGCTGCCCTATTATTTGAGAAAAAAAGACCCCCGCATTCCGATAGAACCGTATATTGAAATACTAGAACTGTTCATCCAGCAGGCAGCAGCGCTGAATAAACCAATTGCACTTCACGCTGTTTATGAAGATGCGTCTATCATCTGTACACTACTGGAGAAATACTCAATCACTAAAGCCCATTTTCATTGGTTTAAAGGTGACCAGAAAACGATGGAACAGATGATCAGCAATGGCTATGTTATTTCCATTACGCCAGACATCTTGTACGAACTGGAAATTCAACAGCTCATCAAACAGTATCCATTGTCACACATGATGGTTGAAACGGATGGGCCTTGGCCATTTGAAGGCCCCTTTAAGAGAAAAATGACCCATCCCAAAATGATTCATCACACAATAGAAAAAATCGCTTCCGTCAAAAAGATGGAAGCGCAGGAAGTATACGATATACTATATGAAAATACGAAACAAGTTTATTTTTAGTCTTCAGATGATTTAGGATGAAAACTAAATCATCTGTTCCGTTTCAACTACAAGAAAAGTGGAAACAAATACTTTGGCAATTCATTTAACGCATTAGTTTGAGCTGGTATCGTCAGCAAGCTGCCAATCAAGCGGAGTTACTTTTAATAATCGCAGCCGATAGGCATTCATCGCTGTTTCTCCTAATCGATCGAGAAGATTATAGTTTGCATACGCTCCTATAACGGCCCCAACTCCCGGAATTAATTGAAGCATTTTTACGAAATCGATATAATCCCGATATTCCTGCTGAAATTCCCTCCAGTCCATATCAGCAAGGATCTTCCGCTGTTCTTCCCAATTTTCAATAATGTACAGCGTGTCTTTTCGTTTTTCATCACTTGAAAACGCAAGCTGAAACACATGAAGAATAAATAGACGTTCCTCATAATCATTCGTATCAAATCCATAAACAGTAGCTGCTTCAAACAAAAACTTCATTTTGATGGATAAAAGCAACGGGAAATCAGCAAGACCTAGCAAAATACCACCTGCACCTGTTCCAGCTCCCTCAATAACCGCTGTTTTTCGAAAATTTGATAGCTTTTTCTTCAAAAGTTCATCCCGTTCATAAAGGCTCAGCTTCGCTGCCTGCCGTTTGTTCGTCGTTATATTTGAGCCGACAAGTGTCGTCTTTACCATGCTTTTAATACTCTCTGTCACAATTTTATGAACTTTTTCCGGAATAAGCCCGTTTACTTTCGTTTGCGCTTTCTTTGATACTCGTGTTAGGAAGCCTGAATGCTTGACCATTGTTCTTTTCCAAGCTTGTAGCTCATCATGTACCTTCATGTTATAGTCAGTCATTTTCTCACCATCCTCTGTCCTTTCATTAAAGTATACAAACGAATGCGGTAATGTTTCCATTCATTTTGACGAAGACCATAAAGAAAAAAGGCTGATCATTCAAAATAAAAGAGGCTCGATTTCCATTTGGAAACGAGCCCCTTTCTATTTATCCTACTTTTTCAGAGAACTGACTGTTATAAAGATCTGCGTAGAAACCATTTTCCTCTAATAGTTCTGAATGTGTTCCTTGCTCAATCACTTTTCCTTGATCCATCACAAGAATCAAATCGGCATCCTTAATCGTTGAAAGCCGGTGAGCAATGACAAAGCTCGTTCGCCCTTCCATCAACCGGTTCATCGCCTGTTGGATAAAGACTTCCGTCCGCGTATCCACACTCGATGTTGCTTCGTCTAATATCATGATTGGCGGATCTGCGAGAACAGCCCGCGCTATGGTCAGAAGCTGCTTTTGTCCTTGCGAGATGTTCGATGCTTCTTCGTTTAAAATGGTTTCATATCCATCGGGCAGCGTTCGAATGAAATGATCGGCATGAGCTGTGCGAGCTGCTGCGAAAACTTCTTCGTCTGTTACGCCGCTTTTTCCGTAAGCAATATTATCTTTAATCGTTCCATTAAAGAGCCATGTATCTTGAAGCACCATTCCAAAGCTCTCCCTTAGATCATGTCGGGACA
This sequence comes from Domibacillus sp. F004, assembly GCF_057814295.1. Classification (NCBI taxonomy): domain Bacteria; kingdom Bacillati; phylum Bacillota; class Bacilli; order Caryophanales; family Bacillaceae; genus Domibacillus; species Domibacillus sp. F004. The sequence goes on from NZ_JBVATB010000005.1 coordinate 224,706, forward strand.
TCTCCCGTGTATCTAGACCGTCGAGCTTAATCTTCCCGCCATTCAATTCATAAAACCGCATTAAAAGATTAATCATCGTCGTTTTTCCAGCACCAGTCGGCCCAACGATCGCGACCGTCTGTCCTGGTAAGACCTCGATGTTCATGTCCTTAATTAACAAGTCTTCTCCATATCCAAAGTCCACATGCTCGAAAGTAACAGCGCCTTGTGCTCTCGTTAAGCTAGCTGTCGTTGTTTCTTTCGTTTCTTCTTCTTCGTCGAGCAGTTCAAAGACGCGCTCAGCTGCTGCGACGGTTGACTGAATGATGTTTGCAATGTTAGCCGTTTGTGTGATCGGCTGTGTGAACTGCTTTGAATAGGTGATAAACGCTTGAATATCACCTATTGAAATAGCACGTTGTGTCACTAAAATCCCGCCGACTACACTGATTAAGACATAGCTTAAATTCCCAATGAAGAACATCATAGGCATGATAATCCCCGATATGAACTGAGCTTTTCGTCCCGCTTCATATAATTCTTCATTGACCAGATCAAACTGAGCGCCAGCCTTTTTCTCATGTCCGAATGCTTTCACAACTTGATGGCCGGTATACATCTCTTCAATATGCCCATTTAATTGACCAAGTGTACGCTGTTGATCCGCAAAATGTTTTTGAGACCTTTTCAAAATAGGCCGGATCACAAAAATGGAAATCGGCAAGCTGACAATTGAAATTAACGTTAGTATCGGACTGATCGACAGCATCATAATGATAATCCCAACGATCGTAACAATAGATGTGATAAACTGCGTCAAGCTTTGTTGGAGTGTGCTCCCGATTGTATCAATGTCATTTGTCATGCGGCTCAGTGTTTCTCCGTTCGGACGTCCGTCAAAATAGTTAAGCGGAAGTTTCTCAAGCTTTTTATTAACGTCTTCTCGAAGGTCATACACCGTCTTTTGTGCCACACTGGACATAATGTACTGCTGCACGTAGTTGAATAGACTGCTGAATACGTACAGCCCAGCCAGTATGAGAAGAATCTGGCCAATTTTATCAAAGTTAATAGCCGCTCCCGGTATTCCTTGAAACTTCCCATAGGCGCCTTCAAATAATTCCGTAATCGCCGTCCCCATGATTTTAGGACCAACAATCATAAAGACCGTACTCAAGATGGCGGCGAAGAAAACGGCGATCAACTGGTTACGGCGCGGTTTTAAATAGGTTAACAGACGTCTCAGCGTCCCTTTAAAATTTTTTGCTTTTTGTCCCATCATCATCATGTTGCCGCCGCCTGGACCATGTCCCATCGGTCCGCTGCTTTGAGGTTTTTTTTGATTACTCATGCAATCTCCTCCTCTGAGAGCTGGGACAGAGCGATTTCACGGTAAACGTCATTTGTCTGAAGCAACTCTTCGTGTGTGCCTATGCCTGCTATACGTCCTTTGTCTAACACGATGATTCGGTCAGCATCGACGACCGTACTCACACGCTGGGCAACGAGTAACACCGTCGCATGTTTTGTTTCCTCTTTCAGCGCGGCGCGAAGTTTAGCGTCTGTTTTAAAATCAAGGGCAGAAAAACTATCATCGAATATATAAAGATCTGGTTTTCGAATAAGAGCCCGCGCAATCGACAGCCGCTGTTTTTGTCCTCCCGATAAATTCGAGCCGCCTTGTTCGATGTTTGCCTGATAGCCATCTTTCATTTTACGAATAAAATCTTCCGCTTGTGCAATACGGGCCGCATGTTCGATTTCATCCTGTGTGGCATTTTGTTTTCCAAAACGAATGTTGTCAGCAATCGTACCTGTAAAGAGCATCGCTTTTTGTGGCACGAAGCCAATTTTCGAACGAACTTCCTCTTGCGATGCCGTGCGGACGTCAACACCATTGACGCGGATGGCTCCACCTGAAATATCATAAAAACGGGGAATCAAATTGACGAGCGTTGATTTCCCTGAACCTGTTCCGCCAATGATGGCCGTAATTTCACCGGGACCTGCGGTAAAGCTAATATCCGATAAGGCGGGTTCCTCTGCTCCCGGGTAACTGAACGTCACATGGTCAAATTCAAGCGTACCGCGTTCACGATCTGCCTTTGCTGTTCCTTCATCTCGAAATGCCGGTTCCATATCAAGAACCTCGTTAATCCGTTTTGCCGACACAGCCGCGCGCGGCACCATCATGAACATCATAGAAGCCATGACAAGCGCAAACATAATTTGCATCACATATTGGATATACGCCATCAAGTCCCCGATCTGCATGCCGCCGTTATCAATGCGAATCCCGCCGAACCAGATGATACCGACAACCGTTAAGTTCATGATGAGCATCATCACAGGCATCATGAACGCCATGACTTTATTCACTTTAATCGAGATGTCAGTCAGTTCTTTATTCGCTTGCTGAAGACGTACTTTCTCTTCCGATTCACGATTAAAGGCACGAATGACACGAATGCCCGTTAGATTTTCTCGTAGTACAAGATTTAACCGATCCAATCGTTTTTGCACCGTTTGAAACATAGGCACCCCTTTATACAAAATAAGCAGGATCGAACCAATCAAAAAAGGCATTGTGACGACAAGAATGAGCGATAATTTAGCGTCTTTTGACACAGCCATAATAACGCCGCCGACTAACATAATCGGTGCGCTAATCACCATACGAAGCATCATAATAACCACTTGCTGAACTTGCGTGATGTCATTCGTCGTCCGTGTAATAAGTGACGCCGTTCCCACTTCGTCAAATTCTTGCAGTGAAAACTTTTCAACGTGATTAAACACTTTCCGGCGAATATCGCGCCCGAGTCCCATCGCCGCTTTAGAAGAATAATAGCTTGCGACAACAGAGGCAAAAGCACCTAATGCTGAAACTAGCAGCATCCATCCGCCAATTTTCCAAATGTAAGGAGCATCTCCTACTACGACTCCTTTATCGATAATATCCGCCATTAATGTAGGCAAAAAGAGGTCGGACATGGATTGAACGAACACAAGGACAAAAACCGCGGCAATAATCCACTTATAAACAGATAAGTGTTTCAGTAATTTAATCACTTCGTATCCTCTCCTTGTCCTATTGCTTGCGCTTCTAAATAAGTGGCAATTTGCAGATGTGTTTCAAGCAGCTCTTCACATTGCTTTTCAGTAAGCGATTCAACGGCGGATTGGAATATTTGATGAATGCTTCCTTCCTGCAAATGAATCGTTTTAATAAACGTTTCTCCTTTTTCGCTGAGCGACAACTGCATCTCCCGCCGATTGCCTTCCACTTGCTGGCGATTAAGCCAGCCTGCTTGAACAAGTCCGTCGACTGCTTGGCTCAATGTGCTTTTTGGAAGAAATGTTTTCTCTCCGAGGCTCTTTTGTATCATTTCCTTATGAGGGGCAATCGTCATCAAAATGGAATATTGCGGAACGGATAAATCATTTTCTACTGCGGTCTTTTGAACGAATCGCATCAAATTCTTCTGCACATTCCAAAATGAACGCAATAGTTGTGTTGAACGCATGATTCTTTGATTTTCACTCTCCATTCAAACATCACACTCTTTCATTTATGAACCGTTCTAAAATGAACAGTTCTTTTTTGATCGGTTTTGAGTTTATCTCTTTTTTCTTCCACAGTCAAGCTGAACACACAAAAAAGCACCTATCCTCTGGCACTTGAACGCACTGGGGACAGGCACTAAAATTCAGCTTTCTTCAATAATAAATATTTTAAACATTACTGGGATGTTTGCGAAAAAGAACCCTATAGCTTCAGCCGTGGGAGTGGTCAGCAATCTCCTTCTGCTTATTTAGAAAATACTAACTCAATTGAACTTACCCACCACTTATCGATCTTACAATCTGATTGAAGTGGGGGATTCCTAAGAACACTAGCGTAACCGCTAATTATTGGTTAGGCGATCCCCGCAGTCCCTGCGGTTAGAAGTCTTATTGCTTCATTTTTGAGATTCACACTTGCATTAATATCTCGATCGTGATGTTTGCCACAAGAAGGGCAAACCCATGTGCGTAGGGCGAGATTCTTAACGGCTTTATTTTGGTATCCGCAACATGAACAAAGCTGACTGGAAGGAAAGTTTTTTGCAACAGTAACCACTTGTTTCCCGTACCATGTAGCCTTGTACTCAAGCATGGTTCTAAATTGCGACCAACTTACTTCACTGATGGCTTTCGCTAGTTTGTGGTTCTTGAGCATGTTGGAGACTTGCAAATCTTCAATCCCGATCACATCGTGGTTTTTGATGATCTCCGTGCTGATCTTATGCAAGTAGTCCGTACGTGCGTTTACGATGTGTTCGTGAATGCGAGCCACTTTTATGCGTTGTTTTTGATAATTCTTTGCTTCGGACAGTTTACGCTCTTGTCTGATGGCACTTTCTTTTCTTCTTGAGAGAATACGTTGTTCTTTCGCCAGTTTCTTTTCAAGTGAACGGAAAAACTTTGGATTTTTATATACAGTTCCGTCTGAAAGAATCGCAAAGTCTTTGAGTCCAACGTCAACGCCAATGGAAGAACCTGTTTTATCTAACGGTTGTACGTCTGTTTCAACAAGAATGGACACAAAGTATTTCCCACTTGGATTTCGTCTAACAGTAGCGCTTAAGACACGCCCTTCCACTTCTTTGCTTTTTGCAAAGCGGACAAGTCCAAGTTTGGGTAATTTAACATGCTTATCCAAAACAGCTATATTACCGTTCGTATGCTTTGTCGTGTACGATTGTACGTTATTCTTTTTCGATTTGAAGCGTGGTGCTTTGTTTTGTCTCTCAAAAAATCGTGCATACGAATCAGCCAGATTTTTAAGTGAGGATTGAATCGCAATGCTATCGACTTCTTTTAACCAAACGAATTCTTTCTTTAATTGGGTTAATTGGGCAGAGCATGAGCTGTACGTCAATCCTTTTCCCGTTTCTTTGTACGTATCATTCCACTTTGCTAAAAAGTGATTGAATACAAAACGGGAGCAGCCGATTGTTTTCGCGATTAGAATTTCTTGTTCTTTGTTTGGATAGAGACGAAACTTATGTGCTTTGTGGACGATTATTGATTTTCACCTCCTTTTGAGATACACTAAATGTACACTGGATGGGAGGTATTGTAAATGGAACGGATCCCGAAACATATCAAATTTCCCGCTGATTTAGTAGCGGAAATCGAAAAGTACCAAGCAGAAAATTATATTTCTAGCTTTGCTGGGGCTGTATATGAATTGATTCGCAAAGGTTTACAAGTGTCGGACAATCGAGACCGCTAAAGCGATCCCTTGTCCGAAGGCGATTCATCCCCTACCTACTCATTGGGCGAACGCCCTTCACATTCCTTGAGGTAGGGGTGTTCTCGCCTATTTTTTGATAAAAGACAAAGGATAATCCGTGTCTTCTTTACAAAAATCAATCGTTTCAATAAATTTTTCAACGGTTGATGTTAAGTACATATCCGCGCGTCTAATAAAAATGGTGTTGATTTTACTATACTTTTCGGGGATAGAATGACATTGAATGAGTCCTCTTTCTTCTAAATAAGAAACGGATGATTTAGGAACAAATGTGATGCCAAGCCCTGCGACTACACTGCCTAAAATTGTTTCTAACGTTCCGAATTCCATAATTTTTTTGGCCGTGATTTTTTCATCTTTGAACCATTCCTCTAATTTTGCCCGGTAGCCGCATCCTTTACTAAAACATAAAAATGGTTTGCTTTTTAATTGTTCAAACGTTTTCGTTGTCTGGTCTGATATTAAAACAAGTTCTTCCTGAAAAACATTATGATAAACCAAGTCCGGATGGTGACTTACTTCCGTCACAAAAGCTCCATCTAGTCGATAATTCAGCACTTCTTCTTGCAATTGCTCGGTGACACCTGTCACAAGTGATAAATCAACATGTGTATATTTTTTATTATAGGCAGATAAAATAATCGGTAATTTAATAACCGTTTCAACGGACCCAATCTCTAATTTACCCGAAGGTTCTTCCGAATTCCGGATGATTTTTTTCGCTTCATTTGCTAAAGACAGTATCTTTTCACTATATATTAATAGTTTTTTTCCTTCAGGCGTTAAAATCATTCCACGATTGTGACGGTTAAACAGTGGAGTATTTAGTTCCGCTTCGAGCTTTTGAATTCTGGATGTGACGTTGGATTGTACATAATTGAGCTCTTTAGCAGCTCCCGTCATCGTCCCCTTTTCTGCGACCATTTGGAATACTTGCAAATCTTTAAACTCCATTTTCCCATCCCCTTATTCATTGCTACTTTTATGATATCACTAAAATTGATTTCAAACATCATTATTAATCATTTTACAAGATGTCGATTTATGTAGTTTAATGAATGTTGATGATGAATAAAGGTGGAGATTTTTTTGAAAAACAATGTATTAATAGGTGCTTTATTATGCTTAGTTGCCAGTGTTTCATGGGGAGCGATGTTTCCTGTAGCCAATCATGCGTTCCAATATATTGATCCGTTTTATTTTACGATTATTCGTTATGTATCTGTAACCGTGCTCTTAATCGCTATTCTTTTGTGGAAAGAAGGAAGACAAGCGTTTCGATTAGAAGGAAAAGGCTTGCCATTATGGTTCTTTGGCTCAATGGCTTTTGCCGTTTATAATTTACTTATTTTTTGGGGTCAAGATTTATTAGGTGAATCGGGTGTGATGCTTGCATCGATTATGGAATCGTTAATGCCAATGATATCAATTGTTTTACTTTGGGTTTTTAAAAGAAAACGCCCTCATGTATTCACACTTTTATGCGTTTTTGTCGCTTTTATCGGTGTTTCTCTCGTCATAACGAAAGGAGATATTCAAACGTTCGTGACTGCAACGAGTGATTTCATCCCTGCATTGTTCATATTTATCGCTGTCGTTGGCTGGGTTATTTATACGATCGGCGGAAATCACTTCGGCGATTGGTCGGCGCTTCGATATTCAACATTAAGCTGTTTACTAGGTACAGCAACAGCTCTAGCCATCGTTTTAGTGGCTACTTTTTTAGGCCATATTTCTGTACCGACAGTTGAAACAATCAAAATAGTAAGTCCAGATTTATTATTTATGATTATTTTTCCTGGTCTCATCGCTTTACTCGGATGGAACATTGGAATCGGTATCCTTTCGCCTTTAAATGGAATCCTTTTTATTAACTTTGTTCCGGTCACTACGCTCGTTATTTCGATCGTTCAAGGTTATAAAATAACATCCTTTGATATAATTGGAACTATTTTAATTATCGTTTCTTTACTCTCTAATAATCTGTTTTTAAGATTACACCAGAAGAAAAGGATCGCTTTCTCTCTCAGAAAGCAATCAGAAATAAACGTCTCTTAATAGCCCATATTTTATCACGTAAAATAATCCTTTGTAATGAAGCGAGACAGAAACCATCTGTTTCTCCATTACAAAGGATTTTTTTGGACTTATGATGAATTAATTAAAAAAGAGGATAAAATTTTTAATAAGCAACATGCATTGGTTTACAACTTTTTCAAAGCAATAAAAAAGGAATATCTCTAATGAGATATTCCTTTAACAAAAACAATTAAGCAGACAAACTATTCAAAAATGCTTCAATTTCTTCTTTTGTTTTCCGGTCTTTGCTAACAAAACGGCCTGTTTCTTCCCCTTCATGAAACGCCACAAAACTCGGAATGCCGAAAATACTCAGTTCGCCGCATAAATCGATGAACTTGTCTCGATCTACATGAATAAATTGATATTCCGGATAGTCCGCTTCAATACTAGGTAAAACCGGCTCGATGACACGGCAGTCCCCGCACCAGTCCGCAGAAAACATAAAGACAATACGCTCGTTCTTTTTCAGTTGTTCAAATTGTTCTTTTGATTGCAGTTTTTCCATTTCAATTCCTCCAATATATTCAGGTACGATCTATTATACGTTTTTTTCCGGACAAAGAAAAAGAAGAGGCTTCTGGTCCTCTTCTTTCAAAAAGTTATAAGTCGCTAGCGTTAAAGGTATCACCGTTTTCCATATTTCCGGACTCGAAGCCGCGGTGAAACCATTTTTTCCGCTGTTCTGCCGAACCATGCGTAAAGCTGTCCGGCACGACATGTCCCTGTGCCCGTTTTTGAATGGTGTCATCGCCAACGGCACTCGCGGCGGTTAATGCCTCATCCAGATCGCCTTCTTCAAGAAGACCCATTCCTTGTGCATGATGAGCCCAAACCCCAGCATAATAGTCCGCTTGAAGCTCAAGCATCACCGAATACCGGTTATATTCCTTCTCACTCACCTGGTTGCGCACCGCATTCACCTTCTGCGACGTACCAAGCAATGTTTGAACGTGATGGCCAACCTCATGTGCCACTACATAAGCCATCGCAAAGTCGCCCGGTGCCTGGAACTGATTTTGAAGCTCTTCATAAAAGCTTAAATCAATGTATAGTTTCTGGTCGCCCGGACAGTAAAACGGGCCAACCGCCGCTGTTGCTGTTCCACAGGCGGAATCCACACTTCCTGAAAACAGAACGAGCACCGGCTCTTCATAAACCATGCCTTCTTCGCGAAAAACCTCCGCCCATACTTGCTCTGTATCTGCCAGCACAACCGACACAAACTCAGCCAGCTCCTGGTCCTGCTCTGTTTCCTCGTAGGGCTCGTTGCTGCCTGTTCCAAGCAGCTGCGATGGATCACCGCCCATTAATGTGAAAATTAATACAAAGATAAGACCAAGGCCGCCCATGCCTCCGCCGATCACTGCTTTACTGCCCATGCCGCGCCGGTCTTCTACATTCGAGCTTCCTCTTCTGCCCTGCCACTTCATAGCTTATCCCCCTCTCGAGCACTTCTTATTGTATTAATGTTATACCCAGAGGCACGGATCGTTAGACTGTTAAGAAGGAATTATTTTTATCGTTTTGTTACGGCAAGTGCACGCATTCAAAAACGCTTTATAAATTTTCCGTAAAATCTCTTTCATTTCGTTCTTTTCTTTAGAAAAAAAAGTATACTTAAAGAAAACAAACAGTGAAAATGGGGTTACTGAATGAAGAGAATAGCAGTTTTTTGCGGCTCAGCAGATGGTGCCTCGCTAGCGTACAGACAAGGCGCTGTACAGCTTGGTCACACACTGGCATCCCACAACATCAGCCTCGTTTACGGCGGCTCCGATGCAGGAGTGATGCGTGCGGTTGCCGATGCCGTTTTGGAAAAAGGCGGTGAAGCCATTGGTGTCATCCCAACCGTGCTTCAGGAACGTGAAATCGCCCATAAAGCGCTGACCGAGCTTTATATTGTTGACTCTATGCATGAGCGCAAAGCGAAAATGGCTGAGCTCGCCGATGCGTTTATTGTCCTTCCGGGCGGAGCTGGCACAATGGAAGAGTTTTTTGAAATGTTTACGTGGGCGCAGATCGGGCTGCACCAGAAGCCGATTGGCCTGTTAAACACAGCGGAATACTTTAACCCGCTCATTACGTTTTTCGACCATATGACACAAGAGAAATTTTTGCAGGAATCCTACCGCGCCATGCTGCTAGTGGAAGAATCACCGGACAGACTGCTTGAGGCATTCCAGTCCTATACACCGCCATCTGTGAAAACCTATCGAAAAGAAACGATAGTATAAGTGTAAATAAAAAAGGGCTTCTTCAAAGGAAACACAGGCAAATTTTGAAGAAGTTCTTTTTATTATTTTTTCAAAATAAACGGGAAATATATTACGTTTTTATTACACCAATATGGAAAAGGAAAAGAATTGGGTTAGAACAAGGAGGCGCTTTACCGTGAAGAAATTGGCTTTTCTGGCCATATTGCTTGTTCTCGTTTTTAGCACATTTGCCACCGAATCAACCGCAGCGGGTTTTACCGACCTGAAGACAACAAACCGCTTTTATGAAGAAATGATGTTTTTAGAAAATGAGGAAATTATCAATGGGTACCCGGATTCAACATTCCGCCCACACGAACCGGTTACACGGGCTGCCGCCGCAATTATGATTGGCAAAGCCTTAAACCTTGATGGCACACAGCGGGCGACACCTTTCTCGGATGTAGGTGCGGGCCAGGCGGCCAGCGGCTATATTGATTCTGCTATCGATGCGGGTATTATCAGCGGATACACAGACGGAACATATAAGCCTTATCAAGCTGTCACACGCGGCCAAATGGCCATTTTACTAGCCAGAGCCTTTGACTTAACAACAGAAGCAAATGCACCTTTTTTTGATGTCTCAGTAAATATGGCGGCCTATAAATACATTCAGCGAATCTACGCCGCCAAAATTACAGCCGGCTATCCGGACGGAACATACCACCCGAATTCGAATATTACGCGTGCTCAATTCTCCGCCTTTTTAGCACGGGCACTGGATGACCGCTTTAAAATTGGATTGCCGAGCTATGCGATGGATCAAAGCAAAGTCTACACATACAGCGCAGACGAAGTCGGCACAATTAAATATGTTTATGATAAAACAGAACCGAACGGCTGGAATGTATGGACTACGTATGAAGGTGGTGTTCAAGCAAAGAATCCGATGCTTGAGCGTGAAGACGACGATGGCTATTACTTCAGCTACTTAACATCTGAAGGACCTGATTTAATCGTGCAGCTGCTGAAATATCCGGCTGTTGTCGGCCAAAAGTGGTCATTCGATCCGGGCGGAACAGGAATAATGACCATTACATCAACGACTGAAACCGTGACGACACCAGCTGGCACCTTCCATAATGTTGTAGAAGTAACAGGGGAAGGCAATGTAAAAGTGTACTATGCGCCAAACATTGGCCGGATTAAATCAAGCATTAACGGAGCCGTTATGCTCCAACTGGAAAAAGTAGAATAACAGAAAAAAAGAGGAAGAGGGCTTTTTAGCACCTTTTCCTCTTTTCCAATCATCTGTATATGTGTCAGAACCGGCTCTTCCTTCGTAACGAATTCTAGCAGCCGTATCGTTTCATATTCGTCGAATCCATAAAACGACCGCCAGAATAAGCAGCAATTCGGCGGCCGCTGCCTTTTTTCCGACGGTCTTATTCGCAAATTTGAATTAAATCTTTTTAACAAACTCCGATTTCAGCTTCATCGCTCCGAACCCGTCAATTTTGCAGTCAATATCGTGATCTCCATCAACCAAACGAATATTTTTCACTTTTGTCCCTACTTTTATAACGGACGAACTGCCTTTTACTTTAAGATCTTTAATGACTGTTATAGAATCACCATCGTTTAAGACATTCCCATTTGCATCTTTAATTATCTTTCTATCTTCACTATTTTCCGTTTCTACTTCTAACGTCCACTCATGCGCACATTCTGGACAAACAAAAAGGCTGCCATCTTCGTACGTGTATTCGGAATTACATTGTGGACAATTTGGCAAATCAGACATAATTTCATTTCCTCCATTTGTTATTGTTTATTTTACTATATAAGTATTATTGTAAATTCCCTTTTTACACCCCGTGAACTACCCGCCACTTAACGCTCTTACAAGCTGTTTGAAGTGGGGGCTTCTCGACTTATCGCTGCTTTTACTAGCCAACGAAAACGGACCGAGCTAACCCTCTTGTTCCAAGAGTTTTTGCCTTTATACTAGCGATAACAGGCGCATTGCTTCATTTTTGATATTGATTGAAGAATTATAGTCACGGTCTGCTGTATATCCACAAGAACAATCGTAGATGCGTTCAGATAAGGGCATGTTCTTTTCCGCTCCACAATTCGAGCACTTTTTTGTAGAAGGAAACCACTGATCAATTTTGATTAGTGGTTTCCCCTGCTCTTTTAGTTTGTAGTCTAGATAGGTAGTGAACATGCCCCATCCGTTGTCCGATACACTTTTACCAAAGCGAAGTGCTTGTGACATCCCTTTCATGTTCAAGTCCTCAATGGCTACGGCATCAAAGTTCACGGCTAATTCTTTAGACTTGTGATGGAGAAAGTTTTTGCGTTGGTTCGTTACTTTTTCATGCAATCTTGCTACACGTATACGTTGCTTATTCCAACGTTCAGAACCTTTTGTGCGTCTTGACAATACTCGTTGAGCTTTCGCCAATTGGTCTAACATTTGACGATAGAAACGAGGATAATTGGCTCTCTTACCCTCGCTATCGACATATAGTTCTGCCATTGCAAAGTCTAATCCAACGACAGTTCTCACTTCTTTTTGTGCGATTTCTTTTTCGTATTCAGTCAAAATAGACACATAATATTGACCAACAGGTGTCATAGAAATCGTGCATGACTTAATAACATGGTCTGTTGGTATATCTCTATGTTGTTTGATCTTCACCATTTTAAGTTTGGGCAATTTGATACGACCGTCCTGCAACATAATATTTCCATTAACCGCATTCGTTGTATACGATTTTCTATCTTTTTTACTTTTGAATGTTGGAAACGTAGCATGGCCACTAAAGAAATTTTTGTAAGCAGTCTGCAAGTTCAATTGAGCGTTTGCCAGTGCCAACGAATCCACTTCTTTTAGCCATTCAAATTCTGTCTTGTATTTAGCAGGAGTAGGAAATTTTTGCTTTTTTAGTTCTTCCTTATTGCCTTTATATTTTTCATACGTTTCTTTTCGTTCTGCTAACATTTTGTTATACACAAATCGAACGCAGCCGAACGTTTTACGCATAAGAAAGGCTTGTTCCTCTGTAGGATATAAGCGGAATTTGTACGCCTTATTATGCTTAGTCATATCATTTCACCTCCTGTATGGAAGACTATCGTATAGATTGATTATACCGTAAAAATACCGTACAATAAAGTGTGAGGTGATCACGATGTCTAACGAAAAAGAACGAGTAGAAATTCGTATGCCTAGAGCAATCGTAGAAAAATTAGATCAATATCAAAAGGAGAATGGCATTGCTACAAGAACGGCAACGATTCTTGAATTATTGAGAAAAGGCTTAGAGAAATAACGTAGTCGAACGCCTGCCCGAAATTCATCTCCCCCTTATCGTTGGGCTACGGCCTTCACACGATTGAAGAGGGAGACTTCTTTCGGGGAAATCTGTTAAAAATAGCCAGTCCGAACTTGAAATTTACAAAAAATATATAGGGGTTCCTTATATCCTTATATACTGTCATGTTCTTTTCACATTGACAAACCTTTTTTCAATATTTATTCCAATTATATAGTTCATATGACTTGTTCCAAATAATATTCTTCTCTATATACAAAATACCCCTTTAGACAATCTCGTCTAAAGGGGTAAAAGGATTCAACTTTAGTTTAAGCCTAACCAAGTTTGTAGCTTTTAAAAAAAGTTTGATTAAAATTAATTGAACCCTTAATAATCTGATTTTTTTATTTCCGCCAAAAAGTTGAACAGTCTACCTTATCCAAAATATTAAACTCGATCATTTTCTCAAGTAATGAGAAATCAACTGGACTATCCCACTGGATACGTACCAACTGCTTGGTGTGATCATAGCCAGCCTGCACAATTTCATCAGAAAAATGATTAATCCCTGCACTTTCAGGGGCAACAGCCAAATGATGTTTGGCTACGCTAAAGCCAATAATAAATGTGCCGTGATCGGTAAACATAGGCTGATTCCACGCAATTTTCGGCTTTAAATTTGTAAATTTCCTAGTTACCCAAGCCAAAACTTCTTCCGTTCGGTCCTGATGTTGTGGGTTATCAATATGCGCTAAATATTCCGCAAAAACTTCCATGTCGTTCTCTCCTAAAATAAAAAATTATTTTTGAACGATGTAATTTTTCATGCCAATACGCCATGACATCAATTACACCATTCGCAACCTCATCCGTATCATCATCAATATGAATTAAATCGCCATCTTCCACATCTTCTAAATTTCATGCCTTATGGATTTCTTTCAACAATCCACCATAGGAAATCAATCGTTTATAAGCCAGCGACTTCTCTAAATCTTTAACCGTCTGAATATTTTCTGGTGTCACTCGGTTACCTTGAATGACATCCGTATCTTTGACAGGATACTTAGACACCTCAAAAATCGCCTTTTATTCAGCCATAGTTTTTTACTTCTTCTTCAATTTCGACAAAGTCCGCAGACTCTTTTTTAGGTTTAACTTTTTCTATATGCACAATCGGTTTGTAATCTAACCTCATTGTGTGCATAGATAATAAAGTTGTTCAATTTTGCTCTTAAAAATGCAGCAATTACCTAACGATAGATTTGATAGGTGATATTAAACGACTTTATTGTAAATCAAACAACTTTATTGTTACTGCACACTAATTCCTATTCCTCGACCTTCTTTAATTCACTTATCAACTTTAGATGTTCTTATTCTTTTAGACATAAAAAAACACCCCTTTAGATAATCATATCCAACGGGGTGAAACGGTGCAAATTTTTTAAAAACAGTTAATCTTTTTTCAAAACGGTCAAACTTTATTTCAAATCTACAACAAACAGTTACATTCGACTTTTTTTATTATTCAACTGTTACTGATTTTGCCAAGTTGCGCGGTTTGTCTACATCGCAGTTGCGGTGCAGTGCTGCGTAATAGGCGATAAGCTGGAATGGAATGACAGCTACGAGTGGTGCGAGCAGTTCGTGTACGGCTGGCAACACGAAGCGGTCTCCTTCTTGATCCAGACCTTTCATTGAAATCACGCATGTTTTGGCGCCGCGGGCTGCAACTTCTTTCACGTTGCCGCGGATGTTCAAGTTCACAGCTGCCTGCGTGGCAAGAGCTATCACCGGAGTACCGTCTTCAATCAGCGCGATTGTACCATGTTTTAATTCTCCGCCGGCAAACCCTTCTGCCTGAATGTATGAAATTTCTTTTAGCTTCAATGCGCCTTCAAGAACGGCATAATAATCGATGGAACGGCCAATGAAGAAACAGTTGCGCGTTGTTGACAAATAGTCGCGTGCAATTTGTTCAAATTCTTCTTTGCCATCGCAAAGCACTTCTATCGCATTTGCCGCAATACCAAGTTCTTGTACAAGGTCAAAGCTTATGTTGATGCCTGCTGATTTCGCAATATTGGCTGCTAGAATAGACAGTACGGCAATTTGAGCTGTGTAAGCTTTCGTTGATGCAACCGCAATTTCCGGACCCGCATGAAGAAGCAATGTGTAATCCGCTTCACGTGACATTGTAGAACCGGGTACATTTGTAATCGTTAATGCTTTGTAGCCCATTTCTTTTACTTTTACTAAAACAGCACGGCTGTCTGCTGTTTCGCCGCTTTGTGAAATAAAAATAAAGAGCGGTTTTTTTGATAGTAGCGGCATGTTGTAAACAAATTCGCTTGCGACATGTACTTCTACTGGAATGTTTGCCATTTGTTCTATATATTGCTTTCCAACAAGACCAGCATGGTAGCTCGTGCCGCACGCAACGATATACAAACGGTCTGCTTCGTTTAATGCATTCAAAATGTCCGTTTCAATGGCCAATTCGCCGTTTGCATTTTGATATGATTGCATAATTTTACGAATAACGAAAGGCTGCTCATCCACTTCTTTTAACATATAATGCGGATAAGTGCCTTTTTCAATATCGCCGGCATCTAATTCTGCTTTATATGAGGCACGTTCAATAACTTCGCCATTTGTATTTTTAATTGTCACACTCTCACTCGTTACGAGTACCATTTCTTTGTCCATCAATTCAACAAATTGATCGGTTACTTGGAGCATGGCCATCGCATCCGATGCAATAACATTATAGTTTTTGCCAAGACCGACAAGTAGCGGGCTTTTGTTTTTTGCCACATAAATGGTACCGGCATCTTCTTTATCAAGAAGTGCAATTGCGTAAGAGCCTTTTAAAAGAGACAAGGTTTTACGAAAGGCATCTTCAGTGGTCATGCCATCTTTTGAAAATAAACCGATCAACTGCACGATCACTTCTGTATCTGTATCGCTTTGAAGCGAAACATTATGCAAGTATTCTTGCTTCAGCTGCTCGTCATTTTCAATTACACCGTTATGAACAAGTGTAAAACGGCTGTCTTCATTTTGATGTGGATGCGCGTTGTAAACGCTTGGTGCACCATGTGTCGCCCAACGAGTATGTCCAATTCCTATACGCGATTGAACATTTTCATCAACAACTGCCCGCAAATCAGCGATACGACCCTTTTCTTTGAAAATGTGCACACCCTCTTCGTTGCGCACAGCAATACCGGCAGAATCATAACCTCGGTATTCGAGCTTTTCAAGCCCTTTCAATAAAATTTCTTTCGTATCTTCGCTTCCAATATATCCTACGATTCCGCACATATATATTTTCCTCCTGGTTTGGAGACGTCGGCAAAAAAGCACTGGTCAAGCACATTGCCTGCCGGGCCTCTACTGTTTTATATGGTACACGTTTACTCCCTTTGTCCATCCGGGTTACCCCGCTGTTTTAAGGAGAAACATAACAGTTGTGTACCGCAACCGGGAGGCATCCGCCGAATCATCGATAAACCTCCTCCTCGTCAACTAAGCGTATTGTCGTCCCGCTCAGTTCAGGCGCTTTAAATTAAACTAGTAAACCCTACTCTACTCCTTTCTTTGTGTACGTAAAACACAGTAATCATACCTTTTTTTGCTCCTCTCGTCAACAAAAAACCTAATTCCCCCTGTTGTAAAACGGGACAACCATGCTAACCATGGGAACTGATATGCTGTAAACAAATGATGCAAATTACTCCTTTCTATCTGTATGAAGCAAAAAAGGCTATTGCTGATCAAACTGCACTTAACAGAGTTAAACAGATAAATCGAAGGAACAATAGCAGCCTGTATACTACTAATAGATGCATGCAAAGAGGAATATGATACCATCGATCATCAGAAAGTGAAACTTCATTTTTGCAGATGCGAAAATGGATTTTCAGCTTATGGCACAAGCAAAAAAAAACAGGCTAGGCGTTCAGTTTTTACTGAATGTCTAGCCTGTCCCACACTGTTTGTATAACTTAAAGACCCAATTCTTCTTGTACAATTGCTGCAATGCGATCTGTATATGAATGGCATTGCTCTTCTGTTGCAGCTTCCACCATCACACGCACAAGTGGTTCAGTACCTGATGGACGCACAAGCACACGTCCATTTCCGGCCATTTCGGCTTCTACTTTTTCAATTTCAGCTTTTACCTTTTCATTATCCGCCACATGATGTTTATCCGTCACGCGAATGTTTACAAGCGTCTGCGGAAACTTCTTCATGTCGGCAGCCAGTTCTGATAATGATTTTTTCGTTGTTTTCATAATATTCACAAGCTGAAGACCGCTAAGCAAGCCATCTCCTGTTGTATTATAATCAAGGAAAATAATATGGCCGGATTGTTCACCCCCAAGATTATAATTGTATTTTTTCATCGCTTCAACAACATAACGATCGCCGACAGCTGTCTGCTCACTTTTAATGCCCAATTCTTCAAGTCCTTTATAAAAACCAAGGTTACTCATTACTGTTGATACAATCGTATCATTCGTCAGCTTGCCCTGTTCTTTAAAATAACGCGCGCAAATAAACATAATTTGGTCGCCATCAACAATATTTCCTTTTTCATCAACAGCAATTAAACGATCGCCATCGCCATCAAATGCAAGCCCTAAATCAGCTTCTTTTTCTTTCACAAACTGTATTAGTTTCTCGGGATGTGTAGAACCAACACCATCATTAATATTTAAGCCATTTGGCGATGCACCCATTGTCGAAATATCTGCTTCAAGATCAGCAAATAAATGTGTAGCAAGTGCAGATGCAGCGCCGTGTGCGCAGTCAAGCGCTACATGAATGCCGTCAAAATCTTCATCAACAGACTGCTTTAAATATTGAAGATACTTTTGCCCTCCTTCGAGGTAATCATTCAAGGATCCTAATTCACGTCCAGAAGGACGGGGCAATGTATCTTCTTCCTGATCAAGAAGTGCTTCAATTTCTAATTCCTGCTCGTCCGATAGTTTAAAGCCATCTGATCCAAAAAACTTAATACCATTATCCTGAACAGGATTGTGAGAAGCTGAAATCATGACACCTGCTTGCGCATCCATCGCTTTCGTCAAATACGCTACACCCGGTGTCGTAATAACGCCAAGACGCATAACCTCAGCACCAATTGATAAAAGACCCGCTACAAGCGCACCTTCAAGCATCGGTCCAGAAATACGTGTATCGCGCCCGATTAATACTTTTGGCCGACGATCCGTATTTTTCGTTAACACATACCCACCAAAACGGCCCAATTTAAACGCAAGTTCCGGTGTCAATTCTGTATTCGCTACGCCTCTGACGCCATCTGTACCAAAATACTTACCCATCTATTGTTTTCTCTCCTTTAATAAAACTGCTCATTTATTGTTCTGCAGTTGTTTTTTCCACTGTTACTTTCACTTTTACTACTTGTGGTGATGTAAAATTAATTCCGTTTCCAAGTTCAATAGGGACTGTCATCGTTGTATCTTTTGTTATCCCACCTACATTAACAGGAATTGAGAGCTCTACTAGTTCTTCCAATACTGCTTCTTTTCCGTAAACAGTAACTTCCTCAATATCTGGTTCGAGTGATACAATTTTTATTCCAGTCGGCGGCTCTCCTTTTGGCACGGCTTTAACTTCAACTTTTTTACTTGGGTTTTTAACGGAGATGGACATTTGTACTGTTTCCGGTTCGACTTTCACATCAAGTTTATTTAAGTCGCCATCCATCACCTGCACATTGGCAGTTGCCGTTGTTTCTTCATCAATTTGCTGTCCGCTTGTTAACGCCGCTTTTACAAAAGCAATTTTCTCAATATCCGACTGCGAACCGCTTACTTTTACTTCCTGAGGGGCGATCGTTACTGTATCAACTTGATAGCCTTCTGCAAGAGCCGAATCATTAAATTCCGGTTTAACAGAATATGTATCGGTCACTCTTTCTTCAATGACTACTTCTACAGCAGCCGGTTGAATGGCCACCTTCAACTTTCCCGAAAAATTTTCATGTTTAACTGCAACACGGTGGGTACCTAGTTCTAAACCCGTCATATCAACATACAGCCTAAAATCGCGTAAACGCTTTGCTGATTCAATTAAGCTCTTTGGTCCTGACAATTCAACACGTACCTGCTCAGGCAGACCAGAAACATATAAATTTTCTGTATCATAATAGGCTTGTATAGGCACATTCGTCAAAACCTCTACTGTTTCCTGCCCGGAGCTGTCTATACGCTGTGCCAGTTCAAAATCATCAAAATTTAAGGTTACATATAGTAAAAAGGCCAGTAAAAAGGCTACAATGCGAACAAACCATTTACTTTCAATAAATTTATCCATTGCTTCTCCGCCCTTTCCATATCCAGCGGTTAGAAGTTTCATTTTTTTCAATATCCGATAACAATTGATGCTCTAAAATCCCTTCAAATTCCTCTTCTGTCAAATTACGATACAAATCACCGTTTCTTGTTACGGAAATCGCACCCGTTTCTTCTGAGACGATAATGGTTAAACTGTCCGTTACTTCACTGATACCAAGTGCCGCTCTATGACGAGTACCAAGTTCTTTTGAAATAAATGGGTTTTCCGACAAAGGTAAATAACAAGCCGCTGCGGCAATTTGGTCTTTTTGAATAATAACAGCTCCATCATGAAGCGGTGTATTTGGAATAAAAATATTAATTAATAACTCGGATGTAATTACAGACTGCATCGGAATCCCTGTTTCAATGTAGTCATTCATGCCTGTCTCTTTTTCAAGAGAAATAAGTGCACCAATTCTCCGTTTGCTCATGTAGCGAACCGATTTGAGAAGGGCTTCAATTATTTTCCTTTGCTCTTCATCTTCCTGAATCGCACTTCGGGAAAAAATTCGCCCGCGCCCTAACTGTTCAAGAGCACGCCGTACTTCTGGCTGAAAAATAATAATGACTGCAAGAAAACCCCATGTGAGCGCTTGCTCCATAATCCAGCTTAGCGTACTAAGACCAAACAGTCCACTAACCGCCCGCACAATAACGATCACAAAAATTCCCTTTAATAACTGAACGGCTTTCGTCCCTCTGATCACCATCAGTAATTTATAAACAACATACCAAACAAGTAATATATCAAACGCATTCGATATATAATCAATAAATGTAAAATCTTCAAAATAATTGATAAACGGCATACTTCATCCTCCAGGTTGGAATTACGGAGCCGTGAAGAAAATCGATTTCTTCTTTAACCTGTCTATTATAGCATATGAAGCGGAAAGAAGCAGATGTTTGCCAGCTGCTTCTTTTAGTTAAATAAAGATTTTATTTCATACCAAAGACGGCCGAATACACGGTCAATCTCTTCAACTTCACCTGTTACGCTTCCGGCGGCTGCCATATATCGTTCGCCATTAATGACAGTCACATTTCCATCAACTGCCCCTTCAATTCGAATGTTCCCGTTTTCCACAAAAACATCCTCTTCAATTACTGTACCAGCGGGAACAATTACCGTCTCATTCTCTACTTTTAATTCACTATTTTTTGTAAAAGCAAATTGATCGTCTGTTTGTTCGAGCATTGAGAAAAAACCACCGCCCATCAAAAGAAGAAATAAAGCAGCTGCTGTAAAAAATGGATGATTTCTAAACCATCGTTTGACACCCATTTTCTTTGTCTCTCTTGGAAGCAGCTCCATTACTCTAGCCACAAAACCAGGCGGTGCTGTTATATGAGATGCACTTTGAACAAATGCAATTGTTTTTTTCAATTCAAGATAATGACGCTTACAGTCTTCACATGTTTCAAGATGAATCTTTAACTCCTCTTTCGCATCTTTTTCAATTTCCCCATCCAGATACGCATGCATATAATGAACAATCTGTTTCGGACAAGATGTCATCGTTCATCACACCCCTTCATTACAAATGACGCAAATTCTTTCTTAATGCTTCTCTACCTCGATGTACACGTGTTTTAACTGTTCCAAGCGGAAGCTCCAGTATATCCGCGATCTCCTGAAGCGGTAATTCTTCTATATATTTTAATACAATAACCGAACGATATTTTTCCGGGAGACGCAAAATGGCCTGGTGAATCGTTTCCTGCACTTCCAAACTCTCCACTTCTTCTTCAGGTAGCCGATTGCCAGATGAGAGGTGAGAGTACATATTTAATCCATCTGTTCCTGCAATTTCTGCATCAAGATGATAATCCGGTTTCTTTTTGCGGATTTTATCAATGCATAAATTTGTTGCAATGCGATATAGCCATGTCGAAAACTTTTTATCTTGATTGTATGTGTGTATGTTTAAAAATGCCTTTAAAAATGCTTCTTGAGCCGCATCCTCTGCTTCATGCCGATCCCAAAGCATTCGATAACAAATCTGGTACACTTTGTCTTTATATAATTCAATAATTTCACCAAATGCATTTTGATCACCTTTCAATACTTGTTTGATTCGTCTCTGTACCATTAAATCCATTTTTTCTCCCTCCGCCCTGGCGGTATATGTCTATACGGATGCATTACATAAAAGTTTCAACAAAGTAATAAAAAAATGATAATTAATTGTTTACATTTATTTGAAAGCAGGTATGATTAATATATGTAAGCCTTTATGAATTAGGGGGGTATCAATATATGCAATTAATACACCTTGAGAATGAAATTGAAAGCTGCCGATACGAAATGATTTCACTTGCCGTGAAGACATCTCTTTCTAATATTGATGTAGTAGAATTAAGTAAAAAGCTTGACTATCTGCTAAACGAATATCAACAAATCAAGTAAAATAGTAACATCACTATATTGATAATGCTTCCATTTTATATTTATTATAACAGTTTTTCACCAAATAACGAACTGATCCATGCAACTGTCTCTTCAAACATTTAATTTTTCTTTTCTAACATTTCATTAATCTCCACACTTTATTAAGCCCGCTTGCAGCAGGGGGTGACATGTCTATGTATAGATTTATTTTTCCCTTTTGTATGCATCATGTAAGATGATCAGTCTGTGTTTTGATCACTGCTGCCTGAACATGGGCAAGTTTCTCTTTTTATCCTGCATAGCAAATGGTACGTATACCTATGTTAACACTATGTTTTATCAGACCCAATTCTGTTAAATAGCAAGAAGACACAGTTTGCTTTGCACTGAAGTCTTATTCCTTTCTTTTAGATAAAACAAGGTTCTACGTTATCTTTTTGGACTAGAAATAAAAAAAAAGCTGACAACAAAACCAAAATTAGGTTTGTTGTCAGCTTTTTATTCGGAGTGAGCCATGAAGGATTCGAACCTTCGACCCTCTGATTAAAAGTCAGATGCTCTACCAACTGAGCTAATGGCTCAAAATGGCTGGGCTAGCTGGATTCGAACCAGCGCGTGACGGAGTCAAAGTCCGTTGCCTTACCGCTTGGCTATAGCCCAATAATATTTTTCTTTAGTTTGACAAGCAATGAGAAAAAGAACATTCTACTCATGTTCCTTTAAGTAAATGGTGGAGGGGGGCAGATTCGAACTGCCGAACCCGAAGGAGCGGATTTACAGTCCGCCGCGTTTAGCCACTTCGCTACCCCTCCGCTATATATCTGTTCTTAAAATCATAAAAAGATGGTGCCGGCAAGAGGACTTGAACCCCCAACCTACTGATTACAAGTCAGTTGCTCTACCAGTTGAGCTACACCGGCACAAAAAAATAATGGTGGAGGATGACGGGATCGAACCGCCGACCCTCTGCTTGTAAGGCAGATGCTCTCCCAGCTGAGCTAATCCTCCAAATGATGACCCCTACGGGATTCGAACCCGTGTTACCGCCGTGAAAGGGCGGTGTCTTAACCGCTTGACCAAGGGGCCTTATCTAAATTATAAATTAATCGTTTTGAATATGATAAGCTTCCAACCGGGCTCGAACCGGTGACCTCTTCCTTACCATGGAAGCACTCTACCTGCTGAGCTATGGAAGCAAAGCAATGGCTCCGCAGGCAAGACTCGAACTTGCGACCGATCGGTTAACAGCCGATTGCTCTACCACTGAGCTACTGCGGAATAACTTGATTTTATTTTTGCCAGGCGGCGTCCTGCTCTCACAGGGGGAAACCCCCAACTACCATCGGCGCTGAAGAGCTTAACTGCCGTGTTCGGGATGGGAACGGGTGTGACCTCTTCGCTAATGCCACCTGACTATGAAATTGGAAAGAAGCCTGTTCTTTCAAAACTGGATAGAAGCGTGTCGTATGATCCGTGTTACACCAAGTGTTATTTTGTGTTGTCCAGCTCCAGTCGGCCAGTCCCTCGGGTCATAAGCCATCACGCTTCTGTGACAAAGAACGTCACGACAGCGGTCTGTCTTATGCCTGCCGGGCCTGAGCGGCCGACTTGCGCATTTCTATTTGGTTAAGTCCTCGATCGATTAGTATTCGTC
>NZ_JBVATB010000006.1:0-216447 GCF_057814295.1 Domibacillus sp. F004
GGTTTTTGTCAGATGAACAACGACAAAAAATGAAACATCCAAACGATCAGCCGAAAAAAGAAAAACGTATCGCCAGTCGGATGGCGTAGTCGGCACAGACCTTGCCCTCTTGAAGGACTGTTTTTCTCTCAAGAGTTGTTCGCCTAAGTTCCGCCTCTGTCTCTTTCAATGAAAGAAGGTAAGCGGGATGTTTGCGAAAAAGAACCCCATGGCTTCAGCCGTGGGAGTGGTCAGAAGAGCGCGAGAATCCGAGCACCAGAGTTCCATTAAAAGAAGTTGTTTTCGAAGGAGCAATCAATTCGTAAACTGAAATGATATATTTCTAAGTAAAACCGGAACAAACCGATGAAGGATAAAGACAACATTTCGGAAATTTTATACGCTAAGCAGATTCAATCAAAAAACCGATTTTCTGTATTCAGAAATCGATTTTTTGATTGAAATTGTTTATGATAGGGAAGACGCCTTTTTCCGACAGGGACCGTCATCGAGTCAATCAGCATCAATTGGTTCGGGATCTTCAGCGGCCGCCGTGCAACATGATTGCATTGATCAATGGTTTTCTGAAATAGCTCCTTCATCAGATGAAAATCAAGATGGACGCCCTTCTTTATGTTAATGGAGGCAGCCTCTTCTTTTGTTGATTATTAAAAAATGGTTCATCTGCTTACACAAAAAAGCGTTTTCTAGTTATAAAGAGAACGCTTTTTGCTAATTTAAACAGGAATAGAGTTAAAAATCATTTATTGAAAAAAGAAAGATTTTACTATATATTAATATGGCTGGTAAAAACTTCATAACCTCATACAGGGAACACTTTCCACCTTTCGCAAGAATCCTACTCAACCTCATTTTTGTAAGCTTTTAAATAATCGTTGACCTTAAAAATTAAATAAGAAAGTAAGGAAAATAAATGAAAGAAAAAAATAGAGATAGACGAATCAACCGACTGATCCAGTCCACTATGAAAACTGTCGGGATGGATATTGAGATCAAACAGGAACAGACCGGAGTGAATATGAGTTATAATTTTATCTTTGACTATGTAGGTGTTGACATGCAGCGTGTGAGTGAAGCAATAAAGGAAATGCAGATTCCGGTTTCAATCGAAACATATATCAAAACATTTACATTGCACGAGTTAGGGCATGCGCTGGATCGGAGAGCTTTATTGGATTCACTGGACAGAACACTTGAAATTTTTGAGATGAAAAGAAACTATACGCTGTATGAACAGTACAATGACATTCATCTGCTCGCTATGCTGATTGAAGAGCATAAGATGAATATTGATTTTGAAGAAAAAGCTTGGATGAATGCTGAAGAATTGAACGAGAAATATGGCATTGTAGATTGGGGTATTTTTGAGAAGTTGAAAGACCAAGGAATGGCCACTTATATGAACTTATATAAAGAAGATTTACAGCTCTATAGCAAGCTTGTGGCAGAAAATAGTGAAAAAACTGCGTAAGCATTGATACAAATGAGTTCATAAAAAATGTATATTTTAATGAATTTCAACAGGCTGCGATAAACTTATGCGACAGCCTCTTTGCTGTTTACATTTGCAATTAGAGAACAGAGGGAAGGATTTTTCTTCTATTGTATTCGTACACGATAGAGTCATGGACAATGATAGATAAAATTCTTATAATTTAAATCAAGTTATTGGAAGCGTTTTCTGAAGGGGGATTTTATGAAAATCATTATAGCACCAGATTCATTCAAAGGAAGCCTAACTGCGGTTGAAGCAGCAAATGCGATAAACAGGGGCATTAAAAAGGCGTTTAAGGAAGCGGAAACAGTCTTACTCCCTGTAGGGGATGGCGGCGAAGGAACGATGGAAACCTTGGTTGCTGCTACAGGAGGAGAAATAAGAACAGTCTCCGTGACGGGCCCGTTAGGCAATCAGGTCGAAGCAGCCTATGGAATATTGGGGGATAGTGAAACGTGTGTGATTGAAATGGCCACTGCATCGGGGCTCCACTTGATGCCTGGGGAGAAGAGGTCTCCTCTGCAAGCCACTACTTACGGCACCGGGCAATTAATTCAGCGGGCTCTTGATGACGGATTTATTTCCTTCATTATTGGTTTAGGGGGATCGGCGACAAATGATGGAGGAGCTGGAATGCTTCAGGCTCTGGGGCTGCAGCTTTTTGATAAACAAGGAAATAAAATTGGCCATGGCGGCGGCGAACTAAACAAAATTAGGAAAATTGACTTACACTCTTTTGATAAACGAATAACAGACAGCAAGTTTATCATTGCTTCTGACGTCCAAAATCCGTTGATTGGACCAGAAGGCGCTTCTCGGGTTTTCGGTCCGCAAAAAGGAGCCACAGCTGCGGAGGTGGAATTGTTAGAGCGGAATCTCACCCATTGGGCAGACGAGGTTGCCAAAGCAACCGGGATCAAACTTCACGATCAGCCAGGCGCAGGGGCAGCCGGCGGCATCGGAGGCGCATTTCAAGCTTTTTTCCCAGTTAAAATGAAGCGTGGGATAGATGTCGTTCTTAACTATATTAAACTGGATGATGAATTGGCGAATGCAGATCTTGTCATTACAGGAGAAGGAAAGGTAGATAGCCAAACAGTATTTGGGAAAACCCCCATCGGTGTCGCTCAAGCAGCGAAAAATCGAGATGTTCCAACCATTCTTATGACTGGATCTATTGGGGAAGATATTGAGGTACTTTATGATGCCGGTGTTGTAAGCGTAAACAGTATTATTAATAGACCAATGTCTTTAAAAGAAGCTATGGAGCAGGCAGAGGAATTACTGCAATCAAGTGCAGAACAAGTTATTCGTTCGTATTTCTATCGTAGTATAAAAGAGAAAATGAAGCTGTCTTCAATAAGACATGAAGAATGACTGCCTAACTAGGGAGTCTTTTTTTCTGTGAGGTTAAGTATAGATTTATTAACTTTAAAAGAAGGAATTAAATGAAAAAAGAATCTTCAAGAGCGAAGATTCACGATTATAATCCCTGTTATTATAATGTAAATCTATTCTCTAAATCATCAAATCCTTGATCATTGTCTTTCCTTACTTCAAATTGTATGCCATCACGAGAAAACACGCTAACTTCATAGTTTTTGTAATCCCCATAGTTTTTGCGCTTGCCTTTTACATCGTAGATAAAGCCAATATAGTCTTTTCCTTCACCTGGCAAAATCTCTTCTTCAACGAACTGAACGTCTTTGTAGTCAAAGGGTCCACTCGATAATACATTTTTGATGGTTTCTACTGAGCTTGACAAATCACATTTTATTTTTTCTGAGGAATTCATTTAATCCACCCTTTCTTTTATTAATTTGACTCCATTCTTTAAAGCTATGCTATGTTATTCCCTGTATGAATCGTTTTAAACGTAATTTATCTGAAAACACTATTAATTTTTAGAAGGTGTTTTTTATTTGTAAATAATAAGTTACATTTAACCAAAATGGAGGTAAACAGTAATATCAAAATAAAAATGATACAATAATGACAAATGTATGAAAGACGGAAGGAGATTTTAGTTGTGCGTGACATGCAAAAAAAAATTATTGAAGAGCTAAAAGTGAAACCGGAGATTAATGCACAGGAAGAAATTAGACGAAGTGTTGATTTTCTGAAAGATTATTTGCGCCGCCATTCTTTTTTAAAAGGATTTGTACTCGGTATTTCCGGTGGTCAGGATTCAACACTCGCTGGTAAACTTGCACAGATAGCCGTCGATGAATTAAAAGAAGAAACAGGTTCTGAGGACTACGCTTTTTTTGCTGTACGTCTCCCATATGGAGTTCAAAGGGATGAAGATGATTGTCAGGATGCACTTGACTTTATCCAACCGGATGAAACGTACACGATTAATATTAAACCATCTGTGGAAGCGAGTGAAGAGGCACTCCGGGCAAATGGTATTGAATTAACGGATTTTTCAAAAGGGAATGAAAAAGCACGTGAACGAATGAAAGCACAGTACAGCATTGCTGCTATGAAACATGCAGTTGTCATTGGAACGGATCATGGAGCAGAAGCTGTAACGGGTTTTTACACAAAATACGGTGACGGGGGTGCTGATCTTGTTCCGCTTTTCCGTTTGAATAAGCGGCAAGGACGTCAAATGCTGCAAGAATTGGATTGTCCGAAGCATTTGTACACGAAAGTACCGACAGCTGATCTTGAAGAAGATCGTCCGCAGCTGCCGGATGAAGTGGCACTTGGCGTTACGTATAAACACATCGATGATTATTTGGAAGGGAAAACGGTACCGGATGCAGCAGCGGAAAGAATCGAAGAATACTTTAAAAAATCCGCGCATAAACGTCATCTTCCCATTACTGTTTTTGATGATTTTTGGAAAAAGTAATGCTTTCCGGCTTCTGCTGGGAAGTTTTTTTAAATCTGAATTTTCAATAAAAACTCCAACGCCTTGACCGGTTCGCTGTATACATATAAAATGAGGTCAAAATGTGTGAATACGAACAAACAATAGAGGATTGTTTCCGATAATACGGAATTGTTGAAGATAGTTAAACAAAGAGGAGTAGATACGATGACAGGAAAATCAGAGTTACAAAATCAGGAAATGATCCTAGTGCTTGATTTTGGCAGTCAGTACAATCAATTAATCACACGACGAATTCGTGAATTTGGTGTATACAGTGAGCTTCATCCACACACAATTACATTGGAAGAAGTGAAAGAAATTAACCCAAAAGGGATTATTTTCTCTGGTGGACCAAACAGTGTGTACGCAGACAATGCATTTGGCTGCGATGAACGTATTTTTGATTTAAATATTCCTATATTTGGTATTTGTTACGGCATGCAGTTGATGACAAAATATTATGGGGGCAAAGTAGAATCGGCTTCTCATCGTGAATATGGCAAAGCGGCCATCAACGTGCAGACAGAATCCGCACTTTTCGCCGATCTGCCGAAAGAGCAAGTGGTTTGGATGAGCCATAGCGATCTTGTAACAGAAGCGCCGTCAGGATTTACGGTTGATGCTGTGAATCCGTCATGCCCGATCGCGTCGATAAGCTATGCAGAAAAAAATCTGTATGGTGTTCAGTTCCATCCAGAAGTAAAACATTCTGTGTATGGCAATGATATTTTGAAAAATTTCGTCTTCGGTGTTTGCGATTGCACAGGAGACTGGTCAATGGAAAACTTCATCGAAGTCGAAGTGGAAAAAATTCGTCAAACAGTTGGTGACAAAAATGTTCTTTGTGCTATGTCAGGCGGTGTTGATTCATCAGTAGTGGCGGTATTGATGCATAAAGCAATTGGTGATCAACTAACATGTATTTTTGTCGATCACGGTCTTTTACGTAAAAACGAAGCAGAAGAAGTGATGGATACATTTGCGAATGGATTTAATATCAACATTATTAAAGTGGATGCAAAAGACCGCTTTTTAAATAAACTTGTGGGTGTTTCTGATCCAGAGAAAAAACGCAAAATTATTGGTAATGAATTTATTTATGTATTTGACGATGAAGCATCAAAACTAAAAGGTATTGATTACCTTGCACAAGGAACACTTTATACAGATATTATTGAAAGTGGGACAGCGACCGCGCAAACAATTAAATCACACCATAATGTCGGCGGCCTGCCAGAAGATATGCAATTCCAATTGATCGAACCGCTTAATACTTTATTTAAAGATGAAGTACGTTTGCTCGGTTCTGAGCTCGGTATTCCAGATCATATTGTCTGGCGTCAACCATTTCCAGGACCTGGTTTGGGCATTCGGGTTCTTGGGGAAATTTCTGAAGAGAAATTGGAAATTGTTCGCGAATCCGATGCGATTTTACGTGAAGAAGTGCGTAACCATGGACTTGAGCGTGAAATTTGGCAATACTTTACCGTTCTTCCGGATATCCGCAGCGTGGGTGTGATGGGGGATGCACGTACGTACGATTACACAATCGGCATTCGTGCGGTGACATCCATTGATGGCATGACATCTGATTGGGCACGTATTCCTTGGGAAGTACTTGAAGTAATCTCAACTCGTATTGTTAATGAAGTAGCACACGTAAACCGCGTCGTGTATGACATTACGAGCAAGCCGCCTGCAACGATTGAATGGGAATAAAACACGAACGAATATCCAAAAAACAATAACTTTGTTCGTCTTTTTTTATTGACGAATAATTATTATATGAGTAAGATGAAAGAGAACTACATTATTTTTCGCATTGTATCGTATATCGTCAAGAATAAGGCTTGACAGTTTCTACCGGGCTGCCGTAAATGGTCCGACTACGAATGAATGAAAAGAGAATGATCTCTTTCTGTATTCTTTTCTTAGTCATGCCCGGAACAAATCTGTTCCGGGCATTTTTTCTTATCTGAAGTTACGATCGGAAGGAGAACTATTATGAATAAATTTTTCCAATTGGAAGAATTAGGTACAAATTATCGACGCGAATTTATTGGTGGTTTAACTACCTTTTTATCAATGGCGTACATTTTGATTGTCAATCCAATTACGTTGTCACTGCAATCGATACCTGATTTGCCTGACGCGATGCGGATGGATTATGGAGCTGTGTTTACGGCAACAGCACTTGCTGCTGCACTTGGTTCCATTATAATGGGTATTTTTGCAAAATATCCAATTGCGCTGGCACCAGGGATGGGATTAAACGCATTTTTTGCTTATACAGTTGTTTTAGGATATGGAATTCCGTGGGAAACGGCTTTAACAGGCGTTTTAATTTCCGGATTAACTTTTATTGTTTTAACCATTTCAGGACTTCGGGAAAAAATCATTAACGCAATTCCCGCTGAGCTTAAATACGCGGTCGCAGCTGGGATCGGATTGTTTATCACATTCGTTGGTTTTCAAAATGCAGGTATTATTGTTAATGATGATGCCGTACTCGTTGGACTTGGTGATTTAACTTCAGGCAACACACTGCTGGCCGTCTTTGGCATTATCCTTACAGTTATCTTGATGACAAAAGGGATTAATGGCGGAATTTTTTATGGCATGGTTATTACATCAATTGTTGGAATGATTGTTGGATTAATTAGTCTTCCAACAGGTATTGTTGATATGGCGCCAAGTTTGGCTCCAACTTTTGGTGTGGCTGTTGAGAATATTTTCCAATCGCCTAGTAATGTATTTACCTTGCAAATGCTTGTTGTTATCCTGACATTTTTATTCGCTGACTTTTTTGATACAGCTGGAACGCTTCTCGCTGTCGCAAACCAGGCAGGATTGATGAAAGATAATAAACTACCACGTGCAGGAAAAGCATTGCTTGCCGATTCATGCGGAACAGTATTAGGAGCGATTATTGGTACTTCAACTACAACTTCTTATATTGAGTCTTCTGCGGGTGTAGCCGCTGGAGCACGTTCTGGTCTTGCAGCAGTCGTAACTGGATTGTTCTTCTTATTATCACTTTTCTTCTTTCCGCTTCTTCAAGTGATTACGGCACCAGTAACAGCACCAGCGCTTATTATCGTCGGGGCCCTTATGGTGTCGGCTTTAGGAAAAATTGAATGGACAAGATTTGAAATCGCTGTTCCTGCATTCTTGACGATTATCGCCATGCCGCTTTCTTACAGCATCGCGACTGGAATTGCGATTGGATTTATTTTTTATCCAATTACAATGATCGTCAAAGGGCGATCAAAAGAAGTTCATCCAATTATGTATGGAATGTTCGTGATCTTCGTTTTATATTTCATCTTTCTTAAATAGGAATAACAAAACACCTTCTCAGGATGAGAAGGTGTTTTTTCGAATCAACATCGTGCTATACTGTAAAAAGAAAAAGGACATTGGAGATGCTGCCGTGGAAAAATTTTCTGTGAAAAAAGTATTAAACAACAACGTGCTTATCGCTTCAGGAGAAGATGGTGTGGAAGTTGTATTAATCGGAAGAGGAATGGGATTCGGGCGACAGCAGGGAGACAGCATCATCCGTGATTCAGTTGAAAAGCTGTTTGTTTTGACCGATCGGAATGAGCAGGAGCAATATAAAAAGTTGCTGCCGAGTATTGATGATGAGACATTAAAAGTAATGATTGCAGCGGTTGAATTGATTCGTGATCGTGTTGGACAAACGTTAAACGAGCATATTCACGTTGGCCTGACTGATCACCTTTTGTTCGCTGTCAACCGGATGATCCGAGGGATTGGAATACGGAATCCATTTTTGTTGGAAACGAAAGCGCTCTATCCGTTTGAATACGAAGTGGCAGAATCAGTAACCAAGCTTATTAACGAGCGGTTGACGGTGGCGCTGCCTCCAGGTGAGGTAGGTTTTATTGCCCTTCATATACATAGCGCGATTGCAAATCAAGATGTACGTGATTTGAGCCGTTATTCAGAATTGATGGCAGCCCTTATTCAAATGATTGAACTGCAATTAGACGTGAAGGTAGATAAAGAAAGCATTGATTATATGCGGCTCGTCCGTCATATTCGCTACACGATTGAACGGGTTGTCCGCGGTGAAAAAGTGGATGAACCTGAAAAAATAGCAAGTCTATTGAAAACAGAATACCCAATATGCTATAATCTGTCGTGGAAGCTAATCAAAGTGATGCAGCAAACATTAAAAAAGCCGGTGTATGATGCAGAAGCGGTATACTTGACGATGCATTTGCAACGGATTCAGACAAAAATGAAATAATTTCCGTTCTTTTACGTGTTACTGATACGATCAGGCATGAGTAGAGGAGATATAGGGAATAGAAGGATAAATACTTCTGTTTTCTGTTGTCTTCTTTTCTCATGCCTTTTTTCGTGTTTGTCTATGTTCTCTTTGAAAAGCGCATACTAAAAATAATTGAAGGAGGAAAATATATGTTTAAAAAGTTTTTTGGTGTTTTGCAAAAAATTGGTAAAGCACTTATGCTCCCTGTAGCGATTTTGCCGGCCGCTGGCTTACTTCTTGCAATCGGTAATGCACTTCAAAACCCGACACTTGTCGAATTGGCTCCATTTCTTGAAGCAAATTGGATTGTTCAAATAGCAGCAGTTATGGAAAATTCAGGGGATATTGTATTTGGCAACTTGCCCATATTATTTGCTCTTGGGGTGGCCATCGGTCTTGCAGGAGGAGATGGTGTAGCCGGTCTTGCAGCATTAGTCGGGTATTTAATTATGAATGCCACCATGGGAACAGCTCTTGGTCTTGACCGATTAGAGGTTATCGAAAATGCGGATCCAGCATATGCGCTCATTTTAGGGATTCCATCTCTTCAAACAGGCGTATTCGGGGGAATTATCGTCGGTGTTCTCGCGGCCTATATGTACAACAAATTCTTTAACATTGAATTGCCGTCCTACCTCGGTTTCTTTGCAGGTAAACGGTTTGTTCCAATTGCAACAGCTGCATCATCGGTTGTACTCGGTCTTTTAATGATTTTCATCTGGCCAACCATTCAAAGTGGT
The DNA here is from genome assembly GCF_057814295.1 of Domibacillus sp. F004. NCBI lineage: Bacteria > Bacillati > Bacillota > Bacilli > Caryophanales > Bacillaceae > Domibacillus > Domibacillus sp. F004. The sequence continues at coordinate 9,417 of NZ_JBVATB010000006.1, forward strand.
TTAAATACATTTTCTCATTTCGTCTTAAATTGGAATCTTGCCGGATCAGCTTTCGTTTTCGGTGTGATTGAACGTGCATTAATTCCATTTGGTCTGCACCATATTTTCTATACACCATTTTGGTTTGAGTTCGGTTCGTATATAAATCAGGCTGGGGAAGTTGTTCGTGGGGATAACACAATTTTCCAGGCGCAAATTAAAGATGGTGTTCAAAACTTAACAGCTGGTACATTTATGACAGGTAAATATCCGTTCATGATGTTTGGTCTTCCAGCAGCAGCGCTTGCGATTTATCATGAAGCGCGTCCGGAACGCAAAAAGATTGTTGCCGGTATTATGGGTTCTGCCGCTTTGACCTCTTTTTTAACAGGGATTACTGAGCCGCTCGAATTCTCATTCTTGTTCGTTGCACCTGTGTTATTCGCCATTCACACAATCTTTGCAGGTCTCTCATTTATGACGATGCACCTTCTAGACGTTAAAATTGGGATGACTTTCTCTGGCGGTTTGATCGATTATATTTTATTCGGTGCCATTAATCCGCAAACGAACGCATGGATCGTTATTCCAGTTGGTCTCGTCCTAGCGGTCATTTATTACTTTGGTTTCCGTTTTGCGATTCGCAAGTTTAATTTGGCAACACCAGGACGTGAACCGGAAGATGAAAATGAGGACAACGATGCACCAGCAGTTGTTGCGAGTGAACTTCCGTATGAGATATTAGAAGCAATGGGCGGCAAAGAAAACATTGCTAACCTGGATGCGTGTATTACACGTCTTCGCGTTTCGGTTAACGACAGTGCGAATGTTAACAAAAAACGACTGAAACAGCTGGGAGCTGCCGGGGTTCTTGAAGTTGGTAACAACATTCAAGCAATTTTCGGTCCTCGTTCAGATAGCTTGCGTCACCAAATGGCGGACATTATGAAAGGAAATTCTCCACGTCCGACTGCGGTAAAACCAGATCAAGAAGTACAGAAAGAAATTGAACAGGCGGCACCTGCTGCGATTCGCAATGATGTGACAAGTCGTTTCGTTGCGCCACTCACAGGCGAGTTAATGCCGATCACAGAAGTACCGGATCCTGTTTTCTCAGGAAAAATGATGGGGGATGGTTTTGCGGTTAAGCCAACTGAGGGTATAGTTGTCTCACCGGTTGACGGTAAAATCATCAATGTCTTTCCAACAAAGCATGCAATTGGTCTTCTGTCAGATACTGGTCTTGAAGTATTAATTCATTTCGGTATTGATACGGTGAAATTGAAAGGTGAAGGGTTCGAATCACTTGTCTCAGAAGGGGACACTGTGAAAGCGGGTCAGCCACTTCTTAAAGTAGACCTTGATTACATTGCCGAAAACGCAACTTCAACAATTACACCAATTATTTTTACAAACCTTGCTGAAGGTGAATCAGTGGTTGTTGATAAACCTGGTTTAGTGAAATCTGGTGACGAGAACATTATCACTATTAAATAAGAAGTGATCGGTCTTAAACAGTCTAATACGGACTGTTTAAGACTTTTTTATTTAATGAGTGTATGATACACTGCCGTCAAAGAGGAGTGGAAAAGCCGATGATAGATAACGCCATTTTTATGGTTGTGATCATATTATGTATTAACGTTGTATACGTGTCGTTTTTCACGATTCGAATGATTTTAACATTGAAAGGATACCGGTATACAGCTGCTTTTGTCAGTACCATTGAAGTTGTCATTTATGTTGTCGGCCTTGGGCTTGTTCTTGACAATTTAAATGAAATTCAAAACTTGATTGCGTATGCAGTTGGTTATGGCCTTGGTGTCATCGTTGGAATGAAAATTGAAGAGAAGTTAGCGCTTGGGTATATGATGGTCAATGTAATCACGAAAGAATATGACAAAGATTTACCAAAGCGGCTTCGTGAAGATGGGTATGGTGTAACAAATTGGGCAGCCAATGGTCTTGAGGGTGAGCGGATGGTTTTGCAAATATTAACACCAAGAAAATATGAATTAAAACTATACCAAAGAATACAGGAACTTGATCCAAAAGCGTTTATAATCGCTTATGAATCAAAGACGATTCACGGCGGGTTTTGGGTAAAAACAGTGAAAAAAGGAATGCTGATGAAATGAGCAAAAAGAAAATATTCCGAGTTGAAGCAGAGGAAACAATTGATCATTGTCTAGACCGTATGAGAGATGAAGGATATGTCCCGGTCCGGCGAATGGAAAAACCGATCTTTGAAGAAAAAAAGAAAAATGGAGAGACGATTCATGTCCCGATTGGCCGTGAAATCGTCTTTGAAGGAAAAAAAACGACGTAAATACGAACGTTTAAATAAACGCATTGAATATCGTTCGATTTTTATTGACAACTACTCTGCGTCGTTGTTAATATGTAAATGACAAATAAACCACCTCATATAATAGCGGGAATATGGCCTGCGAGTTTCTACCGGCTGCCTTAAACAGCCGACTATGGGTGAAAGCATTCGGAATCTCGATCGGCTGCGGACGAATCGCTTTCTCCTTCAACGGGGAAAGTGGTCTGTCCGCTTTTTTATGTAAAATAATCTCACATTGGAGGATCAATATGACGATTGAAGTTGGCGTTATTATGGGCAGCACATCGGATTGGGAGACGATGAAACATGCATGTGACGTACTAGACGAACTTGGCGTATCGTATGAAAAACGGGTCGTCTCTGCGCATCGTACACCTGACTTAATGTTTGAATATGCCGAGTCTGCACGTGAAAGAGGCATTAAAGTGATTATTGCCGGTGCGGGCGGAGCGGCTCATTTGCCGGGGATGACTGCGGCGAAAACGACATTGCCGGTTATCGGTATTCCTGTACAATCGAAAGCATTGAATGGACTTGACTCATTATTATCAATCGTTCAAATGCCAGGTGGTGTACCGGTTGCAACGACAGCAATTGGCAAAGCAGGCGCAACGAATGCTGGACTGCTAGCTGCGCAAATTTTGTCTATTGCTGATGCGAAAATTGCCGAAAAATTAGAAAATCGCCGAAAAGAAACAGAAAAAATGGTATTAGAAAGCAGTGATCAACTTGGCTAGAAAAATCATTGAACCAGGTAAAACAATTGGTATTATTGGCGGAGGACAACTTGGCCGAATGATGGCACTCGCGGCGAAGGAAGCAGGCTTTCGCATTGCTGTATTGGAACCGGTAGAAGATGCCCCCTGTACACAAACAGCCGATATTGTTATTCAAGCACCTTATGATGACCAAGCTGCCTTAAAACGACTTTCTGATGTAAGTGACGTGATCACATATGAATTTGAAAATATTGATTACGAAGGATTAAAGGAGTTAATGAAAGAAGCTTATGTGCCGCAGGGAGCAGAATTGATCCGAATTACGCAAAATCGTGTTTTTGAAAAAGAAGCGATTACAAATGCAGGTGTGCCAGTTGCTCCGTATCGCGTCATCCGGACAGAAGCCGACCTTAAGCAAGGCATGGAAGAGCTCGGTTTACCGGCGGTGCTTAAAACAGCAACAGGTGGCTATGATGGGAAAGGGCAATTCGTCTTAAAAGAAGCTGAACAAGCGATTGAAGCGGCCGCTCTTTTAACACATGGAGAATGTGTCCTTGAGCAATGGGTGCCATTTGAAAAAGAGATTTCCGTTATTATTACGCGTAATCCAGCAGGTGAAACAACCTATTTCCCAGCAGCAGAAAATATTCATGTTGATAATATTTTGCATGAATCCATTGTGCCGGCTCGCATTTCTGATGAAACGAAACATGCTGCGTTTGAAGCGGCAGAAAAGATTGCATCTGCGTTGTCACTTGTCGGTACACTTGCTGTAGAAATGTTCATCGGAAAAAATGGTGAAATTTACATTAATGAGCTCGCACCGCGGCCGCATAATTCAGGGCATTATACAATTGAAGCGTGCGGTATTTCGCAGTTTGGTCAGCATATTCGTGCCATCTGTAATTGGCCGCTTAAAAGTACAGAGTTGTTAAAGCCAGCTGTGATGGTAAATATACTCGGTGAACACGTAGATGGGGTCATTCAAGCGATCCTTAGTAAACCGGAATGGTCGATTCATTTATATGGAAAAGATGAAGCGAAAGAAAAGCGGAAAATGGGGCATGTGACCATTTTAGCTGAGACGGTTGAAGAAGCATTGCAAGATATAGACGAAAGCCGAATTTGGGCAAACTAAGATGTACACATATCGGAGGATGAAAAAATGATCGAACGTTATACGCGACCAGAAATGGGCACTATTTGGACAGAAGAAAACAAATTTAAGGCATGGCTTGAAGTTGAAATTCTTGCCTGTGAAGCATGGGCGGAAATTGGCGATATTCCGAAAGAAGATGTAAAGAAACTTCGCGAGAACGCTAGCTTTGATATTAACCGTATAAACGAAATTGAACTTGAAACACGCCATGATGTTGTGGCCTTTACGCGTGCTGTCTCAGAAACACTTGGCGAAGAGCGTAAATGGGTTCATTACGGATTAACGTCAACAGATGTCGTTGATACGGCATTATCTTACTTACTCAAACAAGCAAATGATATTTTGCGTAAAGATATTGAATCATTTATTGAAATCCTCCGAAATAAAGCGATTGAACATAAACATACGGTCATGATGGGCCGTACGCATGGTGTTCATGCAGAACCGACAACATTCGGACTGAAAATGGCGCTATGGTATGAAGAAATGAAACGAAATCTCAAACGCTTTAATGATGCTGCAGAAAATGTTGAGTTTGGGAAGATTTCTGGTGCAGTGGGCACGTATGCAAACATTGATCCGTTTGTTGAAGAATATGTTTGTGAAAAGCTTGGAACGAAACCGGCTCCAGTATCAACACAGACGCTTCAGCGTGACCGTCATGCTCATTATATAGCAACCCTCGCACTCGTTGCTGCATCCATTGAAAAGTTTGCAACAGAAGTACGCGGTTTGCAAAAATCAGAAACGCGAGAAGTAGAAGAATTTTTCGCGAAAGGTCAAAAAGGATCTTCAGCAATGCCGCATAAACGCAATCCGATCGGTTCAGAAAACATGGTTGGTCTGGCGCGTGTGATCCGTGGCCACATGGTTACAGCGTACGAGAACGTGTCGCTCTGGCATGAACGCGATATTTCGCATTCATCAGCAGAACGTGTGATTTTACCGGATGCGACGATTGCTTTGAACTACATGCTGAACCGTTTCGGCAATATTGTGAAAAACCTGACTGTGTTCCCTGATAATATGAAGCGCAATATGGATCGCACACTGGGCCTTATCTACTCACAGCGCGTTCTTCTTGCACTGATTGACAAAGGGATGGCGCGTGAAGCAGCGTACGACACCGTTCAACCGAGAGCAATGGAAGCATGGGATAAACAAGTTCAATTCCGTTCCCTTGTGGAAGCAGACGAAACGATTACGTCGAAATTATCTGCTGAAGAAATTGCAGACTGCTTTGATTACAATTATCATTTGAAGCATGTTGACACAATCTTTGACCGCATTGGCCTGAAGTAATGCTTATTCCTAACTGGGGAGGAACCGGATATGAACAAAGGTAAACAGCTTTATGAAGGAAAAGCGAAACGCATTTATGCAACTGACCAAGAAGATGTGGTATGGATTGAATATAAAAATTCGGCAACCGCGTTTAATGGCGAGAAAAAAGCTGAAATTGACGGTAAAGGCCGTTTAAATAACTTAATTACGGGGCTTCTTTTTCAAAAGCTTGCAGAAAAAGGGATTGAATCTCATTTCGTTAAACAAATTTCTGAAAATGAGCAGCTTGTAAAACATGTAACAATTATTCCACTTGAAGTCGTTGTCCGAAATGTTGCGGCAGGCAGTATTGCGAAACGTCTCGGTTTTGAAGAAGGAACGCCTTTTAAAGAGCCGATTGTCGAGTTTTATTATAAAAATGATGAACTGGGTGATCCGCTTTTAACAGAAGATCATGTGAAAATTCTTGATATTGCGACACCTGAAGAATTGCAAGTGTTGAAAAAAGAAGCATTGCGTATAAATGAGGTGCTTGTCCCGCTTTTCAGTGAAATAGACATAGAACTAATCGATTTTAAAATTGAGCTAGGCAAAGATAAAAGTGGGAATATTTTACTTGCGGATGAGATTTCACCGGACACATGCCGTCTTTGGGAAAAAGGGACAAACCGCAAATTAGATAAAGACCTTTTCCGCCGGGATTTGGGCGGATTAACAGAAGCATATACCGAAATCTATAATCGACTTGGAGGAACAATTTAATGTATAAAGTTAAAGTTTACGTTACACTTCGCGAAAGCGTGCTGGATCCGCAAGGAAAGGCTGTACAGCAGTCTTTATCAAGCCTTGGCTATAAAGGTGTAGAAGATGTGCGCATTGGAAAATATATGGAGCTTCAGCTTGACGATACAGTAACCGATGTAGAAGGAACAGTGAAAGAAGTATGCGAAAAGCTATTGTCTAACCCGGTTATTGAAGATTACCGATATGAAATCGAGGAGAGTGCGAAACAGTGAAATTTGCAGTCATCGTATTTCCAGGATCCAACTGTGATGTGGACATGTATCATGCAGTAAAAGACGAGCTTGGTGAGCAAGTAGATTTAGTGTGGCATGATGCCGACAATCTTGATCAATATGACGGAATCTTAATTCCAGGCGGCTTCTCGTACGGCGATTATCTTCGTTCAGGCGCGATTGCCCACATGTCAGTAGTCATGAATGCTATTAAAAAAGCGGCTGAAGCGGGCAAACCTGTTTTAGGTGTATGCAATGGATTCCAAATTTTGCTTGAGTCTGGACTTCTTCCAGGTGCGATGCTTCGCAATAAAAACTTGAAATTTATTTGCCGGACAGTTGAACTAACGGTTGAAAATAATGAAACAATGTTTACGTCTTCATACGAAAAAGGCGATAAAATCCGTATTCCGATTGCACATGGTGAAGGCAATTACTACTGTGATGAGGAAACGCTAGGAAAATTAAAAGAAAACAATCAAATTGTATTCACGTATGCGAGCGATGTAAATGGCAGTCTGTCCGACATTGCAGGCATTACAAACGAAAAAGGTAATGTACTTGGCATGATGCCGCATCCGGAACGGGCTGTTAGCGATCTTCTTGGCAGCGCAGACGGACTTAAACTTTTCCAATCAATTGTGAAACACTGGAGGGACTCTCATGTCGTTAATGCTTGAACCAAACGCGCAACAAATTAAAGATGAAAAGCTGTATCGTACGATGGGCTTGACGGACGAAGAATTCGATAAAGCAACAGAAATCATCGGGCGTTTGCCAAATTATACAGAGACAGGTCTATTCTCGGTGATGTGGTCTGAACACTGCAGCTATAAAAACTCAAAGCCAGTTCTTCGTAAATTCCCGGTTGAAGGCGAGCATGTTTTGCAAGGACCAGGTGAAGGTGCTGGAATTGTGGATATCGGTGACGGTCAAGCGGTCGTATTTAAAATTGAAAGCCATAACCATCCATCTGCTATTGAACCATATCAAGGTGCAGCGACAGGTGTAGGAGGCATTATCCGCGATGTTTTTTCAATGGGAGCACGCCCGGTTGCGATATTAAACTCGCTTCGTTTCGGTGAGCTTGAAACGTCACGTGTGAAATATTTGTTTGAAGAAGTGGTTGCCGGTATTGCTGGATATGGCAACTGTATCGGTATTCCGACAGTCGGCGGCGAAATCGGATTTGATCCATCTTATGAAGGCAATCCGCTTGTAAATGCAATGTGTGTTGGCTTAATTGCTCATGAAGATATTCAAAAAGGACAGGCAAAAGGCGTTGGAAACACAGTTATGTACGTTGGTGCGAAAACAGGACGCGATGGCATTCATGGGGCAACGTTTGCTTCTGAGGAGCTAAGCGAAAATTCTGAAGAAAAACGGCCGGCTGTTCAAGTAGGCGATCCATTTATGGAAAAATTGCTACTGGAAGCTTGTCTTGAGCTTATCCATAACGACGCCCTCGTTGGCATTCAAGATATGGGTGCAGCAGGTCTCACAAGTTCTTCTGCTGAAATGGCTTCTAAATCTGGTTCGGGTATGGAATTGAATCTTGATTTGATCCCACAGCGTGAAACAGGCATGACACCATACGAAATGATGTTATCTGAATCACAGGAACGTATGCTTATCGTTGTTGAAAAAGGACGCGAAAAAGAAATTGAAGACTTATTTGCCAAGTACGATCTGGAGGCGGCATCAGTAGGTGTTGTAACTGATGACAAAATGCTTCGTCTTCTTCATAAAGGTGAAGTAGCAGCAGAAATACCGGTTGATGCATTAGCAGAAGATGCACCGGTTTATCATAAACCATCAGCTGAACCACAATACTTCCGGGATTTCCAGGCTATGGAACAGGCAACACCGAATGTAACGGATTACAAAGAAACACTTGTAAATCTATTAAAACAGCCGACGATAGCGAGCAAAGAGTGGGTATATGACCAATACGATTATCAAGTACGGACAAATACAGTTGTTGCACCGGGTTCTGATGCGGCGGTTATTCGCCTGCGCGGCACAGATAAAGCTCTTGCCATGACAACAGACTGTAACTCTCGCTATATTTACCTTGACCCGAAAACAGGCGGTAAAATTGCGGTTGCAGAAGCAGCGCGTAACATCGTTTGCTCAGGTGCAAAACCGCTGGCGATTACAGATGGATTGAACTATGGCAGCCCTGAAAATCCAGGTGTATTCTGGCAGCTTGAAGAATCAGCTGATGGCATCAGTGAAGCATGTCTAGCACTTGAATCACCGGTTATTGGCGGAAATGTCTCTTTATATAATGAAACGAATGGCACAGCGATTTATCCAACACCTGTTATCGGGATGGTGGGGTTAATTGAACATACAGATTACATTACTACACAGTCCGTTAAACAAGCCGACGATCTTGTGTATGTTATCGGTGACGCTATGAATGAATTTGGCGGCAGCGAATTGCAAAAAATGACGAATGGCGGCGAAATTTTTGGTCAAGCGCCAGCGATTGATCTATCCGTTGAAAAAGCGCGTCAAGATGCGATTCTTTCAGCCATTCAATCAGGCCTTGTTCAATCTGCTCACGATATTTCAGAAGGTGGATTTGCAGTAGCTCTTGTTGAAAAAGTATTTGGCACAGATCTTGGTGTAAATGTATCCCTTGAAGGCGAAGCAACAGCCGCATTGTTTGCAGAAACACAATCCCGTTTTGTTGTTACGGTGAAAGCAGGAAATAAGGAAGCATTTGAAGCAGCTGTACAAGATGCAAAAGAAATTGGAAAAGTAACAGTAGAACCAGTCGTGTCAATTCGTGTCAATGGAGAAGAAGTGGTACAGGCATCTGTCAAAAGTCTTGAGGATGCTTGGAAAGGAGCTATTCCATGCTTGCTGAAATCAGAGGCTTAAACGAAGAGTGCGGCGTTTTCGGTGTCTTCGGTCATGAAAATGCTTCCCAAATCACCTATTATGGTCTTCAAAGCCTGCAGCACCGCGGACAAGAAGGAGCGGGCGTCGTCATGAGTGACGGCGAACACCTTCGCGGTCATAAAGGCGAAGGACTGGTGACAGAAATTTTCAATCAGGATATTATCAATGGATTAACAGGGGCAAGTGCGATTGGCCACGTTCGGTATAAAACAGCAGGCGGCGGCGGATATGAAAATGTCCAACCGCTTCTCTTCCATTTCCAAACAGGGAGTTTTGCGCTTGCACATAACGGAAATCTAATCAATGCCGATTCTTTAAAAAGTGAACTTGAAGCGCAAGGCAGTATTTTTCAAACGACATCGGATACGGAAGTGCTGGCTCATTTAATTCGCCGAAGCGGTCTTGGTACGATGAAAGATCGGATGAAAACAGCGTTATCTATGTTAAAAGGTGCTTATGCATTTCTGGTAATGACAGAAAATGAGCTGCATGTAGCACTCGATCCACAAGGAATGCGCCCGCTTTCAATCGGGAAACTAGGCGATGCGTATGTCGTCGCATCTGAAACGTGTGCATTTGATATTGTCGGCGCTGAATTTGTACGTGACGTGAAGCCAGGAGAATTGATTACGATCAATGAAGATGGCCTTCAATCTGAACAGTTTGCCGTTGCCACAAACAGTGCGATTTGTACGATGGAGTATGTATATTTCTCCCGTCCAGACAGTGACATTCATAACATCAACATTCATAGTGCTCGAAAACGTCTTGGAAAAATGTTAGCGAAAGAAGTAAACATTGAAGCGGATGTTGTTACAGGCGTGCCGGACTCAAGCATTTCAGCGGCAATTGGTTTCGCGGAGGCAACAGGTATTCCATACGAAATGGGTCTTATTAAAAACCGTTATGTTGGCCGGACGTTCATCCAGCCTTCTCAATCGCTTCGTGAGCAAGGGGTCAAAATGAAGCTTTCTCCTGTGCGCGGCGTAGTAGAAGGAAAACGGGTTATTATGGTCGATGATTCGATCGTACGTGGAACGACAAGCCGACGGATTGTAACCATGCTAAAAGACGCGGGTGCGAAAGAAGTACATGTGTGTATCAGTTCACCGCCGATTAAGCATCCTTGTTTTTATGGGATCGATACATCGAAAAGTGAGGAATTAATCGCAGCGCACTATTCAGTAGAAGAATTACGCGAATTAATCGGGGCAGATTCATTAACATATTTAAGCCCGGAAGGTACTATAGAGGCGATTGGCCATGAACAAAAAAATGGCGAATGCGGGCAATGTATGGCTTGTTTTACGGGTAACTATCCGACTGAAATTTATCCGGATACGAAACATCCAATTGATAAAGAAAAGATGTGCTGATGCACCGGATTGAATAAGGAGGAACAAAAATGGCAAAGTCGTATGAAGCAGCAGGCGTGAACATTGAGGCCGGATACGAAGCGGTAGAACGGATGAAAAAACATGTGGAACGTACGAAACGAGCCGGCGTCATGGGCGCGCTCGGCAGTTTCGGCGGCATGTTTGACCTGTCCTCTTTAAATTTAAAAGAGCCCGTTCTCGTTTCGGGAACAGATGGGGTTGGCACAAAGCTGAAGCTGGCGTTTATGATGGATAAACATGATACGATTGGCGTGGACTGCGTGGCGATGTGTGTCAACGATGTTGTCGTGCAAGGAGCAGAACCGCTCTTTTTTCTTGATTACATCGCATGTGGAAAAGCAGTGCCGGAAAAAATTGAGCAAATCGTTCAGGGTGTAGCGGATGGCTGTGAGCAGGCCGGTTGTGCGCTTATCGGTGGAGAAACAGCAGAAATGCCCGGACTTTATGAAGAAGAAGAATATGATATGGCTGGCTTTACAGTCGGTGCTGTTGAAAAGAGCAAAGTAATTACTGGTGAAGATGTAAAAGAGGGCGACGTTTTAATAGGTCTTGCATCAAGTGGTATTCACAGTAACGGCTACTCACTCGTGCGCAAAATCTTCTTCGAAAAGCATAACCTCGCCGTTGACGCAAAAGTAGATGGTTTGTCTGTTCCACTTGGAGAAGCATTAATTGAACCGACACGCATTTACGTAAAGCCTGTTCTTTCTGTATTAAAAGAGGCAAAAGTAAACGGCATGGCACACATTACGGGCGGCGGATTTGTCGAGAATATTCCGCGTGCGTTACCGGATGGACTTGGAGCATCAATCGAAGCAGGTTCATGGCCAGTTCCGGATATCTTCAACGTTCTTGAAACGTATGGAGAGCTTGACCGAGAGGAAATGTACAACATTTTCAACATGGGTATTGGTTTCGTCTTAATTGTGTCGCAGGAAGAAGAAGCAAAGGTAAAATCATTGCTTCATGCAGCTGGTGAAACGGCGTACACAATCGGACGTGTGACGAGTGGCGAAGGAGTTACAGTTCAATGAAGAAAATAGCGTTATTTGCTTCCGGAAGCGGCAGTAACGTGCAAGCGATCGCAGAAGCGGTACAAGCAGGCTCTGTACCGGCTGAAATCGTCTTACTTGTCTGTGATAAACCAGAGGCATTCGTGGTAGAGCGAGCTGAAAAATTAGGCATTCCAACATTTTCTTTTCGGCCGAGAGAGTATGAGTCAAAAGAATCATTTGAAACAGACATCGTTTCCCGTCTCCGCGCCGCGGAGGCGGAGTATGTCTTTTTAGCTGGCTATATGCGGCTTATTGGTCCAACGTTACTCGAAGCGTATCGAAACAGAATCATCAATATACATCCATCCTTGCTGCCGGCTTTTCCAGGTAAAGACGCCATTGGGCAAGCATTTGATGCAGGGGTGAAAATTTCCGGTGTAACCGTTCATTTCGTTGATGAAGGAATGGATACGGGCCCGATTATTGACCAAGAATGTGTTCGGATCGATTCTGGCATGACACGTGAAGATTTGCAAAAAGCGATCCAACAAATAGAGCATAGCCTTTACCCGAACGTTATAAGAAATCTTTTGAATGGAAATAGGAAGGATGACAACGGATGACAAAACGTGCATTGATTAGTGTATCAGATAAAAGCGGTGTAGCAGAATTTGCGAGAGAGATTGCAGCGCTTGGCTACGAAATTGTTTCAACAGGCGGAACGAAGAAAATGCTTTCTGAAGCGGGAGTGCCGGTAAAAGGGGTAACCGATGTAACGGGCTTTCCAGAAATCTTAGAAGGACGTGTGAAAACACTGAATCCTTATATTCATGGAGGCTTGCTTGCGAAACATGGCGAACCCGATCATCAAAAACAGCTAGAAGAGCATAATATTCAGCCGATTGATATCGTCTGTGTCAATCTGTATCCATTCCAGCAAACGATCGCAAAACCGGATGTCACGACTGAAGATGCAATTGAAAACATTGACATCGGCGGTCCAGCGATGCTGCGCGCGTCTGCAAAAAACCATGAATACGTAACGGTGATCGTCGATTCCAGTGACTACAATGAAGTACTTGCTGAACTGAAAGGCGACGGGAAAACAACGCTTGAAACACGACGTAAGCTAGCAGCGAAAGTATTCCGTCACACAGCTGCATATGATGCGATGATCGCAGGCTTTATGACCGATCTTGCAGGGGTTGAAAATCCGGAAAAATTAACGGTTACATATGAGTTAAAACAATCACTTCGCTACGGAGAAAATCCGCATCAACAAGCGGCGTTTTATGCACAGCCACTAGGTTCTTCTTTCTCTGTTGCCCGTGCAGAACAGCTTCACGGCAAAGAGCTTTCTTATAACAATATTCGGGATACCGATGCAGCGCTTCAAATCGTCAAAGAATTTACTGAGCCGGCAGCAGTTGCCGTAAAACATATGAACCCATGCGGTGTCGGAGCAGGTGCGACAATTGAAGAAGCATATTCACGCGCATATGAAGCAGATCCGACGTCCATTTTTGGTGGTATTGTGGCGCTTAACCGTCCTGTTTCAAAAGAGCTTGCTGAAAAACTGCATGAAATTTTCCTTGAAATTATCATCGCACCTTCATTTGATCCAGAAGCAATCGAAATTTTATCGAAAAAGAAAAATATTCGTCTCTTAACGCTTGATTTTGCGAATGGGAAAAAAGGGGAGAAAGTGCTCACGTCTGTTGAAGGCGGTCTTCTTTCTCAAGACCTTGACGAATTGTCCCTTGCAGATGCAGATGTAAAAGTGGCAACGAAGCGTGAGCCGACAGAAGAAGAGTGGACAGCACTTAAACTTGGCTGGAAAGTCGTGAAACACGTGAAATCAAACGCGATTGTTGTCACAGATGATAAAATGACACTTGGTGTTGGCGCTGGTCAAATGAACCGTGTCGGCGCTGCAAAAATTGCACTTGAACAAGCAGGTGAAAAAGCAAAAGGTGCTGCTCTTGCATCAGACGCATTCTTCCCGATGGATGATACAGTCGAAGCAGCAGCAAAAGCCGGCATTACGGCGATCATTCAGCCAGGCGGATCGATTAAAGATGAGGATTCAATTAAAAAAGCAGATGAATATGGCATTGCGATGGTCTTAACGGGCATCAGACATTTTAAACATTAATAGGGGGACACTTTACATGAACGTACTCGTAGTCGGACGGGGCGGACGGGAGCATGCAATCTGTAAAAAGGCTGCGGAAAGCCCGCTGGTTGAGAATGTATTTTGTGCGCCAGGAAACGCCGGGATTAGCCGCGATGCGCACATTGTTAATATTGATGAAATGAACTTTAAAGATATTGCGTCTTTTGCGAAAGAACAAAAAGTGGGCCTTGTGATCGTTGGTCCGGAAAATCCGCTTGAAGCGGGAATTACTGATTACTTGAAAAAAGAAGGCTTAAATGTATTTGGTCCGAATCAAAATGCCGCTATTTTAGAAGGAAGCAAATCGTTTTCTAAAATGATGATGGAAAAGTACAACATTCCAACAGCCCGTTATCAGTCTTTTGAAGACTATGATGCAGCGAAAGCGTACATTGAGCAAGAGGGTGCCCCAATTGTATTAAAAGCAGACGGTCTTGCTGCAGGTAAAGGCGTGACAGTAGCAATGACGCTCGACGAAGCACTTACAGCTCTTGAAGACATGATGCTTGATAAAAAATTTGGCGATGCATCTGCACGTGTCGTCGTTGAGCAGTATTTGCAAGGAGAAGAATATTCACTGATGGCTTTTGTTCATGGCGAAAATGTCTATCCAATGGAAGCTGCGCAAGATCATAAGCGTGCGTTCGATAATGATGAAGGTCCTAACACAGGCGGCATGGGTGCTTATTCACCAGTACCGCATATTTCGCAGGCCATTAACGAACAATCGGTTGAAGAAATTATTCGTCCAATCGCAAAAGGCATGGTTCAGGAAGGGCGTTCTTTTACAGGCATCATTTTTGCTGGTCTTATGCTGACTGAAGAGGGACCAAAAACAATTGAATTTAACGCTCGTTTTGGAGATCCAGAAACGCAGGTTGTATTGCCTCGGCTTGAAAATGATTTGATACAGGTTATGCTTGATGTATTGGACGGAAAAGATCCTGATCTATCATGGAAAGACGAATCTGTTTTAGGTATTGTTCTTGCTGCCAAAGGTTATCCAGAAGCATACGAAAAAGGCAATGAAGTGAAAGGACTTGATCACATTGAGTCTGCATCCGTTGTTCACGCGGGCACTTACACAGAAGAGGACGGCATTATCCGTGCAAATGGCGGACGTGTCCTGCTCGTGACAGGAAACGGAGCACACCCGACTGAAGCACAGAAAAAGGCGTATGAGAAAATGAAAAACATCGATACGGAAAATTTCTTTTATCGCAGTGATATCGGAAGCCGTGCTATTTCAAAAGCTGGATTATAAAAAGAGGAACTGTCTCAATTGAGGCAGTTTTTTTACATATAATAGGAATATTTAAATGGATATTTACATAAATTGTCCCGATTAAAAGTTATATGCAATTTTCTTGCCAAAGTGTCAAAGTTTCTTCACAATTTTACTTTTTCTTTCGTGCGCTAATGGATGATATATGATAAGATGATGGCAATCACACGCTTTGAAAGCGATGTCATTTTGAGAGGAAAGATTGTCATGTCTGATTTAAAACATAGATGGAAAAATAAACAGCTGCGTGAACAGATCGCCGTTCTTGATCTTAAAAAAGCACCAACACTTGTTTTGCAAAATGCTCGTTACTTGCATTCAACGTTAAAACGATGGATGGTTGGTAATATTTGGATATATAAAAACCGTATTGTGTATATCGGTGATGAAATGCCGGTGTCAGCTGATGAAATTTTCGACTGTACTGGAAAAACGATTGTGCCAGGGTATATAGAACCGCATGTACATCCTTTTATGCTATATAATCCGAAGACGTTTGCTGAATATGCTGCCAAACGCGGAACGACGACACTTATCAATGATAACTTAATGATGCTTTTGACACTCGAAGAAAAGAAAGCGTTTTCTTTGGTTGACGAATTAAACCGGATGCCGGTATCAATGTATTGGTGGTGCCGTTATGATGCACAGACAGAGCCTGATAATGAAGATGATATTTTTGCAAATGGCGTGATTAATTCGTGGCTTGAACATGATAGTGTCATTCAAGGCGGCGAATTAACAGGATGGCCAAAACTTTTAGACGGCGATGATATGATGCTGTACTGGATGCAGGAAACGAAAGGAATGAAAAAACGGATCGAAGGCCATTTCCCAGGTGCTTCTGAAAAAACATTGACGAAAATGACGCTATTTGGTGCAGACGGCGACCATGAGTCGATGAGTGGGGAAGATGTACGTAAGCGGCTTATGAATGGGATGATGGTGACGCTACGTCATTCATCGATTCGTCCAGATCTTGAAAAGTTGTTGACGGAAATGAAGGAAATGAATCTTGATCAATATGATATGATGATGTTCACAACAGATGGATCGTCACCTTCTTTTTATGAAGATGGAATTATTGATAAAATGATCAAAATCGCCATCGACTACGGGGTACCGCCAATTGATGCCTATCATATAGCGTCTTATAATGCGGCCCGCTATTACCGGATGGAGCATGTGCATGGCATGATTGCGCCAGGGCGAGTGGCGAGTGTCAATATTTTAACAGATGAATTTCATCCGGATCCAGAAGCGGTTTTGTCAAATGGAATCTGGGTCAAAAAAAGCGGAATAGATACATCTCCATTTCCTGATATTCAATGGCAGCAGTTTGGGCATACAAAAATGCGTTTTAATTGGGAATTGAATGAGGATGATTTGCAGTTTTCAATGCCATTCGGAATTGAAATGATCAATAATGTGATTACGAAACCGTGCCATGTAGTGAAAGATGTGGTAGGCGAGAATTTCTATATGGAAGAAAATCAAAATTATCTGGTGCTGCTTGACTATGAAGGTAAATGGCGTGTAAACACAACGATTAAAGGCTTTGCAACAAATGTGCAGGGATTTGCATCTTCGTTTTCAAGTACTGAGGACATTGTTTTAATTGGAACGGTAAAAGAGGAGATGCAACGGGCGTTTGAACGGATGCAGGAGATGGGCGGAGGCATTGTACTTGCAGAAAATGGAGAAATTATTCATGAAATCCCTCTGCCATTGTCCGGTATTATGTCTGATCAGCCATTTGAGACCGTTGTTGAGCAAGAACTGAAATTGAAAGAATTGTTGTCAGAGCGCGGCTACCAATTTAATGATCCGCTTTATACATTATTATTTTTAACGTCGACTCATCTTCCATATATTCGGATTACATCGCAGGGCATGTATGACGTTATGAAAAAAACGATACTCTTTCCAACAATAATGCGTTAAAATGGTAAAGTGAAAACTGTTTTTGGAGTGTCGATATGAAAAAAAAATGGATTGTATGGGCAGCTGTATCTATGTTAATTAGCGGATGTGCGAATTCGCAGTCTGCCAATAAGAGTGAACGAAATGAAATAAATCCCCTTACTGGTATAGAAACGTTAGATACGAATCGGCGGGCGGTAGCAGTCGTCATCAGTAATTCTACAGAAGCTCGTCCGCAGACTTCGCTAGAAGATGCGGATATTGTATATGAAATGCTGGCGGAAGGCAATGTTTCCCGATTTCTGGCCATTTATCAGAGTGAGTATCCTGAATTTGCTGGCCCAGTTCGCAGTGCACGTGATTATTTTGTCGAAATTGCTATGGGCTACGATGCACTATTTTTAGCGCATGGGTATAGCCCTGAAGCGAAAGAAATGCTGTTTGACGGGAAAGTGGATCAATTAAACGGTATTCAGCATGATGGCGCTGTATTTAAACGTGATGGATCTAGACGGGCGCCTCATAATTCATATGTATATTTCGACGAAGCCGTCGAGCTAGCAAAAGAGAAAGAATATAATATGGATTCATCGCCAGCACAACTGTCTTTTTTGACAAAAAAGGAAGAAGAATTATTGACTGGGGAGCCTGCTTTAAACATTGTGGTCCATTCATCAAATAACGAATCATATGATGCTGCATATGAGTATGATAAAGAATCGGGATTGTACCACCGTACAATAGGTGGTTTAGAGGTAAGTGCCGATAATATTTTTGTCATTGAAGCAGATCATCGCGTCGTTGATGCAGCGGGTCGGCTTGACATTAATCTTACCTCTGGCGGAGATGCCTTTTTAATTCAAAAAGGCATCAAGAAGATGGTCAAGTGGCAAAACAAAAATGGACGGATTGTGCCGTATAAAGAAAGCGGTGCGGCTTTTAAGAAAGGAAAAACATGGATTCATGTTGTATCTGCCTCAAGAGGGCTGAATAGAGTAGTTGATGTGGAAAATGAAGGTGAAGGGAATGGAAGTTGATTATGCAGATAGATAAACTGCGTGGAAAAGCGCTCGATCAGCTGTTTCAAGCGGTTCTCTCGCTTCGTGATATGGAAGAATGTTATCGCTTTTTTGACGATTTGTGCACAGTGAATGAAATTCAATCGCTTGCACAGCGTTTAGAAGTAGCGCGTATGCTTCAAGAAGGAAGAACGTATCATAAAATCGAAACTGAAACCGGCGCCTCAACGGCTACCATTTCACGTGTGAAACGCTGTCTGAACTATGGCAACGACGGATATGAATTCGTGTTAAAACGTGTTCATGAAAAAGAATAATGACAAAGCTGTCTCTTTTCGGAGAGACAGCTTTTTTATAGATAAAAAAAGGAAAGAATGTTCACGAGAAATGAGATCTACTTACGAAGGCGAACTCTGCTTTTCGATGTTATAATATTAAGTTGTAACTGAATGATTGGAGGTTTCTATACATGTATAATGTTCATGAATGGCGGCATGTATTTAAATTAGACCCGAATAAAGAAATTGATGATGGGTTGCTTGAACGCGTATGCGAGTCTGGAACTGATGCAGTGGTTATCGGTGGTTCGGACGGCGTGACACTTGAAAATGTACTTGATTTAATGATGCGTGTGCGTCGTTATCCGGTGCCTTGTATACTGGAAGTATCTTCAATTGAGATGGTGACGCCAGGCTTTGATTTATACTTTATCCCAACTGTCTTAAATAGTACGGATGCAAACTGGATTACGGGGCTTCATCATGAAGCGATGAAGGAATACGGGGAATTGATGAATCCAGAGGAACTTGTTGTTGAAGGCTATTGTATTGCCAATCTAGAGAGCAAAGCAGCAAAATTAACAGGAGTTGAAAAAAAACCGGATGTAGAAGATGTTGCTGCGTATGCTCGCATGGCGGGACATTTATTGAAACTGCCGGTGTTTTATCTTGAATATAGCGGCACGTATGGTGATATGGCAGCTGTTCAAAAGGCGGCGGATATTTTGGACGATTCGGACACGACATTTATATATGGAGGGGGAATCCAAACGGCGGAGCAGGCGAAAGAAGTCGGACAATATGCTGATATCATCGTCGTTGGCAATGCCGTTTATGATTTTCCGGAAGAATCATTAAAAACCGTCACAGCAGTCAAAATATAATATATAATAAAGAACTAATGTTCTGAATGGTGGTGGCAGTATGCAGTTTTTAACTGATCGATTATTAAAAGGTTTAAACCGAGAGCAGCAGGAAGCCGTTAAAGCGACAGAAGGTCCGCTTTTAATTATGGCGGGTGCAGGTTCAGGTAAAACACGCGTCCTGACACATAGGATTGCGTACTTAATTGTAGAAAAAGAAGTAAATCCCTATAATATTCTCGCGCTTACGTTTACGAATAAGGCCGCGCGTGAAATGAAAGACCGGGTTGGATTGCTGCTCGGCGGTGTGGCAGAAGAAATCTGGATGTCAACGTTCCATTCGATGTGCGTGCGTATTTTGCGCCGTGATATTGATCGGATCGGTTACAGTCGAAATTTTACGATTTTGGATACGGCGGATCAATTATCGGTCTTGAAAAATATTTTAAAAGATCTGAACATTGATCCGAAAAAGTTTGATCCACGTGCTTTGTTAGGGGCAATCAGTTCGTCAAAAAATGTACTTATTGACGCAGATGCTTTTGCGAAACAGCAAGGTGGATATCACGATAAAGTAACGTCCGACGTGTATGCAGAATATGAAAAGCGATTGAAGAAAAACCAGGCGCTTGATTTTGACGATTTAATTATGTTGACGATCCGTCTGTTTGAGCGCGTACCGGAAGTACTCGAATTTTATCAGCGGAAATTTCAATATATTCATGTCGACGAGTATCAAGATACTAATAAGTCCCAGTACACACTTGTGAAATTACTAGCGAGCCGTTTTCAAAATTTATGCGTCGTCGGGGACAGCGATCAATCGATCTATCGCTGGCGCGGTGCGGATATTGAGAATATTTTATCGTTTGAAAAAGACTACCCGCATGCGAAAACTATTTTTCTCGAGCAAAACTATCGTTCAACGAAACGAATTTTGCAGGCAGCGAATGAAGTGATTGAAAACAATTCAAACCGGAAACCGAAGAAGCTCTGGACGGAAAATTCTGATGGCAAAAAAATCGCTTATTTTCGGGCGGACAGTGAGCGAACAGAAGCGGAATTTATTGCTGGAAAAATAAAAGAAATATGTGCAACAGGAAGGAAATTTTCCGAATTTGCAGTGCTGTACCGGACAAATGCCCAGTCGCGTCTCATTGAGGAAACGCTTATGAAGTCGAACATTGATTACACAATCGTCGGCGGCATTAAGTTCTATGACCGAAAAGAGATTAAAGACTTACTTGGGTATTTGCGTCTTATTGCAAATCCGGATGATGATATTAGCCTTTCACGTGTCATTAATGTACCAAAGCGCGGGCTTGGTTCGACGTCGCTTGATAAAGTTGCCCGCTACGCGCAAGAGCATGATATTTCGATGTATAAGGCCCTTTCGGAAGTGGATTTTATTGGGCTTAGCGGAAAAGCGGCAAATGCGGCAGCTGGTTTTCGTGACATTATCAACATTTATACACAGCAGCAAGAGTATTTGTCGGTTTCGGAGCTTGTAGAACAAGTCATTGACCGTACGGGTTACGTGGACATGCTAGCGGCGGAGAAAACGATTGAATCACAGACAAGAATTGAGAACATTGAAGAGTTTTTGTCCGTTACAAAAGCGTTTGAAGAATCAAGCGAAGATAAATCACTTGTCGCCTTTTTAACGGATCTCGCGCTTATTGCGGACATTGACAAGCTCGGAAAAGAAGAAGAATCAGCGGAATCTGTCGTGCTCATGACGCTTCATTCCGCGAAAGGACTCGAGTTTCCGATTGTTTTTTTAATCGGAATGGAAGAAGGCGTTTTCCCGCATAGCCGCTCAATAATGGATGAAGAAGAAATGGAAGAAGAAAGAAGACTGGCATATGTTGGGATTACTAGGGCTGAAAATGAATTGTATATAACGAATGCTGAAATGCGGACATTGTATGGGCGTACCAATATGAATCCGGTATCCCGTTTTATTAGCGAAATTCCGGAAGAGCTGCTTGAATCTGAAAACCCAAAACGGCAGGTGAAAAAACCAGCTGCATTTGGAGAGAAGAGCCGTCCTGTTACGCGTCCGCAAGCGAATGCGGCTGCTCAGCTGAACTGGAAAGTGGGCGATAAAGTGATGCACAAAAAGTGGGGGACAGGCACTGTTGTAGCGGCGAAAGGGAGCGGCGACAGTACAGAACTCGATATTGCATTCCCAAGTCCAACAGGCATTAAACGACTTTTGGCTCAATTTGCACCAATCGAAAAAGCGTAATAGAAAGGATGATGAATATGGATGTAAAAGCAGCTGAACAGCGTGTGAAGGAACTTCATGACACGTTAAATAAATATAGCTACGAGTATTATGTGATCGACAAACCATCCGTTCCTGATTCAGAATATGACCGGCTTTTAAATGAGTTGTCCCATATTGAATCTATATACCCGCAGCTGCAAACACCAGATTCACCGACGCAGCGTGTAGGCGGCGCCGTCCTTGATGCATTTCAGAAAGTGCGTCACGATGTGCCGATGTTAAGCCTTGGCAATGCATTCGACGAAGCTGACTTGCGGGATTTTGATCGGCGCGTCAGCCAGTTGATCGGCGATGCATCCTATTCATATGTATGTGAATTGAAAATTGATGGTCTTGCGGTGGCATTGAAGTATGAGAATGGCTTATTTGTACAAGGAGCGACGCGCGGTGATGGAACAACAGGTGAAGACATTACCGCGAATTTAAAAACGATTCATTCAATCCCGCTCCGTTTGAAAAAGCCGTATACGATAGAAGTGCGCGGTGAAGCGTTTATGCCGAAGCAGTCGTTTATCGCACTTAATTGCATACGGGATGAACGAGGTGAAGAACCATTCGCTAATCCGCGTAACGCAGCGGCAGGTTCACTGCGGCAGCTTGATCCGCGCATTGCAGCCAAACGTAACTTGGACATTTTTCTTTACAGTATTGGAAATCCGGAAGCAATCGGTGCCGAAACGCATAGTGAAGGGCTGAATTTGCTGGATTCGCTTGGATTTAAAACAAATAAAGAACGCCGTGTATGTAAAACGATCGAAGACGTTATTGACTACGTGAAAAGGCAGTCGGAAAAGCGGACGAATCTGTCTTATGAAATTGATGGGATTGTCGTCAAAGTGAATTCACTTAGCCAACAAGACGAGCTCGGTTTTACGGCGAAAAGTCCCCGCTGGGCAATCGCTTATAAATTTCCTGCAGAAGAAGTCGTGACAAAGTTGACGGGTATCACGTTGAGCGTCGGGAGAACAGGTGTTGTGACACCGACTGCGGTTCTGCAGCCGGTACGCGTTGCTGGAACAACAGTTGGACGCGCGTCGCTTCACAATGAAGACTTAATTCGGGAAAAAGACATTCGGATAGGCGATATGGTGGTTGTAAAAAAAGCAGGAGACATTATTCCAGAAGTCGTCAGTGTTTTGCTGGACCGCCGTACAGGAGAAGAAGAGGAATTTCACATGCCGGCTGAATGCCCGGAATGCGGCAGCGAACTTGTCCGGCTGGAAGAAGAGGTGGCTCTTCGTTGTATTAATCCACAATGCCCGGCACAAATTCGGGAAGGGATGAATCATTTTGTTGCGCGGAATGCAATGAATATTGATGGTTTAGGAGAAAAAGTCATTGCCCAGCTTTATCGTGAAAAACTAATTAGGGACGTTGCCGATTTATATTTTCTGCAAAAAGAGGTGCTCATTGAACTTGAACGGATGGGTGAAAAGTCAGCAGAAAATTTGCTGGCAGCGATTGAATTATCAAAACAAAACTCACTTGAACGATTGTTGTTCGGACTGGGCATCCGCCATGTCGGAGCCAAAGCAGCCAAAACGCTCGCGATGGAATTTGGCACAATCGATAAGCTAAAAGAAGCATCTGAAGAAGAATTGACAGCGATACATGAAATCGGCAGCAAAATGGCAGATGCAATCGTTGTGTACTTTGAGCAGCCGGAAGTAGCGAGATTAATTGAAAAGTTAAAGACAGCCGGTGTTAACATGACCTATAATGGACCGATACGGACTCAAGCGGCAGAAGGGGATTCACTTTTTGCAGGAAAGAATATTGTCTTAACAGGGAAACTTGAGCAGCTTACACGAAGTGAAGCGAAAGAGCGTATTGAAGCACTTGGTGGTAATGTTGTAGGGAGTGTCAGTAAAAAAACAGATCTTGTCATCGCTGGTACGGAAGCTGGTTCAAAACTTGAAAAAGCAGAAAAATTCGGTGTAGATGTCTGGAACGAGCAGCAATTAATGGATGAACTTACGAAATAAGAGGTGGCTTTTTTGAAGAAAGAATGGATTCTTATAGCACTGTCCGCTATACTGCTCGTAACAGGGTGTGCGCCGGCTTTGCAAAAAGAAGATGAAGTGAAACAGGAGAATGGTGAAGAGCAGACAGCCGTTATTCCGAGCTATCAAATTTCGGAAAACTTCTACCGTACGATCGTGCCTTTTGAAGAGGGAAAAGCCCGTGGAATGATTGTATCTCATTTAAATACTCGCTATGATATCGATGAATTTGAAACGGGGTTAATGAGGATTGCACAAGAAAACTTTTCACCGGAGACGTATTTCTTTCGAGATGGACAGACGCTTGAAGCGGATGTTATTCGCTCGTGGCTGAGCCGTAAGTATACAGATGCTCAGCTGGCAGAAAAAAAGCTGACGGCGGAAGAGAATTTGGGATTGAATCCGGTTGATAATGAGGAAGGTTCTGTAGAGGAGCGAAATGAACGGGCACCGATCTATTTGGCGCACATTATGGAGCAAAATTATCTAACGAAGAAAGAAGATAATTCATTGCAGTTGGACGGCATTGTGATCGGCCTTGCGCTAAATTCGGTTCACTATTATCAAAAAGAACAATATGGCCCAGAGTATGAATTTACGATTCCAGATGAAACGATTGAAGAGGAAGGAAAGAAAATGGCTGCACAAGTTGCCTCGCGTCTCCGCACAATGGACAAAACGAAAAATGTGCCAGTGACAATTGCTTTATTTCAACAAGCACCGAAAAATTCGGTTACAGCTGGTAATTTTATTGCTTATACACATCTGGATGCAGGCGAAGCAGAAACGAATAACTGGAAAAATATTGATGAAGAATATGTCTTGTTTCCATCGACTGAAGCAGAAGAAACCCACCGGGAAGATGCGACCTATTTTTTGAACTTTAAGCAAGATATGGAGAAGTATTTTAATAACTTTAATGGAGTAATTGGCCGGGCGCTTTACAGCGGAGGGGAATTATCCAGTTTGAAAATTGAAATTCCTATTCAATTTTACGGCAAAGCAGAAGCAATTGGATTTACACAGTTTGTGACAGGGCTTGTCATGGATCATTTCCCTGCATACGTGCCAATTGAAGTAAACATTACATCAATGAACGGAACGGAAGCACTCATTGTCAAAAAAGCTAATGAAGAGGAACCTTACGTTCATATTTATGAATAAGAAAAAACCTGGTTTGGCCATTACCGTCAAATCGGGTTTTTTATTTCATTAGACAAAGAAAATTGCATAAGGGCAATTTTTAAAATACAATAATAGAAAAGAAGATGAAGGGATAGTTTGTATGGACGAGAATGTATTACTGGCTCTAGGCTTAACATTGTTTGCCGGATTGGCAACAGGTATTGGCAGTGCGCTGGCTTTTTTTACATCGCGTACAAACACAAAATTTCTTGCCTGGTCACTTGGGTTTTCAGCAGGTGTCATGATTTACGTATCAATGGTCGAAATTTTTGTAAAAGCAAAAGATGCGTTAGTCGGAGAACATGGAGAATCAACAGGTTACTGGTTGACAGTTATCGGCTTTTTTAGCGGAATGGTTGTTATTGCAATTATTGATCGATTTATTCCATCTGTTGGGAATCCGCATAATGTTAAAACGGTAGAAGAATTCCACGAGGAACCGACACATGATGAGTATGCACGCTTGAAAAAGATGGGTATCTTTACGGCAGCCGCGATTGCGATTCATAATTTTCCAGAAGGGATTGCGACGTTTGCTTCGACCATACAGGACCCAAGCCTTGGTATTGCAATTGCGATTGCAGTAGCGATTCATAATGTCCCTGAAGGCATTGCGGTGGCTGTTCCTCTTTACTTTGCAACAGGCGACCGGAAAAAAGCGTTTAAGTGGTCCTTTTTATCAGGACTGTCTGAACCGATTGGTGCCATCTTTGCGTGGCTCATCTTAATGCCTTATTTAACGGATACGATGTTCGGCATGATATTCGCTGGTGTAGCGGGGATTATGGTGTTCATTTCTCTTGATGAACTGCTGCCGGCCGCGCAAAAATACGATCAGACGCATCTAGCTATTTATGGCGTCGTCTCGGGAATGCTTGTTATGGCGCTAAGTTTGGTGCTCTTTATGTAAAAAAAGAAACATCTCAAAAGCTGAGTATATCGGCAGTTGGGATGTTTTTTATTGCTGAATTGTTAAGGCGATTGGAATAATTCCAGTATAAGCGCTTGTGGCGAGGGCATACGTTAACATTTAAGTTAATTGAAAAATAAAAAGTTAAATACAACTTGACACATAGGAATAATTAGATTATCTTAAATACAACGATATAAACACCAATTTTTTTGCAGTAAATGTACGCACTACACAAATTGTTAAGAGAAAAATTAAATAAAAAGATGCCGATCAGTCAACTGAAGGCCCCAATCTCTAATCAATAGAGGTGTGGGGTCTTTTTTATTTAAAAAATATTTAGGGGGAGAAAAAATGTTAAGTAGGACAAATAAAACGTGGGTATTATTCATATCATTCATTCTTTTACTAGTATTGAGTGCTTGCAACAATGAAACTTCAAAGGAAGAAGCAACCTCGGAAAAAGAAGGCGGGCAAAAAACGATTCAAATCGGTTATCAAAAATTTGGTACGTTGAATTTCTTAAAAGCGCAAAAAACGCTTGAAAAAGAATTAGAGCCAAAAGGGTTCACTGTTACATGGACGGAGTTTCCAGGAGGTCCGCAATTACTTGAAGCATTAAATGTAGGCAGTTTAGAATTTGGTCATACAGGGGAAGCTCCACCGATATTTGCTCAAGCAGCCGATGCCCCATTAATTTATTTCGCAAATGAACCAAAAAATCCAAAAGGAGAGGCTATTATTGTACCAAAAGATTCTCCTATTCAAAGTGTTGCTGATTTAAAAGGGAAAAAAATCGCTTTAAATAAAGGATCAAATGTCCATTACTTGTTGGTAAAAGCGTTAGAAGCAAATGGGCTTAAGTATGAAGATGTTGAGACATCCTTTTTACCTCCATCTGATGCAAGAGCAGCTTTTGAAAAAGGTGTTGTCGACGCTTGGGTGATTTGGGACCCATTTTTAGCAGAAGCTGAACGAAAGACAGGAGCCCGTATCTTAGTGGATGGAACAGATTTAGTGAATAATAGAGAATTCTTTTTAGCATCAAAGGGTTTTGCAGAAGAGAATCCGGAAGTGTTAGACATTATTTATAGTGAAATTGATAAGGCAGAAACGTGGGTATCTGAAAATAAAAAAGAAGCAGCAGAATTTTTAGCTCCCCAAATTGGGATGGATAAGGAAACGCTAGACATCGTGCTTGAGCGAAGAACATACGGAATCGAAAAGATATCGGATGAAGTAATCAATGATCAACAAGCGATTGCGGATCAATTTTATAAACTTCAGTTAATACCTAAAGAAATTAAGACAAGTGATGCAACAGTAGAAACGAATTAATCTGTGTGTCTATCAGAAATTAAACAATTAAAGGAGCGGGGAAAATGAACGTATTTTGGTTTATACCAACACATGGGGATTCACGTTATTTAGGTGTTACTACAGGAGGGAGAGCTGTTAATTTACCGTATTTAAAACAAGTGGCGCAAGCAGTGGATAGTTTAGGCTTTACGGGGGCTTTATTGCCGACAGGAAGGTCTTGCGAAGATGCTTGGGTAGTGGCTTCCTCTTTAATACCGGTGACTTCACGAATGAAATTTCTTGTAGCTGTAAGACCGGGTATTACTTCGCCATCGCAAGCTGCGAGAATGGCTGCCACCTTCGATCGATTATCGAATGGACGATTATTAGTCAATGTCGTGACAGGCGGTGATCCTGTTGAATTAGCAGGGGATGGGTTGCATTATTCTCACCAGGAGAGATATGAGCTGACAGATGAGTTTTTAACAATTTGGAGAGAGTTGTTAGAGACGGGGGAATCAACTCTAAAAGGGAAATATTTAGACGTGCAGGATGCCAAACAATTATATCCGCCTATTCAAAAACCATACCCGCCGCTCTACTTTGGCGGATCTTCAGATATCGGTCATGAAATTGCTGCTGACCATATCGATGTATATTTAACGTGGGGTGAGCCGCCTGCACAAGTGAAAGAAAAAATTGAGAAAGTGAGAGCATTAGCAGCGGAAAGAGGCAGAACGGTTAAATTTGGCATTCGTCTTCATGTTATTGTCCGCGAAACAGAACAAGAAGCTTGGGCTGCTGCCAATGATTTAATTAAGTATGTAGACGACGATTTAATTGCTGCATCGCATAAAGCTTTGTCAAGATATGATTCAGTTGGTCAAAAAAGAATGTCCGAACTCCATAATGGAAGTAAAGAAAATTTAGAAATTAGCCCAAATTTATGGGCAGGTGTTGGTCTTGTTCGAGGGGGTGCTGGGACGGCTCTTGTAGGAGATCCAGAAACGGTAGCAAAACGAATGAAGGAATATGAAGATATCGGTATCGAAACATTTGTTTTATCTGGTTATCCGCATCTGGAGGAGGCTTATCGTGTATCAGAATTGTTATTCCCATATTTAGAATTAGATCAAGAGATAACGGTGGATCGATCTGAGAACCCCAATATTGTCAGCCCGTTTGGAGAAATTGTTGCAAATGGACTTTTACCTAAAAATTTAAAAGCAACGAGGTAACAAAAATGAAATTTAAACGACTTTTACCGTGGATTGTCCCAATTGTTTTGCTTGGATCGTGGCAGTTATTTTCTTCTATTGGATGGCTATCTAATCGAGTGTTACCAAATCCAATTGATATATTCACCGCGGCTGTTGAGTTAACAAAAAGTGGCCAATTAGCAGCGGACGTTTGGATAAGTACACAAAGAGCGTTTTGGGGATTTGTTGTAGGCGGAGGGATCGGTTTTCTACTTGGATTGGCAAACGGTTTATCCAAAACGGCAGAGAGTTTACTTGATTCCTCCATACAAATGATCCGTAATATACCCCATTTAGCTTTAATTCCAATCGTGATTTTATGGTTCGGAATAGAGGAAGAAGCAAAATTATTTTTAGTTGCTTTAGGTACCTTTTTCCCGATTTATTTGAATACGTTTCATGGGATCCGTTCAGTGGATAAATCTTTAATTGAGATGGCGAATGTATATGGGCTAAAAGGCTTCTCTTTATTTTCAAATATTATTTTCCCCGCAGCATTACCATCAATACTCGTTGGTGTGCGCTATGCATTAGGGATTACATGGGTGACGTTAATAGTGGCTGAAACTATTGCATCGAATTCTGGCATTGGCTATATGGCTATGAATGCAAGGGAATTTATGCAATTAGATGTTGTTGTATTAAGTATTATTCTCTATGCTCTGTTAGGAAAAATGTCTGATTTAACAGCAAAATTAGTAGAAAAACGATTTTTAAAATGGCATCCAAGTTATCAAAAATAAAATGGAGGTGAAGAGTATGGCAAAGGATCATACAAATGAACATATATTGCACCTTGATAACATTGGTAAATCTTTTGATGGTAAAGAAGTGTTAAAGAAAATAGACTTACAAGTGAACAAAGGGGACTTCATTGCTGTTGTCGGAAAGAGTGGCTGCGGGAAGAGTACATTATTAAGAATCATTGCTGGATTAGAGGAGATAAGTTCTGGCAGTCTGTTGGTTGATGGAACAGAATTAAAAGGCAGAAATCAGATGGCAAAAATGATGTTCCAGGACGGAAGACTGCTTCCATGGAAAAAAGTTGCGGATAATGTCGGCTTAGGTTTGAAACCAGAAGAGAAGAAGCAAATACCGACTATTTTAAAGAAAGTGGGTCTAGCCGAACGTGCTAACGTTTGGCCAGCTGTCCTATCTGGAGGTCAGAAACAAAGAGTAGCCCTTGCTAGAGCGCTCATCCATGATCCCGAGCTGCTCCTATTAGATGAACCATTGGGCGCCCTTGATGCTTTAACGAGGATGGAGATGCATGAATTAATTGAGGATTTGTGGAAAGAAAAACAATTCACGGCCATATTAGTTACTCATGATGTTGAAGAAGCTGTTGCGTTAGCTAACAGAGTGATCTTAATTGAAGAGGGCGAAATTGTGATGGATCTGCCAGTTCATCTCCCATATCCACGCCAAAGAGATAACCCCCTATTTTCATCATTAGTTGGTCAAATATTAAGTAAGATTATGGGCAAAAAAAGAAAAGCAGAATCTAATTTAACCACAATAGCTAACACATCATCTTCTAAAAGTGTGCGCAGGGCGTAGCCTAACAGTGAGAGGAAGATAACGAAATTGGCTTTGGACACGGAACCGCCTTGAATTTCAAGGCGGTTTTTCTTTTTCACTGAACAATTATGAATGAAGGATGAAATCATGGTAAAATAAAGTGAAACTTCATTCAGGGAGGGTGTTCTTCCCTTACTGAATAAAGAGGAACTCAGGTAAAGAGCGCCGCGTCCTGCGGCAATACATGAGTGACCAGGCTCAGCCTGGCCCGAACGAATCGGGCTTTTACGGGCAGTTAATCCCCCAATGAATCCTTTTTTCTTTTCGAAGTCTTAAAGGGGGATCTTACTGCCCGTTAATGCGGGGCAAAGTTTGTGCAAACAAAAGAATGCCGATACTTTTATGGAGGTGGATTACATTGACGCGAATTTCTGAAGAGCAAGTACGACACGTGGCGCATCTGGCACGATTGGCGGTAACAGACGAAGAAGTGCATAAATTTACGGAACAACTCGATGCGATTATTACATTCGCCGAGCAGCTAAATGAACTTGATACATCAAACGTTAAACCAACGTCACACGTTTTAGATATGAAAAATGTGCTTCGAGAAGACAAATCAGCACCTGGGCTTGATCGCGAAGAAGTGTTGAAAAATGCACCAGATCAGCAGGACGGACAAATCCGTGTACCGTCTATTATCGAATAAGGAGGAGAGAGTGTGTCATTATTTGATCATAAACTGAATGAGATTCAGTCGATGTTACATAAAAAAGAAATCACCATCCCGGACCTCGTTGACGAATCGTTTAAACGAATTGCAGCAGTGGATGGAGATGTAAAAGCATTTTTAACGCTTGATGAAGAAAATGCCCGCAATCAAGCAAAAAAATTGCAGGAATCGGGCAAAACAGGGATCTTAAATGGTGTGCCGATTGGCGTAAAAGATAACATTGTTACAAAAGGAATCCGTACAACAGCAGCGAGCCGGATTCTTTATAATTTTGATCCGATTTATGATGCGACCGTTGTGAATAAACTGCGTGAAGCCGGCACCATCACAGTTGGTAAATTAAATATGGATGAATTTGCGATGGGGTCCTCGACGGAAAACTCAAGCTTCCAGAAAACACGCAATCCATGGGATCTAGACCGGGTGCCCGGTGGTTCATCTGGTGGTTCTGCTGCATCTGTTGCAGCGGGTGAAGTACCGTTCTCACTCGGTTCCGATACAGGCGGCTCGATTCGCCAGCCCGCTTCATTTTGCGGTGTTGTCGGCATGAAGCCAACGTATGGCCGTGTATCCCGCTTCGGCTTAATTGCCTTTGCGTCATCGCTTGATCAGATTGGCCCGATTACACGTAACGTAGAAGATAATGCGCATTTGCTTGAAGCGATCGTTGGCGTCGATCCGCATGATACGACTTCAGCAAACGTGCCAGGTGAATCCTTTGCGAAAAACTTAACTGGAGATGTGAAAGGACTGCGTATTGCGGTGCCGAAAGAGTATCTCGGTGAAGGGGTTTCAGAAGAAGTGAAGCAGTCTGTATTAGCTGCTTTGAAAGTGTTAGAGGGACAAGGTGCCACATGGGAAGAAGTGTCACTTCCACATTCCAAGTACGGCGTTGCTACATACTATTTACTCGCGTCTTCTGAAGCATCGTCTAACCTTGCTCGTTTTGACGGAATCCGTTACGGCTACCGTGCTGAAAATGCAGAGAACTTAATTGAATTATATAAAAAAACACGTGCAGAAGGCTTTGGCGACGAGGTAAAGCGCCGGATTATGCTTGGAACATTTGCATTAAGTTCTGGTTATTATGATGCATATTATAAAAAAGCACAGCAAGTACGTACGCTTATTAAAAAAGATTTTGAAGATGTCTTTGAAAACTATGATGTCATCATTGGACCGACAACGCCGACCCCGGCCTTTAAAATCGGTGAAATCATTGATGATCCACTCACGATGTATGCGAATGATATTTTGACGATTCCGGTTAACTTGGCAGGTGTGCCAGGCATTTCAATTCCATGTGGATTCTCTAACGGAATGCCGCTCGGTCTGCAAATTATCGGCCGTCATTTTGATGAAAAAACGGTTTACCGCGTCGCGCATGTGTATGAGCAGGCGACTGATTTCCATAACGAAAAACCAGAGTTGTAAAGGAGGGTATAAGGTGGAATTTGAAACAGTCATCGGACTTGAAGTCCACGTTGAATTAAAAACGAATTCAAAAATCTTTTCATCGGCACCAGCCCATTTCGGTGCCGAACCGAATACAAATACAACCGTTATTGATCTCGGCTATCCAGGCGTTTTGCCGGTTATGAACGAAACGGCTGTTGAATATGCAATGAAAGCTGCAATGGCCATCAACTGTGAAATTGCTGAAGAATCCATCTGGGACCGAAAAAACTATTTTTATCCAGACAATCCGAAAGCGTATCAAGTCTCGCAAAATGATAAGCCCATCGGTGAACATGGATGGGTTGAAATTGAAGTGAACGGCGAAACGAAACGAATTGGCATTACACGTCTTCATTTAGAAGAAGATGCTGGTAAACTGACGCATGCGGGCAAGCACTCTTTATGCGACTATAACCGTCAAGGTACGCCGCTTGTTGAGATCGTCTCTGAACCGGATATTCGTTCACCGGAAGAAGCATATGCGTTTTTAGAAAAATTAAAAGCGATTATTCAATACACAGAAGTATCGGACTGTAAAATGGAAGAAGGGTCACTTCGCTGTGACGCAAACATTTCCATTCGACCATTCGGACAAAAAGAATTCGGCACAAGAACAGAATTGAAAAACTTGAATTCTTTTAACTTTGTACGTAAAGGGCTTGAATATGAAGAAAAACGTCAAGCCGAAGTCATATCATCAGGCGGAAAAGTCGATCAGGAAACACGCCGCTTTGATGAGTCGACAGGCAAAACGCTGCTTATGCGTGTGAAAGAAGGATCGGACGATTACCGTTACTTCCCAGAACCAGATCTTCTTCCCGTGTATATTAATGACGAGTGGAAAGAACGTGTTCGCGCATCAATTCCTGAACTTCCAGATGCACGTAAAAAGCGTTATATGGAGGAATTAGGACTTCCGGCACATGATGCAAAAGTTCTCACGATGTCAAAAGAAATTGCAGATTTCTTTGAAGCGACAGTCGCAGTAGGTGCCAGTGCAAAACAGGCATCCAACTGGCTAATGGGTGAAGTACCTGCTTATTTGAACGCGGAAGGCAAAGAGCTTGCCGAAACAAAATTAACGCCGGATAATTTAGCAGGTATGATTTTACTTCTTGAAAAAGGAACGATTTCATCTAAAATTGCCAAGACCGTTTTCAAAGAGCTGATTGAAAACGGCGGCGACGCTGATGTGATTGTGAAAGAAAAAGGATTGGTTCAAATTTCAGATGAGTCCGCCCTTTTGAAGTTCGTTAACGATGCGCTCGATGCGAACCCGCAGTCGATTGCAGACTTTAAAGACGGCAAGAAAAAAGCAATCGGCTTTCTTGTCGGCCAAATTATGAAAGCATCAAAAGGACAGGCAAATCCGCAAGCAATCAATAAATTGCTTGCCGAAGAAATTGCCAAGCGATAATGTAGAGACGGCCGCCGGTTAGATGCCGGCGGTTTTATTTTTATTTCAATCCCAACTTGACTTATCGGAAAAGATGTATTAAATTATATATAACCAATAAAGATAATCGGAATTAAAAAAGGAGGAAATGATGATGAGAGAAGAGTATGCAGTCATGCCGGGAGCAGAGTCATTTTATCTTGAAGGAAACGACATCGGCATTGTGCTTTCACATGGATTTATAGGCACACCACAAAGTGTTCGGGACGTCGCAGAAGCACTGAATGAACAGGGATTCTCTGTTATTGCGCCGCGTTTAAAAGGACACGGGACACATCAAAAAGACATGGAACGCTGCACCCACGAAGATTGGTATGAAAGCTACTCTCGCGCGTATCGTTTTCTTAAAAAACGCAATAAACGTATTTTCTTAATGGGGCAGTCGATGGGTGGTACGCTGACGCTTAAATTTGCAGCCGAGCACCATGATATTGAAGGCATCATTACGATCAATGCCGCACTTACACTTCCATCACTTGAGTATTTACAGCATGATCCCACACCGCGTTTTATTGAAGAAGGTGCACCGGATATTAAAAAAGAAAATGTGCATGAGATTACGTATAAGGAAGCACCGGTTCAATCCATTCGCGAGCTGCAAAAGCTCATGGGGCTTGTCCCGGCACTTTTACATCGTATTCATGTGCCAGCACTATGTATCAAATCAGCTAAGGACAATGTGGTACCGCCTGAAAATACATCGTTTATTTATCAGTCCATTTCATCATGCAGGAAACGAATTGTGACGCTGCCGAATTCATATCACGTTGCAACGATGGACCACGACCAGCATACAATCGTCAGCGCTGTCACTGATTTCGTTCTCGATCAAATCCGTTCAAAAGCAGTCGGATAAATAAAAAAGCTGTCCGGAAGACTCCTTAAATTAGGAGTCTTGCTGGACAGCTTTTTCTTGTAATACAGCCGCAATTGCATCGACTGCTTTTTCAATTTCTTCATTTGTGACGTTGAGCGGTGGAAGAAGACGTAATACGTGTGTTCCCGCTGTTAG
The DNA here is from genome assembly GCF_057814295.1 of Domibacillus sp. F004. Taxonomy (NCBI): domain Bacteria; kingdom Bacillati; phylum Bacillota; class Bacilli; order Caryophanales; family Bacillaceae; genus Domibacillus; species Domibacillus sp. F004. Next base: position 43,902 of record NZ_JBVATB010000006.1, read on the forward strand.
AATGAGCAGTCCTTGTTCACGTGCTTTTGTGACAAACGGGCCAGCTTCTTCAGTCAACTCGATGCCAACCATAAGGCCTTTTCCTTTTAACTGTTTAACGAAATCAACGCCGGAAAGAGCTTCTGTTAATAATACATTCAACTTATCGCCTTTTGCGGTTACATCAGCTAAAAATGAATCATTGAAAATCGTGTTTAATGTTTCTTTTGCAGCGGCAAGGGCAACGGGGTTTCCTCCGAATGTTGAGCCATGTGAGCCGGCTGAAAATGCTTCAGCGAGTGCCGTTTTTCCTACGATGGCACCTAGCGGGAAACCGTTCGCAATCCCTTTGGCAACAGAAATAATATCTGGATCAAGACCAATATGCTGGAATGCAAATGCTTTACCGGTCCGGCCGATACCGGTTTGAATTTCATCAATGATCACAAGAGAACCATTTGCATGAGCCAGTTTTTCAACTTCCAGTAAAAAGTCTGTATCACCTGAATTGATGCCGCCTTCGCCTTGGATGACTTCAAACATAACGGCTGCTGTATTTTCATCAAGCGCTGTCTTCAACGCCTCAATGTCGTTCATTTTCACATATTCAAAAGATTCAAGCATCGGACCAAAGCCTGTCTTAATTTTATCTTGTCCGGTTGCTGCCATCGTTGCAAATGTCCGTCCATGAAATGAATCGATAAACGTAATAATTTTTGTCCGGCCTGTTGATTTGCGGGCGAGTTTGATCGCAGCTTCATTTGCTTCCGCGCCGCTGTTGCCGAAAAAGACAAGATCAAGGCCAGATGCATCCGTTAATTGCTTGGCAACATCTTCTTGTAATTCACTTTGAAATAAATTGGATGTATGCCAAAATTTTTCAAGCTGTTTTTCCACTGCTTTTTTTACATTGTCGGGCGTATGTCCAAGATTGCACACACTAATGCCGGACGTGAAATCAAGGTATTCTTTGCCGTCTTTTGCAGTAAGGTAAGCACCTTTCGCTTTTACAGGCGTTACATCCCAGCGTGCATATGTAGGGAATAAATGGCTCAAATTGTCTCCTCCTCATTATTAAACTCTGTGCCATACCAATGGCCATCTTCGTAAAATGGTTTTTTACCTGACACAATGTGTACATGTTTACAGTTTTCAAGTGCTCTTAGGGCGGTTTGGACTTTCGGAATCATGCCGCCGCTTATCACGCCAGACTCAATGAGTTTCTTTGTTTCAGCATCTGTTAAAACCGGTATAAGCTGGCCATCGTTTAATACACCGTCTACATCTGTTACCATGAGCAAGTGATCTGCGGCAAGTGCGCGGGCTGCAGCACCGGCTGCGTGATCAGCGTTAACATTCAACACGGTGCCATCCGGACCTTTTGCGATCGGTGTTAAAACAGGAAGAAGTCCTGCGTTTAAAATTGTTTCTAAAACGGTTTTGTTGACGGATGTTACGTCACCGACAAAACCGAGATCTTCCTTGTTGATGAAATCGGCATTAAGAATACCTTGGTCACTTGATTGTAAGCCGATTGCTGCAATGCCATGTGCTTCTAGTAAGCGGACGAGCTTCCGGTTCATGCTGCCAGATAAGACGAGTTCCGCCGCTTCAAGTACCTCTTGTGAAGTGACACGAAGACCATTTTTAAATTCACTTTTCACATTCATTTTTTCTAGGATGGCATTGATTTCCGGACCGCCGCCATGAACAAATACGATTTTGTAACTGTCTGCCAGCAGTGAGGTCATACTTGAAAAAAAGCTATCTGATAGCTCTTTCAGCACACTGCCGCCACACTTTACAACGACTGTTTTCATTACAAATCATCCTTTCATTACGGATACATTGGGAAGCCTTTAAGCCCTGATGTTTCATCAAAATTAAACATCAAATTTGCATTTTGAATAGCCTGACCAGCTGCACCTTTAACAAGGTTATCGATGACTGAGACGATGACTAAACGATTTGTGCGTGTATCGACATCAACAGAAATGTCACAGAAGTTCGAACCGGCGACTTCTTTAATACCGGGAAACTGCTTTGAAGGGCGAACGCGGACGAATGGATCATTTTTGTATGTTTCAATGTATAGTGCATGCACGTCTTCGGTGGTCATACCGTTTGTGAGAGGCGCGTACATCGTCGCCATAATTCCTCGAGATACAGGAAGCAGGTGAGTTGAGAATGTTATTGGTGATGTGTCTTTATTCCACCACGTTAATTGCTGCTCGATCTCCGGAATGTGCTGGTGCTCGTTCACTTTATAAATGCGAAAGTTGTCGTTCATTTCTGCGAAGTGAACAAGCGGTGACAACCCGCGTCCAGCACCGGATACACCTGATTTTGCATCAATAACAATGTTCTTCATATCAATCAAATTATTTTTCACGACGGGTGCGAGTCCTAACAGTGCAGCTGTTGGAAAGCAGCCGGGATTTGAGAGTACTTTCGCTTCTTTCACGTTTTCACGGTTCCATTCTGTCAATCCGTATACTGCATCTGCAATAAACGCTTTGTCAGCAGGCTCTTTTTTATACCATAATTTATAATCATCTGTTTCTTTCAGGCGAAGATCACCGGATAAATCGACGACTTTTGCATGACCGCCAGCAAGTTGAGGTGCAAGTCCGGCAGCAACACCTGATGGCACCGCTAAAAAGACAACATCCGACGTTTCTTTAATGGCGTGTGGGTCAATCTTTGTCAGCGGGAGCGGGCAAATTTCTGCTAAGTGTGGATAATCTTCTGTTACGGGAACATTTTCTTTGCTCGATGAATAAATTGCGTGTAATTCAAAATTAGGATGATTGGATAAAAGACGTATAAGTTCAATGCCACCATAGCCGGAAGCGCCGATAACTGATGCTTTCATGTGAAAACTCCTTTGAATTTTTATTTATAATTATTCATAAATATTAATATCTATTCTTCTATTATAAAATTGCTGCCTCTTTAAATCAACCGATTTTGTCAAATGAGCGGTTTTTGTGCATAATGGAGTCAGAGAATGGCTAGCAAATCAGCAACGGAGGGAAAAAATGGATTTAAATAATTGGTTTGAGAAAGGGTTAACGCCCGAACAATATATAGAACAAATGTCGGAGAATAAGGAAAATTTGCTTCATGTATTGAAAAAGTTTCATTTGTCCGGCGATGAAGCCTCGCTCATGAATAAACTGAGAGAAGCAAATTGGCGTACTATTGTCATTACCGAAGACTGGTGTGGCGATGCCATGATGAATGTGCCGATTTTGCTGACACTCGCAAAATCTGCTGATATGGATATTCGCCTGCTTCATCGTGATGAGAATTTGGAATTAATCGATCAATATTTAACGAACGGTACGTCTCGTTCTATTCCTATCTTTATTTTCATCAATGAAGAAGGTGAAGAGCAGACGGTATGGGGGCCGCGTGCGCCAGCTGTGCAGGAAATGGTAACAAATTATCGGTCGTCTTTGCCGCCGCGCGAACACGCCGATTTTGATGAAAAAAGCCGTGAAATGATAAACAAGCTGACAGAAGCGTACCGGACAGATGAGACGCTTTGGCAGGAAGTGTACAGCAGTTTGAAAACGACGATTACGGAACGATTATATTAATTATATTAATGGAAGAAAGATTGGGATAAAGATGACGAAAAAAGCAAGAATTATTTACAATCCAACTTCCGGCCGCGAGTTGTTCCGCAAGCATTTGCCGGAAACACTTGAAAAATTAGAGCGTGCTGGTTATGAAACATCTGCTCATGCAACAACAAGTGAAGGCGATGCGACAAAAGCGGCGCGTCTGGCAGTTGAACGGGGTTTTGACATAGTTATTGCGGCTGGTGGTGACGGTACATTAAATGAAGTTGTGAACGGCCTGGCCGGCAACGACTATCGCCCAAAGTTTGGCGTTCTTCCGATGGGAACAACCAATGACTTCGCACGTGCCTTGCATATTCCACGTGATATTCAAGGTGCTGTGGATGTGATTACGGCAGGTGAAACCATTCCTGTTGATGTCGGCCGCATGAATGAGCGTTTCTTTATTAACATTGCTGGCGGCGGCCGCTTAACAGAGCTGACATATGAAGTGCCGAGCAAGTTAAAAACCATGCTTGGGCAGCTAGCGTATTATTTGAAAGGAATTGAAATGCTTCCGTCTATTAAACCGACCGATGTGACGATCGAATATGACGGACAAGTGTTTGAAGGCGAATCTCTTCTTTTTTTAATCGGTTTAACAAACTCAGTCGGTGGCTTTGAAAAGTTGGCACCAGATTCGTCGGTTAATGACGGTCTGTTCACGCTGCTCATATTGAAAAAAACGAATTTGGCTGAATTTATTCGTATCGTCACTCTTGCGCTGCGAGGGGATCATTTAAACGATCCACATGTTATTTATACGAAAGCAAAGCATATTAAGGTTCATTCACGAGATAAGATGCTTGTGAATTTAGATGGCGAGCTTGGCGGGGAAATTCCAGCAGAGTTTGAAAATTTGTACCGCCATATTGATGTGTTCGCACCGATAGAAAAACTACGGCCACAGGACCGTATTTATTAATCATTAACTGTTTTGGAAATCAGGCTCTCTGGTTTTTGAAACAGTTTTTTCTTTTTTTGAAAACTTTTGTTTCCTGAAATATGTGGTATACTAAATTTAGTTACCTAGGTAATTAAATGGAGGGAATTATGAATACACATCAATTATTTCATACGATTCATCAGTTATCGCGTGAATTGGTAAAACAAACGAATAATACCTTACAGCCGTTCGGCCTTTATACAGCTCAGTGGTCTGTTTTGTTTGTATTAAAGGAAAAAGGAAAAATGACTCAAAAGGAGTTGTGCGATTATTTGGCCGTCGAGGCTCCGCCAATGACCAGAACAATCCAGCGTTTAATAAAACAAGGATATGTGAAGCAAGTGACGGGTGAAGACCGCCGAGTCAAAATTATTGAGATGACGGAACAATCAAAAGCAGCATATTCGGAGTGGGAAACGGCTGTACTTGAAATGAATGATCGTCTGCTTATGGGAGTATCCGATGAACAAAGAGAGTGTATGCAACAATTATTATCATCTTATTTAATGAATGTGAAAGAGAATTCGCAGAAGGGGATGCTACATGAATAAACCAAAATTATGGACAAAAGATTTTATAAGTGTCTCCGCAGGGAACTTTTTCTTATTTATGACATTTTACTTTTTACTTGTAACGCTTCCTATATACATTTTGCAAGAACAAGGCGGAACAGAAGCACAGGCGGGCCTTGTCACAACCGCTTTTTTAATAGCCGCAATTTTGATTCGTCCTTTTGCGGGTCAGTGGATTGGCATGTTCGGGCGAAAAAAAGTATTCATCACCTCATTGATTCTTTATCTGATTACGATGATTCTGTATTTAGTTGGAACAAATTTTAATGTGCTGCTTGTCCTGCGTTTTTTTCAAGGAATTAGTTTTGGGATGGCGACAACAGCAGCAGGTGCAATTGTTGCCAATATTATACCTAATTCACGGCGGGGAGAAGGAATGGGCTATTTTGTCTTATCAAACAATCTAGCGATGGCGATTGGGCCGTTTGCCGGTTTGACGCTGTTTAATGGCTGGGGCATGACCGCCGCTTATATTGCCTGCATCGCTGTTTCTGTTATCGCATTCATTATCGCACTAAGTATGGCAGCGGATGATTCAGGTTCTGCCCGTTTAGGTTCTATATTTCGCGTAAAATTACATCCGCAGCATTTGTTTGAAAAGTCGGCGCTGCCGATTGCCGTGACAGGCGCTTTTTTCTCAGTGGGATATGCGTCCATTTTATCATTTGTACCGGTATATGCAGAGGAAGAACTGAATCTCGGTGGAATTGCTAGTTATTTCTTTATCGTGTACGCAGTGCTGCTTGTGCTTTCTCGTCCATTCACAGGACGCTGGTTTGACCAGTACGGTGAGAATGTTATCGTTATCCCGTCAATTGTTTTATTTGCAGCTGGCCTCATTGTACTCAGTCTCGCGGATGGGGCTGTTCTTTATTTCGTGGCAGCTGGTATGATTGGCATTGGCTGGGGAACTTTGTTTCCGAGTTTTCAAACGATTGCGATTGCCAGGGCAAAGCCTGAAAGAAAAGCAACGGCAACTGCCACTTTTCTCTCTTTTTATGATTTCGGCATTGGAATAGGGGCAGTTATAATCGGCGCCGCTGTAGCTGGACTGGGGTTTAAAGTGATGTATGCATCGCTCGCTGCGTATGTACTTATTGGCATACTTGTTTATATGGCAGCGGCGAAAACGAAGAAGGAAAACATCACAGCCTGAATTAAATAAACAGTAAAAAGTCTCAAAAATCGGTCTGTACTGGTTTTTGAGATTTTTTATCTTAGAAGAGGCTAAAAATTTAAAAAAGGGCAGTGGTTTGCTACACTTATGAAAAATAAAGTTGGAAGAAGGCATACGTATGAGTCACGTTTTATCATTATTAAAACCGTATCGACTGTCCATGGCAGCAGCGTGGGGGCTCATGCTTTTAGAGCTAGCCGTCGAGTTAGTGATGCCGATTTTAATGGCGAAAATGATTGATAACGGGATCATTGCCGGCAATCTTAATATTGTTATCCGGTGGGGGATAATCATGATTGCGCTGTCCCTATTTTCGTTTGCAGCAGGTATAACGAACTCATTTATTGCTGCTCGCATCGGTCAAAACTACGGGTTTGATATCCGGAAAAAGCTTTTTGAAAAAGTACAATCTTTTTCATTTGCTCAATATGGTCATTTTGACACGTCCACGCTCATTACTCGAATGACCAATGATGTAACACAACTGCAAAATGCAGTCTTTATGAGCTTACGCATTATGCTGCGTGCACCGCTCATGATTGTTTTTGGTACAGCGATGGCGTTATACGTTCATTTCGGCTTGTCCCTTGTGTTGATCATTGCCGTACCGGTGATGCTTGTATTCATGCTCTTGATGATGAGACGAGGTACCAGCATGTTCGGTAACGTTCAAAAAAGATTAGATAAAGTGAACAATGTCATGCATGAAAACTTAACTGGTATTCGCTTGATTAAAGCATTCGTTCGGAGTGATCATGAAAAGTCGCGCTTTCAGAAATCAAGTAAGGCACTCATGGATGAAACAATTCGCGTCATTCGTACGTTTGAAAGCATTGTGCCCATTTTGCTGCTCGTCATGAACGGTGCTCTCCTTCTCATTTTATGGTTCGGCTTTGTTGAAATGCAGAAGGGGACAGTGACGACGGGTGAAATTGTAGCCATTATTAACTATGCGGCCCGAATTATCATATCACTGTCGATTTTCACATTTATTACGATTGCGTTTGCACGAGGAAAAGCATCAGCAGGCCGGATTGAGGAAGTGCTGAACATTGAACAGGAAAAGCTGAATCCAGTGACGGAGTTATATCCAAAAGATGGTGATCTTGCACTAGAGAATGTATGTTTTACCTATCCAGGCGGCACTGCCCCTATTTTAAAAGATTTATCAATGACGGTAAAGCGAGGAGCAATGGCGGCTATTTTAGGTGAAACAGGATCAGGAAAAACGGCGTTATTGTCCCTTATCCCCCGTTTGTATGAACCAGATTCAGGGATCGTCTCAATCGGCGGCCTTGATGTCAGCCAAATGAAAGTGGATTCGCTTCGCCGGGAAATTGGTTTTGTTCCACAGGAGTCGCATCTGTTTACCGGTTCAATTTTTGATAATATTCGTTGGGGTAAGACAGATGCAACAGTAGAAGAAATTATTGAGGCAGCGCGTAAAGCGCAAATCCATGACACTGTAGCCGCATTGCCAGAAGGCTACCATACAATGATCGGTCAAAAAGGTGTTACGTTATCTGGTGGGCAAAAGCAGCGTATATCTATTGCCCGTGCGCTTATTCGAAAGCCCGATATTTTATTGTTAGACGATAGTACAAGTGCTCTTGATGTGAAAACAGAAGCAGCGTTAATTGATGCGATAACGGAAGAAAAATGTACCATTATACTGGTCACACAAAAAATATCAACGGCAGAGCAGGCGGACTGTATCTTTATGATTGAAGATGGAAAAGTGGTGATGTCGGGCACGCACAAAGAGCTGTCTCGGCAAAATGGATTGTATAAACGCCTTATGGAGTCGCAAGGCAGAAAGGAAAACGTACATGAACAGACACGGTGCTAACCCGCAACCGAAGCCGAAAATTCAAAATATGTCCGGCACATTGAAACGGATCACGGGTTATTTATTAAAGAGAAAAGGAAAACTCGTCTTAACGATTGTTACAGTAGCGCTTAGTTCTGTTTTAGCACTAGCCGGTCCCTTTTTAATCGGTGTGGCCATTGATAATTATATTGCAATGGGGGATGAACGTGGTCTTTTATGGCTTCTTGGGGGACTGGCGCTCGTCTATGCGAGCTATTCTGGGGTGTTATTTTTACAAAACTATTGGATGGCTGACATTGCACAAAAAACAGTTTACGAACTGCGTGATGACTTATTCCGGCATTTTCATAAGTTGCCACTTGCCTTTTTTGACAAACGCCGTCACGGTGAATTAATGAGCCGTGTAACGAATGACATTGAAAATATAAGCAGCACGCTTAACAGTTCGATCATTCAAATTGCATCGGGCATTTTGACGCTTGCCGGTTCTATTGCTGTGATGCTGTATTTAAGCCCAATTTTAACTGTTGTCACATTGCTGATTATTCCACTTATGTTTAGCGGAATGAGGTGGATAACAAAACGGACAGGTCCGAAATTTAAAGAACAGCAGCGCTATCTAGGTGATTTAAACGGCTTTATTGAAGAAGCGATTTCAAGCCGCCATATCGTGAAAATGTATTCACGTGAAGATGAAATGATCGCGGATTTTATGATGAAGAATGAGCAGCTAAAAGAAGTAGGCTACTTGGCACAGGCATACTCTGGATTTATTCCGAAATTGATGAACGTTTTGAACAATGCGAGTTTCGCTTTCATTGCACTTGCTGGGGGAATTTTGGCGCTGAACGGTCAAGCATCAGTCGGGACGATTGTGATTTTTACGGAATATGCCCGCCAGTTTACACGGCCGCTTAATGATCTTGCAAACCAATATAACACGATGTTATCGGCTGTTGCAGGAGCGGAGCGTGTGTTCAATATTATCGATGAGGAAGAAGCGATCGATGGAAAGACAGGTACCCGTCATAATATGTTAGGTGAAGTCAGAATCAAAGATGTCTCATTTTCATATGAAAAAGGAAAAGAGACGCTTATCCATGTTACATTCAGTGCATCAAAGGGAGAAACGATTGCGCTTATTGGGCCGACTGGATCGGGCAAAACAACGATTATGAACTTGCTGGCAAGGTTTTATGAACCAGATAGCGGTGTGATTTTATTTGATGGTGTCGATAGTCGAAACATTTCCGGTGCAAGTTTACGAGGACAGATGGGATTTGTTTTGCAGGACACGGTATTGTTTGAAGAAACGGTTATGGAAAATATTCGCTATGGCCGTCTTAATGCGACAGATGAAGAAGTAATCGAAGCGGCACGACTTGCCAATGCTCATTCATTTATTATGAAAATGGCAGATGGCTACGCATCAAAACTGAGTCAAGAAGGATCAGGTATTAGTCAGGGGCAGAAACAGCTGATCGCGATTGCCCGGGCGATTTTAGCCGATCCGGTTATTTTAATTTTGGACGAAGCGACAAGCAGTATCGACACGATTACCGAACTGCATATTCAAGAAGCACTCGGAAGGTTAATGGAGGGGCGCACAAGCTTTGTTATTGCACACCGGTTAAATACTATCCGCCGTGCTGATCAAGTCATTCGATTGCGTGCCGGCCAAATTGAGGCAATGGGTACTTATGAAGATGTGGTGAAACATCATGGGGAAGCCAAGTGTGATCAGAAACCTAGCTGAGCGATCAGAAAGCTGCAAAGGTGGTCGGAAACCTTGCTGGGTGACCCAAAAAGCAAAATCAAAGGTTGCAAAAAAGGCACTGCTATAAAATAGCAGTGCCTTTTCGCTTTATTAAAGATCCAGCGTTTGGGGCTGCTGGTCTTTTTTGTTCATTAATCGAATTTGTTCCGGCTTAATTTGCAAAATAAGCAATTTTGGGTCTTCCGGGCCATCGAACCACCCTTCCAGATGTTCATTCCACACTTTTTCCTTCAAGCTTTCATCGTCAGATTCGATAACTGTCCCTTCGACTTCCACATATGTGTCACCTATACCTTCACCCTCGTAACCAAGTAAAATGTGCGTATACGGATTTTGTTCAATATCTTCCGTTTTGTGCATATCTTTGCTTGTTGCGGTATAAAGCGTTAGATCGACATTAAAAAAGGTCATGTAGCGCGATCTTGGCTTATTGTCATGAATGGTCGCCATTGTTCCAATACGACTATCCTGTAAAATAGTCAAAATCTGTTCTTTTAGTTCCTTTTGCTTCATTATGTTCATCTCCTATTTGTTTCATGTCTCTTATTACTATTCCTTTACCAGCTTTTTTTAAACATTATTTATTAGGAGGGAAGATATTGAAAAGAAGCTGACTTAAAAGTCTCTATTTTCTTCATTTTACCGTAATGAATTATGATAAGATTACGCTGAAAGGCGGTGCTACGAGATTGATTTTTATCAGTTTTTTTGTTGCGCTCACTTGTATTATTGGAGGCGTGATTGGATTGACGTCAAACCCAGTTGGAAACGAACAACTCATTTTGATCGGCTGGTTTAGTTTTGGTCTCATTTTATTTATCTACACGATTTATTGGTACAGGAAACGGCGCAAAAAAGGGAAAGATGATGATTATTCCTATTGCGACTGTCCAACGCCGACTATAAATAAAAAAACATTTGACTGCGACAAAGATGGAGATTGTGACTGTGGTCCGGACTGTCCGTCATGAAGGAGTTTTTTACGCTGCAATTTATGCCATGCCACCGCCGCCCAGAACGATCTCTCATTGTGTGCGGGAGGCAGTTTCCAGTCTGTTATAGATGTATGTTTTTATTAATCGGCTTATTTTTAGCTATTCCGATGGCCTTTTTTTCACCCATTCTGTCTTTTGTCCCGTCATTTTTAATGGCGATTGCATTGAACATTCCGATGCTGCTGGATGGATTCACACAAAAAAGGCAGTATCGCACAAGCAATAATTTGCTCCGTGTCATTACTGGCCTTTCAGCGGGATTGGGGCTGGCGCAATTTGCTGTAAGTGCAGCGAATGCAGGTGCGGAAATAATTTTAAATGGGTTTTAAATAAGGACGAAATGAATGCGCACAATAAGGATGAAAAATTGGAGTTGCTGTTGAAAGAAGCGGAGCACCGTTGTAAGATGAAGGGTATCGTTTTTTCAAGTAAACGATCCTCTGTCCGGTCTTAATGGGAATAGGCAGATAGGCTTAATAAATGAGGGGGAGTAATTGTGGCAAAGATTCAAGCCCCGGTAAAAATAAAAGACGTGCTGAACGTCACGTTTACCGATTTAACGCATGAAGGAAAAGCAGTAGCGAAAGTAGAAGGCTACCCGCTGTTTGTCGAAGGTGCACTGCCGGACGAAACGGGTGAAATTGAAGTGACAAAATTAAATAAAGGGTACGGATTTGCGAAATTGATCCGCCTCGATAAAACAGTGCCTGAACGTGTGGTGCCACCATGTTCTGTATATGATGAATGCGGCGGCTGCCAACTTCAGCATATGACATATGAAGGGCAGCTTAAGATGAAATATAATCAGGTGAGAAATGTGATGGACCGCATTGCAAAACTGCCAAATGTGCCGGTTCATCCAGTGCTTGGCATGGAAGAGCCGTGGCGTTACCGGAACAAAGCACAGGTGCCGGTCGGCATGAACGGCGGCCGCATTGTCGCCGGTTTTTACAAAAAACGCAGCCACGAGATTATCGATATGACCGAATGTCTCATTCAGCATGAACAAAGTGATAGCATCATTCAAAAAGTGAAAGATGTTTGCGCGGCAAACGGTGTCATGCCGTACGATGAACAGCGGCATAAAGGGGTGCTTCGGCATGTGATGGCGCGGATCGGCTATACGACAGGAGAAATGATGGCGGTGCTCGTCACGCGCACAGCTGAACTGCCAAATAAAGAGGCGATCATTAAGGGCATCCGCGACGCGATTCCAGGCATTACATCGATTGTACAAAATGTTAATCCGGATAAAACGAATGTTATTTTTGGAAATCAAACGCGCACACTGTGGGGCGAAGATGTCATTTATGATCTGATCGGCGATGTGAAATTTGCCATTTCTGCCCGTTCGTTTTATCAGGTGAATCCGCTGCAGACGGAAATGCTCTACAGAAAAGCACTTGAATTTGCGGAGTTGACAGGTGATGAAATTGTCATCGACGCCTATTGCGGTATTGGCACGATATCATTGTTTCTCGCCAAACAGGCAAAAGAAGTGTATGGTGTTGAAATTGTGCCGCAAGCGATTGAAGATGCGAAGAAAAACGCAGCGTTAAATGGTATTACAAATGCGCAGTTTAAAGCAGGGAAAGCAGAAGAAGTTATTCCGACCTGGCATAAACAAGGTATCCGGCCAGACGTGATTGTCGTTGATCCACCGCGTAAAGGCTGCGACGATGCGTTGTTACAGACAATTCTGGAAATGAAACCGAAACGTGTCGTCTACGTTTCCTGTAACCCGGGAACACTCGCACGGGATTTACGGGTACTCGAAGACGGAGGGTATAAAACAAGAGAAGTACAGCCGGTCGATATGTTTCCACAGACAGTGCATTGCGAAGCGGTTGCGTGGTTGGAGTTATCATAATTATATTAAAAGAACGAGTTCCAATTTTGGTGGAATTCGTTCTTTTTTATTTGTTAAGGTGAGTGTATCTCACAACTAATTTTAAAAGATGGCATAAGAAATGGTATATATAATTGGCAAACGTCATTTTCTTTATTTAGCAAAATACATATTTCTAAAGTTTGTTAAGTGTCGATTTCTTTTATTACAAATCCTTTTGCAAAGGTGTTTAAAATACGTATGAGACGTTCTGTCATTTCGCCGGGTGTCACATCAAAATCTTGTGCAATCCAGTCCAAAATCAACCCCGCCGTACCGAAGGCCATATAGCGCTTTTGGGAGTGATCATCAACATAAGACACTCCGTATTGAATATCAAATTTATCTTTAAGTAAATTAAAAATCGCTTCAGGCAGTTGCTGGTGAATGCGAGGTAACGTATCTTCTAAAAGTAGCAATCTGAAGTAATCACGGTGATCGTAAATGTAATACAACAATTCGAAGGAGTTTGTTGTCAACTCCTGCACTTTCACCTGACTATCACTTTGATACTTAGACATGCTGTAATACTGAATGGCTTCAAACATTTCATCCATTAACTCTTCAACAAGATCATATATGTTTTGATAGTACACATAAAAGGTTGTTCGATTATATTGTGCATAATCTACAATGTCCTTCACCGTAACAGCACTAAATCCCTTTTTATGTACCATTTCAATAAATGCATTTTTTAAGAAATTCTTTGTACGAAAAGCTTGATTGGAACTGGATTTCATCATATTCCTCTCCTACTATTAGACAGATTGACTAAAAGTGTTGGTTTCTTCAACATTATAGCAAATGTTAAGGATTGTATACAGAAAGTGAAACCCAGTAAACTATAAATGTAAATAGAATCTTTAGGGGGGGTACAAAAAATGAGATTTGAAAATAAAGTTGTTGTTATTACAGGTGCTGCAGGAGGTATCGGTAAAGAGATTGCTCGTAAGCTTGCAGGTGAAGGGGCAAAGTTAACCCTTGTGGATTTAAATGAAGCTGCTGTGAAAGCGGTTGCAGAGGAACTTAACTTAGGTGAAGATCGCGTCCTGACATTAAAGGCAGATGTTTCAAAAGAAGCAGAAGTAAAGAATTATGTTGAGCAAACTGTGACAAAATTCGGTCGCATTGATGGATTTGCGAATAATGCAGGGGTTGAAGGTCCAGCAAAAATTTTAGAAGAAATTACAGAACAAGATTTCGATTTTGTATATAACATTAACGTAAAAGGTGCTTTCTACGGTTTAAAATATGTAATGCCAATTATGAAACAGCAAAAAGCAGGTTCGATTGTTAACACTGCTTCCGTAGCAGGATTAATTGGTTCGCCAAATATGATGCTGTACAATTCGTCGAAACATGCATTAATGGGTATGAATAAAGTAGCGGCGTTAGAAGCTGCTCCATATAATGTACGTGTGAACACAGTAAACCCAGGAGTTATTAATACACAAATGATGCGTAATATTGAATCAAAAGTTGCACCAGGCGCAGCAGAAGCAGCACAAGCAGCTTATAACGATGCAGTGCCAATGAAACGCTATGGTGAACCTGAAGAAGTAGCGAACGTGATCGCGTTCTTACTTTCTGATGAAGCTTCTTATGTTAGCTCATCTTCATTCACTGTTGATGGTGCATTATACAACGTTTAATTCATTGAATAATGAGTGCATGAAGCTGGCTCAAAAGCTAGATTGCACTGAAATATTAAGAGCTTATTTTTTGAATTATTAATTAATCCAATATAATAAAATAGTAAAACAATTTGGAGGCGATAGTATGAGAGGTTGGCAATTTACAGGTACAAATATTCCACTAGAATTGATTGAAAAAGAAGATCCAAAAGCGATTCCAGGTCAAGTTGTTATTGAAGTGAAAGCTGCTGGTCTATGCCATTCAGATGTTGCAGCATTACAAGATCCAGGCTGGATGCCACTTTTCCCTAATGGTCCGGTTATTATGGGGCATGAGTTTGCAGGGGTTGTTATTGAAGTGGGTGAAGGTGTTGAAGATATTAAAGTAGGAGACCGCGTTGGCGTTAACCCAATGGATAGAGCAACAAAAGTAACTGCTGGGTACAACTATGATGGAGGGTATGCAGAAAAAGTGCGTGTTCCTGCACATCAATGCGTAATCATTCCTGAAGGCGTTTCATTTGTAGAAGGGGCAGCTTCAACAGATGCTGGAATCACAGCTTATCGTGCACTTTTCAGTATTGGACAAGCAAAAGAAGGTACAAAATTAGGAATTATCGGTATTGGTGGACTTGGTCAATTTGCTCTACAAATGGCACAAATTAAAGGTTGCGAAGTGTACGCTACAGATGTCTCTCCAGAGGCTCGAAAACTTGCTGAAGAACTAGGTGCTAATAAAGTTTACGACACGATTCTTGATATGAAAGAAGCGGAATGTGACGTCATTGTTGACTTTGCTGGTTTCGGACAAACAACTACCGATGCACTAGAAGCTATAAGACCACAAGGAACAGTTGTAATTGTTGGTATGGGTAAACTAGAATCTAATATTAATACTTATTTAATGATCACAAAAGAAATTAAGCTTTTAGGAAGTAATGGCGGGTCAGTAGAAGACTTAAAAGGTGTATATGATTGCTTCGCTACTGGGAAAATGAATCCAAATCTTATCACAATCCCATTTGAAGAAGTTGATAAAGGTATAGAAAAACTAAAAAATCACGAAGTAAAAGGCCGCTTAGTAGCTGTATTTGAATAAATGTAAGTTTTCTTTGTAATAAAGGCAGAGGTTGAGACTAAACCCGCCAGCACTCATGTGTTGCCACATACACTCCGCACATGTGGAGGCAGTAGCTGTTCTAACATTGTAATGGTAAAATCTATGGATTAAAAGGTGTATATAATCGCAACTATGAGCCTTAGGAATTTTTTGAGGGTGAAAAGAATAGTCTTATTTGGATTGTAGGAATTAATCAGGGATTCAATGAGGAGCAATGAAATTTTAATTCGTTATATCCAAAAATTGATCGAAAAGGAAGCACGAAACAATGGAATAAGGATCTGAATTTTCCAGTAGGAGCAACTTTAGCTAATCTATTAAGTGCGGCAATTGCTTATTTAAGACAAGACAGGGGGGAGGTATCCTCCTGTCTTTTTTAACTAAGCAAGAAGAGTAGAGGAAAAGCAATACACCTATATTAATTTATAAAAACCTGCTTCATTATCATTTTTCCCTGTCATAAAACACGAATCATGGTTACAGTACCTTGAAAAGATTTAAAATTTATCATTGTCATACCTTAATAAAAAGAAGTCCATATCAAATAAAAATTCTTATACAATATAATCTTCCTTAGGGATATCATTGGGCTCGTTTTGGGTGTAATATTTCCCTTTTGTAAAAAACGCCAAAAGTACTGTGAGTACAGCTGCCAGAATCGCGGCAAAGAAGGCGGCCGTACTTTGTAGAAACGTTCCCATATACCCTAATGCAGCAATGGTTCCTAATCCGCTTGATACGAGCAAAGACACGACTCCAACGGGATTCCATTTATACAAATACTCCTGTCGGGCTTCATAATAACCGGGTCCGATCTTTAATAATTTTTTCACAAATATGGCGTCACTGACTAATATGGCCGCCCAGGCTAAGAGAAAGACTCCCTGGAATGTCATGACTGTATCCAAATGATCCACGATGCCGCCCAGCATTAAAGCGATCGCAGATATCCCTGTTACAACAACCCAAAGCCGTCTGCTCGGTGTAAAATTAAAGACATTTTCAAAGAAGCTGGCCAGTGATAAGGAGCCGCTATATATATTT
The DNA here is from genome assembly GCF_057814295.1 of Domibacillus sp. F004. Taxonomy (NCBI): domain Bacteria; kingdom Bacillati; phylum Bacillota; class Bacilli; order Caryophanales; family Bacillaceae; genus Domibacillus; species Domibacillus sp. F004. The sequence continues at coordinate 60,494 of NZ_JBVATB010000006.1, forward strand.
GTCACGTTAATTCTCAGCTGAGTTAACATGGTGAATAATACGCCGCCGATCCCAAGAAGCAGGACGATGTAAACACCTGGATTTGGCTCGCCTAGACGAACACCAAACCATATACCGAGGCCGCCCATGATACCAAAACAGAAAATCTGTGGAATAAATCCAATCGCCACTGATCCGACCTTAATATCTTTCGGTTTAAGGAAGCGGGCGTAGTCCGAAGCTAGAAGGGCTGTCAGGCCCATAATCCCGTGATGTATGCCGATGCAAAGCAGCAAGGCCTTTCCTCCGACTTGAACGCCATCCGGCAGATAGGTCCAAAAATGCCCTTCGTATAATGAAGGTGTATAGATTGATACAATAATGGCAGCTACTAGAAAAATAACGAAAATGGGTAAAGACCACTTTTGCAGCTTATCCAGTTGTTTTATACCAAACCAATTCAAAGGGATAACAATGGTTCCGAAGAAAACAATTAGCACCCATTCTGGTATGACGGGGAAGAAGGTATGAACAGCAGAAACTAAAATTAAGCCTTCAAATGCACAATACATAATGAAGTTTGTTGCATAAATGAACGAGGTTAACGATGCGCCTATATAACCGAATCCGCCGCCTCTAGATAATAAGTTGACGTTCATACCGGATTTTGCCGAAAGATACGCAATGAATGTTCCTAGTATACCGGCAACGATGATCGCGTAAATGGAGGATATGATGGCATTAATGGCTCCGAATTGAAGCGCCATAACACTTCCCATTTGAAAGTAGAAAATGGCTGTTGCTATGCCAAAGGTAATGTTGGTTATACTTAACCAACCCATATTCCTTTTTTCTCGTGGCACCCTATCTAATGAATAATCATCCTCCACTGCTTCTGCCGCTTTGTGATCTTCCATATTATCAACTCCGCTTTATGTATAATTTGGTAAGCTGTCTTCTGCCTTTTGATCACAGATACGTATCCTGCTTCTATTCCTTTCTTGCCTAAACCTTAGAAATAATGGCATATACTCCGAGAGTGATGAAATGTTGACGATATCTTCAGATACATTAAAATCGAAAACAGTATGAAAAATGATTATTTCATGTATCAGGATGGAATTTCATATCCTCCCTACGTACATAATAATTATAATCTCTCCTATATTGTTTGAAAAAAATCCTTTTCCTTAAAAAATTAATTACGGATTTTTTATTATTAGACATTTTAAAAAGATGGTTACTGGCACCTTAACTCATGACGTATATTTCTACCTTCAATTCTTATACTAAAGAAAAGAAGGAGGGATACTTATGGCGAAACGGACTAAGAAAAATGATGCGGAGCAAAAGAATAAAAAAGGATTTGACTCCAGCAAAACAGATTCAGAATTTGGCAAAGAATTTGGCAGTGCAAATGCTAATCGTGCTCACAAAGAAAAGGCGAAAAAAGAAAGAGCATCCAAAAACCAAGGGGAATGGAACGGAATGCATTGATGTAACTTTGCGGTTCCTGATAACAAAAAGAAAAAAAGCCCTCATTTCCGAACGAGTACAGTCATTCGGAGGTGAGGGCTATTAATAATGAATAAGTAACTAGTGTGTTTGTTTATTCTTGCGATTGTTTGCGGCAAAGTGCTTTTGCACGAAACGCGGCTGATACTTTAAAGGTGGAAATTGAGTGAATGTTTTAAGAAGCATTTGATTTAATTTCCGCCATGGTTTACATAGTTTCTTGTGTAATCTGAGTAGTTATTACACCTGGAAAATTTCTTTTAAAGATTTAAAAGAATACATAAATTCATTCAGGTTCATTTAAGGGGAATGACAAATGAGAATTTTATGGGAAAAGATGAAGGAAATTCGTTTAAAATAGCAATCATAGACCGATAATCACGGTTTGTTCATACGTTCTAATTGTTGCTGTAAAGAGACCATTTGCTGCTGTAGCTGTTCAAGCTGCTGTTCAACGCTGCTATAATGAAGCATTTGCCGTTGCTGTGCTTGTTTTTCTTCTATCTGTTCTTCCGCTTCTTGTTCAAGTGCGATCCCTTGACCAAGAAGGGAGATAATCTCCCCAATCATAACGAACCATTGCCCGGCATATTGTAAAATATCAGCGAATTGATCGTTATTCTGTTCATTCGTCATATTGGACCGCATCCTATCCGGTTTATTTTCATTACTATAGATTATGCAGATTGGCGTTGAATGTCATTGGATTGGATGTGCAAGGAACAGAAGGAAATTAACGTCTTTATACCAAAATAATGTATAATAGAGAAGACGGAAAAGGAGGTATTTTTTTATGGGGATGTTAACAGTAAAAGAGCAAGTACTTCTTGCGTATTATGTCCAATACTACTTAGAGAACAAGCCAGATGTGATGTATGAATTACATGAGCGAATGAGCGAGAACATGGAACCAGCCACCTATGAAATTGCGATGAATGATTTGTTTGATAAAGGGCTTATCAATGGTCTTGAGAAAATTCGTAAATATGATGAGACAGACGGGTATATAATTAGACCGATGATCACGAATGAAGGTGTTTTATATATTAACAATGTACTTGGTATTCAGCCGTATGCAAGCGATGGGAGCAAGTTAAAGTACGTAAAAAACAGCCTGCTAACAAGCAATCTTGCGTTAACGGTACCTGTCATTGCAGAGTACATCGAAGAGTCTGTGAGCGAATAACCGCCTTTATAGGCGGTTATTTTAATGGTTTTAATGTTAAAATGTAAGAAGAAACGGAAGAAAAGAGGAAAAAGTGTGAAGCGATTTACATATGTGACAGCGGTCATAATGAGCAGTCTTCTTGTTTTATCCGCTTGTACGGAACAAGATGTCACTGATTTACTTGAAGTGACCGATGATGTGCTGACAGCGATTGAAAAGGAGCAGAGCCAAGAAGAATCAAATAAAGTCGATAAAGAAGAGCCAGTGAATGAATCAACAAATCTATTAAAATCGAAAGGTACGATAGATCCTATTCCAGCTACACTTGTCAGACCTGTGGATGGTGATACAGCCGTATTTGCCTTTGATGCGGATAACGATGGGAAAGAAGAAGAATTCAGTGCCCGTTTTTTGTTAATTGATACACCGGAGACGAGGCATCCGAAGCTTGGGAAGCAGCCTTTAGGCGACGAGGCGAAAGAACGGACGGCACAACTGCTTAAGCAGGGGGAAATTACACTTGAATTTGATGTTGGCCAGCGTCTAGACAAGTATAGCCGAATACTCGTTTATGTATATGTAGACGGGAAAAGCGTGCAGGAAACGCTTCTTGAAGAAGGAATGGCAAGGGTTGCATACGTGTATCCACCGAATACACGCTACCTGGATGAACTAGAAGCGAAACAGAAAGTCGCTAAAAACAAAGGCATCGGTGTATGGTCCATTGACGATTATGTAACGAATCAGGGATTTAATTCGGACAAATCATAAAGGCATTTACCGAATGTAAAGTTCATTCACTCATAACCAAAGCCCTTCTGTCAGTTGAATACAGATGGGTTTTGGTTATACACATATAACTTCGGTTCATTTATATCATCAATAATAAAGGCCTCTTTTTTAATTTTCCGCAGCTGATTGTACATTGAAAAATCACCGGCTGCACCGCCAATTAAAAAAGCGGCGGCAATCATGAGAACGGAGCTGTTTAAGCATATGCCGATAATAAATGGCAGCATACCGGTCATCCAAAATGGAAGCAATAATGCTTTTTTCATTGCTTTGTTCACAATTACTTTTTTCGTGCCGGCGTATGCAATACCGAGCTCGCGGTTAACGCCGTACACGAGGTCGCTTTTTTTGCATTTCCCCCAGATCATAAAGCCGATCAAATGGCACACTTCATGTAAAATAATTAGTGCGGTATACAAAACCACCCATAAACAGAAATTCCAGAATGAAATGTCAAATCCACTTTCTAAATGAAAGAAAGCCATCAAAGCAGCACCAACGATTATGGCCGCGACTGTAATAATAAGCGCTTGAATGTGTATTCTTTTTATATTAAATGTAATTGTATGATCTGGTTCATACGGTAAATTCATGTCAGCAACACCCTCCTGCGGAAACAACGTTGAATCATTATTGAGGCTTTTGCAATACACATTGAATGACATGGCTTGTGCCCTGGTGCAGCCGGCCTTCGTTCCGTTCCGCTTCGCCGGTGAAAAAGTATTTACTATACCAACCCTCAAATTCTTTCAGTATTTGAGCAGGTGTGCATAACAAATCTATCGTCCGTGGTCCGCCGGATTTAAAACGAAGCTGATCCGTTGTAAATAATTCAGCAATATACAGGCCGCCAGGTTTAATAGATTGTTTAATACCTGCCATAGTCCGGTTAAAAACGGGCTTAGGAAAGTGGCCGAATACATGAATGATAGCATCCCATTTGTTTTCTGGCCATTCAGCGTCGGTAAGATCACGGAGTTCCGTATTTACAACGACGCCATTCTCTATTGCTAGTTTCTCCGTTTTATCGATGCCGGACTGTGCATAATCCCATGTGCTGACTTTGAAGCGTTTGCCGGCTAGGAAAACGGCGTTTCGACCTTCGCCTTCAGCAATTGAAAGAACTTCACCACCTTTTTTAATGAATGGAGCGGCAGTTCGGATAAATTCATTCGGTTCTTTTCCATATACATATTCATCTGCTTTAAAGCGCTCGTGCCACCTATTCATTTATGCTCGCCTTCTTTACTTTCGTTACTTTGTTCATCATGAAATTCCGTAATTGCATATAACTCGGCTTCTTTCACAATAGATGGCGAGCAGTAACGGGTGACTGCTTTTAAAAAATCATCGTCATGTTCAAATTCAACTATTTTTTCTGATCCGTCCGTCCGTTTCAAACGAAGCCGATCCCGTGAGATTGAAAACGTTCCGCCATCTATAATGCCGGCGATCACCGGAGCTTTTGTAAAAGTCGATCGCTCATCGTAGTGAATCTTCTCCTTCATTTTCGTTAATTCGTTCCAGTTCATAGGCTCAGGAGAAAAACCATAACGTACAATCCATTCATCGTTTACGAGCTGTTCCATCGCCAATGTGCCTTTTTCTGTCGTAACCGTCCGAAATCTGAATGTCCCGGCTGGTGATGACACAGGTTCACCGTCCAGTAAAAGTGGAGAAAGCGGCAGCCGGTTACCGAAGCCGCTCTCAACAAGATAAAGGTATCCATCTTGTTTCAGCAATACAGTCGCATGTGTATGATCAATTGCCCAAACCCCTTCATTTTTAACGGTGCCGGTCATGAGCTGTACGTCAAAACCGAGCTTTTTTAACGTTAAAAATAACAGAGCGTTCAGTTCATAACATAAACCTCCACGCTGATTGTCGATTAGTTTCTCTTTCAGGAATTCTGGCGTGATTTCCTGTTCATATTTATTTAAAACATCTAGGTTTTCAAAAGGAAACAATTCTGCAAAGCGTTTCAAGATAAACGAAAGATCATGCCCTGTGAATTGTTTGAAAAATGAATCCATTCCGCTTCAATCCTTTCAAATTATGATTGATATGTTAAAATTATAGCACAGGGACTTAATTGGAGGGGATATTATGAAAGCAGTCGTTCACGAAGGACAAGCAGGAATGGCAGGGCTTACATACCGTGAGATGGAAGAAGGATTGCCAACACGAGGAGAAGTGAGGGTGAAATTAAAAGCAGCGGGATTAAACCATCGTGACCTGTTTGTTTTGCATCGGCATAAAGAAAACGAGCCGCCGCTCATTATTGGATCGGACGGAGCGGGTGTCATTGATGCAGTCGGCGAAGGGGTGACATCTGTTCAAGTGGGCGATAAAGTCATCATTAACCCGGGTCTTGGATGGAAGGAAAACAGCGATGCACCGCCGGAGGGCTTTGAAATTGTCGGCTTGCCGTTTCATGGCACATTTGCGGAATCGATCGTTATTCCAGCTGAAAATGCTGTCTTAAAACCGGCGCACCTGTCATGGGATGAAGCAGGTGTATTATCACTTGCGGCACTGACAGCATACCGGGCGCTCTTTACTCGTGGCCAGGTAAAAGAAGGCATGAATGTTCTCATTCCTGGTATTGGCAGTGGTGTGGCAACCTTCCTTTTACAGTTCGCAAAAGCAGCAGGTGCCCGCGTTTTTGTTACATCCCGTTCGGAATCAAAACGGCAAAAAGCAATGGAACTTGGTGCGGATAAAGCGATCGATTCAGAAAGTGACTGGGCAGAAGCGCTGGGCAATCAAAAAATGGATCTCGTCATCGAATGCGTTGGTGCAGCGACATTCAACAAATCGCTCAGCCAGCTTCGTAAAGGCGGGACAATTGTTACATTTGGGGCTTCTGCAGGCGACGAAGTAACGTTTAACTTGCGTGCATTCTTTTACGGCCAATTCAACATGCTTGGTTCGACAATGGGCAGTGGGGAAGAGCTTAAGGAAATGATTCAATTCATCGAAAAGCATACGTTACATCCCATTGTGGATCAAGTATACCCGCTTGCTCAATTTGAACAGGCGTTTACACGCATAGACAAATCGGAGCAGTTAGGAAAGATTGCATTTGCCATTGAATAAATTGCTTTAGTGTGATAAAACTACTAATGAGTTTAAATTAAATAGGAATCACCGCTGGGGGTGCTCATAATGGAGCTGAGAGAGGCGAACTGCTTTAACCCTTATAACTTGAACCGGATAATGCCGGCGTAGGGAAGAGGTGTCGAATCGTTGTATCACTCTATTATAACGTCATCACATCCGTTTCTTCCCTGCGAAGAGACGGATTTTTTATGTTTCGGAAAGGATTACACTATGGAGATAATACACAAATTACATAAGGAGATCGATGAACGAAAAGATGAATTGATCGATCTGCTAAAAACATTGATATCGTTTAAAACACCGGCGCCGCCTGCGAGAAATACAAGTGAGGCACAGCAATTCATGGCCGACTTTCTTACAGAACGAGCGTTTAAGATTGATAAGTGGGATGTGTATCCGAACGATCCCAATGTTGTGGGTACGCTAAAAGGCACAGACAGCGGAAACTATCAAAGTCTGATTATTAATGGTCATATAGATGTAGCGGAAGTTAGTCCTGATGAAAAGTGGGAAACGGATCCGTTCACACCGATTGTGAAAGACAGCGCGATTATTGGACGAGGCGCTGCCGATATGAAAGGCGGCCTTGCTGGGGCACTATTCGCGATTCAGCTGCTGCATGAAGCAGGTATTCAACTCCCTGGCGATCTAACATTTCAGTCGGTTATTGGTGAAGAAGTTGGTGAAGCGGGTACGCTTGAATGCTGCAAACGTGGCTATACGGCTGATTTTGCACTCGTCGTTGATACGAGCGACTTACATATTCAAGGGCAGGGCGGCGTCATTACCGGCTGGATTACGCTGAAAAGTGAGCAGACGTTTCACGATGCGACGCGCCGGCAAATGATTCATGCGGGTGGCAAGTTGATGGGTGCCAGTGCGATTGAAAAAATGATAAAAGTGATCAATGGTCTGCAAGAATTGGAGCGTCATTGGGCAGTCATGAAAAGCTACCCGGGCTTCCCGCCTGGCACGACAACAATTAATCCAGCGGTGATTGAAGGAGGGAGGCATGCGGCATTTATCGCTGATGAATGCCGTCTTTGGATTACTGTTCATTTTTATCCGGATGAAACGCATGAACAAGTGGCGAAAGAAGTGGAAGACTATATTCGTAACTTAGCGAAAGGTGATCTTTGGATGCGGGAAAACCCGCCGATTTTTGAATGGGGAGGCACATCTATGATTGAAGAACGCGGTGAAATATTTCCATCGTTTGAAGTGGATCCTAATCATTCAGCTGTTCAATCACTTATTCAATCCCATGCATCTGTTTTCGACGAAAAACCGATTGTCGATGTGTCACCATCTGTTACAGACGGCGGCTGGCTCGGTTCATCGGGGATACCAACAGCCATTTATGGACCCGGTTATTTGCGTCATGCTCATGCGGTAAACGAGCAGCTTGCGGTTAACGAACTCATCGACTACACGAAAGTAATGATTCAATTTATTTATGATTGGACGAATAAGAAAAAGGAGAAAGAAATCAATGAAATTCAGTGAACAATTACATGAAAAATTGCAGCCGATATGGCGTCAAAACCACGATCATCCTTTTGTGAAAGGAATAGCAGACGGTACGCTTGATCCGGAAAAGTTCCGTTTTTACATGGTACAGGACTATTTGTACTTAATTCAATATGCAAAAGTATTCGCACTTGGTGCCGTTAAGGCGGATGACCTTCATACAATGGGCAAATTCGCGGCGCTCCTAGACGGAACATTAAACGAAGAAATGGCACTCCACCGGCAATACGCGGCCCGATTCGGTATATCAGAAGGAGAGTTAGAGACTGCCAAACCGTCGCCTATCACCCTTGCCTACACACACTATATGCTGCATGCGGCTCAGAACGGTACACTTGCAGAAGTGATTGCGGCTGTTCTCCCATGTGCATGGAGTTACTGGGAAATTGGCAAAGAACTTTATAAGATCCCAGGTGCCGCGGCCCACGACCTGTATGGGGAATGGATTCACATGTATGCGTCAGAGGAATTTGGCCAAATGGCACAATGGTGCATTGATCTTTTAGATGAGCATACAGTTGGTAAATCAGCAGCGGAACTTGCGAAATTAGAAGAAATTTTTTTAAATACAACCCGTTTTGAATACATGTTCTGGGATATGGCATATAACGGAGTGATGTGGCCCGGCGATGCGTAAACCGGTGCTCGAATTCCGAGATGTGTCTTTCTCATACGGTGGCAAAAAACCGATACTTGATCATCTTAATATGACCATTTACGACCATGAATTTATTACAATCATCGGTGCAAGCGGCTCGGGCAAAAGTACGATGTTTCGTCTCATTACCGGGCTTGAAACTCAAAGTGAAGGTACAATTCTGATCAATGGTGAAAGTCATCAAAATCGCCATGGTAAAGTCGGCTACATGCCGCAGAGAGATTTATTAATGCCATGGCGGACAGTGATGGACAACGCTGCCTTGCCTTTAGAACTTAGCGGTATGAACAAAAAAGATGTACAAAAACTCATTTTACCTCTTCTAGATGAATTTGGATTAAGTGGCGTTGAAAACAAATTCCCTGGTGAGTTATCCGGTGGAATGAAACAGCGCGTCTCGTTTTTACGCTCAATCTTAACAGGCTCAAATGTTCTGTTACTTGACGAACCGTTTAGCGCACTCGATGCGATTACACGGCTGTCGATGCAGGAATGGCTTTTAGATCAGTGGGCAAAACGTGAAAAAACAATATTGTTCATCACACATGATGTGAATGAAGCGCTCTTTTTATCAGATCGCATTTTCGTGTTTCAAGAAGCACCGGTGCACAAGTTACAAGAAGTCATCGTACCATTGGGCCGTCCGCGGTCATTACGAGATTTAAACGATTCGGCTGTTTTGAAATGGAAAGATGAATTAATTGAACAGCTGCGAAGAGGGGTGACCATATGAAACAGTATCTCCCGGCGGCTGGTCTTATTGTCTTCCTTCTACTTATTTGGGAAGTGGTCGCTCGTTCAATTAATTTACTGTTCATCTTGCCATCGCCGTCAGGAGTCGTTTTGAAGCTGTGGGAACTGAAAGAAGTGCTGCTGCTTGATCATCTGCCATCGACGCTTGCGATCATTTTAATTGGCCTTGCGATTTCGATTGTGCTTGGTGTCGGGCTTGCAGTGTGGATGAATATGAGCAAAATTGCGGAACGTGCATTTTACCCGATTATTATTTCATCGCAAATGATACCAACGATTGCAATCGCGCCGATTTTTATTATGTGGTTTGGCTATTCCATTTGGAGCAAAGTAGTCGTAACAGTGCTGATTACGTTTTTTCCGATTACAGTCAGCACGTTTGACGGGTTGAAATCGAGCAGTAAAGAGCTTCGTGAATTGCTTCTCACAATGGGGGCAGGGAAAAAAGAGATTTTCTTTAAACTGCAAGTTCCGTCTGCCAAGCCGTATTTTTATTCTGGATTAAAAGTAGCGGTCACCCTTAGTGTGATCGGGGCAGCGATCGGTGAATGGCTTGGTGCACAATCCGGGCTTGGCTATTTTAGCCGAAGAATGATGACGCAGTTTGATGGAGCAGCCGTATTTGCACCGATTGTCTTATTATCGGCTGTCGGCATTATATTGTTTGTTATTGTAAAAATTCTTGAAAATAAATCATTAAAATGGAGGAAAACAGAATGAAAAAGTGGATGAAACCAGCAGCCGTAATAATGACAGCAATGATGCTTTCAGCATGTGGCGGTAACACGGGGGAAGAAACAGAACCATCAGGCGGAAGTGAGGAAAAGCTGAAAGATGTTAGTATTATGCTTGACTGGTATCCAAATGCCGTGCACAGCTTTTTGTATGTCGCGGATGAAAAAGGATATTTTAAAGAAGAAGGCATTGATCTTGATATTCAATTTCCGGCTAACCCGACTGATCCAATTAATTTAGCCGCATCTGGACAAGTGACGCTTGGCATTACCTATCAGCCGGATGTGATTGTGGCACGGACAGAACAAGGAGTCGGTGTGAAGTCAGTTGGCGCTATTGTACGCGAGCCGCTCAATCGTGTTGTGTCGCTTGCGGAAAGCAATATTAAATCACCGAAAGATCTGGAAGGAAAAACAGTTGGTTACACAGGCATTCCGCTAAATGAATCAATTGTGCAGACGATGGTGAAAGAAGATGGCGGCGATCCATCGAAAGTGGAATTGATCGATATTGGGTTTGAACTTAATTCAACACTCATCAGCAAAAAAGCGGATGCTGTTGTCGGTGCATACATTAATCATGAAGTGCCGATGCTTGAGTTTGAAGGATATCCGACAGCGAACTTTGATTTAACTGAATACGGCGTGCCGTCATTTTATGAATTAATTGCTGTGACAAGTGATAAAACGTGGGAAGAAGATCCGCAGTTAATTGAAGCATTCTGGCGCGCAGCAGAAAAAGGATTTAATGACATGGAAGCGAACCCGGATGAAGCATTGAAAATATTAATGGACAATCAGGAAAAAGAGAATTTCCCGCTTGAAGAAAAAGTGGAAAAAGAAAGCATGGATATTTTGCTGCCAATGATGGCATCGGATAAAGGCTTTGGTTATCAGGAAAAACAGCCGTGGATCGATACAGCAAATTGGATGAAAGAAAATGGATTGATTAAAAAAGATCCAAAGATAGAAGAGCTATTCGTCAACATGCCAGAATAAAATCTTTTTTCCGAAAGATATCTCTTGTATAATGAAAATTGTTCGAAATTTTCCGATGAGAGGAATGGCAAAATGGAGCGTATTTATACGGGTAAAACGAAAGATGTATTTAAATTGGAAGATGGCAATTTTTTATTAAAATTTAAAGATGATGTGACGGGCGAAAACGGTGTTTTTGATCCGGGTGCAAACACGGTCGGTTTGACAATTGAAGGTGCTGGACAAGCCGGCCTTCGTTTAACAAAATTCTTTTTTGAAAAACTTCAGGAAAAGGGCATTAACACACATTATGTCGATGCGGACATTGAAGAAGCGACGATGACAGTCAAACCGGCGAACGTGTTTGGCAAGGGACTTGAAGTCATTTGCCGCTACCGGGCAGTAGGCAGTTTTCTTCGCCGCTACGGCGCGTACGTAACAGACGGACAGGAATTGGATGCATTTGTTGAAGTAACAATTAAAGACGATGAGCGTGAAGATCCGCCGATTACAAGCGATGCACTTGATATGCTCGGTATTTTGACGAAAGAAGAATATGCCGTGTTAAAAGAGCAAACACAAAAAATTGGTGCCGTTGTGAAAGAGGAATTAGCGAAAAAAGGGCTTGATTTGTATGATATTAAATTCGAATTTGGCCGTGAACAAGGAACAGATACGATCTTGTTAATCGACGAAATTTCCGGTGGAAATATGCGTGCATACAAAGATGGGGAATATATTGAGCCACTCAAACTTGAGCAGTTAATGCTTGCTGGCGAATAAAGAAAACAGCCTGACCGAAATATGGTTTTCGGACAGGCTGTTTTCTTTTATAACTTGCGCCCGATTGCACCGGAAGCGGAAAAAGCACGTCTCGATATTTTGGAACTATCATGGAAGGATGAAACACGTAAGGGCGGGATTTTTAATTGAAATCCGTATATTTGAGCACAGCTATAATTGTCCATCACCTATCTGAAATTTAGTTTTCAGTCTAGTCCTCCTCACAAGTGCATATTTTTAAGCCGTGTTCTTTTTTTGTTATGATAGAATGAAAAGGATGAGATGGAGGAGGGAGATAAAGATGATTGGAAACTGGGTGGATGAGGTACAGAAAACGCGGCGAGCGCTTCGATCGAATATACTTGAAACAGTGCTCAATGAATTTGATGCGCGTATTACTGGATTAAATCATGAAAAAAGAAAGCATAAATATAGACAAATGACAGAAAATCCATTTCGCTTCTTCCGTGGAAGTGCATACTTATTTTATTATGATGTGACGAAAATTCCATTTTCTTTTCATACACCGGATGATAAACCTACTTGGATTCAAGGAGATATGCATATTGAAAATTTCGGTGCGTTTCAAAATAGCCAAGGTGACATTGTATATGATGTAAATGACTTTGACGAAGGCTATTTAGGCTCGTATGTTTACGATTTGCTGCGCATGACTGTGAGCATTGCCTTGTACTGTGAGCAGTATGGTTTTGAAAATGAGGAAGAAAGGATGCAGATATTTCTCGAATCATATTACAAACAGCTGAAAAAGTTTGTGAAGGGAAAAGAAGATCCGGTTACCTTTTTTTACACAGCAAGGAACACGAAAGGACCGATTCGGGAAGTGCTGAAAAAATTAGAGAAGCGTGATTCAGCACGTCTCCTGGAGCGCTGGACGGTAAAAGAAGACGCTACACGTGTATTTGAGCTGTCTGAAGAGTTTGTGCAAGTAACGCAGAAAGAACGAGAAAAAATCGAAGCGGTTTGGCCAGACTATATTGAAAGTCTAGATCCAGAAGATCGAAAAAAAAGCTTGTTTTATGATATCAAGCATATTGTTCGCAAACAAGGTTCCGGTACTGCGTCTATTGGACTCGATCGCTATTATATTTTAATAGAAGGAAAACAGGACTGCGATCAGCAAATGGATGACATTATTTTGGAAATGAAAGAAGTGCGCGCACCTGTCCCGGCGTATTTTGTTCCATATAATGAAGAGTTCTGGGCAAAATACAGCCATCAAGGGGAGCGTGTTGTTACAACACAAAAAGCAATGCATCATTATGATGATCCGCTGCTGGGCTATGTGACGATTGATAACCAGCATTTTTATGTGCGTGAACGGTCGCCTTATAAAAAAAGGGTAAAGCCTGAGAATATTGGAAATGTAAAAGAATTCGATCAAGTACTCGATATATTTGGCGGTATTACAGCTAAGATTCATGCCCGCGCAGATGCCGATGTTGAACATGAACTGCTTGCTTACCATAGTGAGGAAGAAATTTTAAAGGCGATTGGAGACGATTACGATGCATTCGCGGCACAACTCATCTTTTTATCAAACGCCTACAAAGAACAAGTTAAACAGGACTATGTATTGTTTTGTGGCTGGCTTAATTATAAGTTTACTTGATACTCCTGCCTTTAAAGATGAATTTACAGCTTGTTCGTGCCATCTGCCGCATATTCGCTAATTGTTCTAAGTGAGTGACAGAAATCTTATTTTCTTTAAAAAATAAGAAAAAGCTGTCCGAATACAGACAGCTTTTTATAAGAAACTCACGTACATATATTTATTTAGGAGACTACTTTTAATCCAACGACAGACATAATAATGATCGCAATAAAAGCTAAACGTTTTGCATCACGTGGTTCATTGTAAATAAGCATGCCAATAATCGTGCTGCCGACTGTACCAATTCCCGTCCATACTGCATAAGCTGTCCCCATTGGAATTGCTGTCATCGCAACGGATAAAAAAACAAGACTAAAACTGAAGCCGCCGATAAGAACGACCCACGACAGCACATTTTTTCGTGCGTTTATCATCGACATGCCGGTCACACCGGCTACTTCAAACAGCCCGGCTAGAATTAACAGAGACCACATCATGAGACAGACACATCCTTTTCGTCCTTTTCATCCTTTTCAGCTGTCACGACCTTTAATCCAATAATACCGATGACTAGTGCAGCAATCAATGCAATTTTTATCCAGCTTACGGGTTCCCCAAACATCGTCATTTCAAGAATGACTGCGCCGGCAGTGCCAATTCCGACGAAAACGGCGTATACGGTCGTCGGGGGCAAGTGACTTGAGCAATAAATGAGCAGCCAAAAACTGGCCGTTAACGCGATCATTGTTAATATCCACTCAATAAAATTGTCGGCATACTTCAGTCCGGCTACCCAGCCGACTTCGGAAAAACCCGCTAGAAAAACAAGAAACCATTTATTAGTCATGTTCGTTTCTTCCTTTCTTAATACTGCTCCAAAAAAAGCGCCACGATACATCAAGGCGTTTTTCTGTGCGTTCACGGCTTCCATAACAAAGCTCAACTAAAATACTATCAAGAATAATTGTATACATCGCTGCCGCGTCGGCAACGTCAATGCTTCGGATTGTTCCCGCTGCAATTCCATCTTGCAAAATGTCTTTTGATATTTCTTCCAGGGTATCTAAATAGTCATAATACCGTTTTAAAATATCTTCTTTTAAATGGTCCGGCGGAAAAAATGAGCTCGTAATTAAAAAGCGAAATAACGCATCATTCGCATGCCGTTTTACATAATAGTCGAGAAGGTTAAAAAGAGAAGATTGTTCCTGCAAAATATGCAGTTCAGTTGCAAAAGTATCGTCAATAAGTGTTAAAAACAAATGTTCTTTGCTTTTAAAATGGGCATAAATAGACGGTTTTTTAATTCCTACAAGTTCACTGATTTGTGCAAGGGATGTTCCCGCATATCCATGCTCCGCAAAGAGAGCTGCCGCTGCTGTCTTAATCTTATCTGCACTCAAAAAAAACACCTTCCTACCGTTCGTTAGTTTTAATTTAACAGCCTTTATGAAAAAAAGCAATTAAAAAAACCGCGTAGTGCGGTTTTTTTTTTAAGTCGTATATTCACCATTAATTTTCACATACTCATACGACAAATCACAGCCCCATACGGTTGAAGTTCCTGGGCCGTCACCGAGTGAAATTCGGATCAATACTTCATTGTTTTTTAAATAATCTTCCAATTCAGCGCGTTTATCTTCCATTGGCATTCCATCTTTAAATACGTATACATCTGCAAAAGAGACCGAGACAGCATTCGTATTTAGTTTATCGTTTGAGTTGCCGATCGTCGACATAATACGGCCCCAGTTTGGATCTTCACCAAAAATGGCTGTCTTTACAAGTGGTGAATTAATAATTGATTTGCCTATTTTTTTCGCTACAGCGTCGTCATCGGCACCAGTCACCTGCACTTCAACTAATTTTGTCGCCCCTTCACCGTCACGGGCAATTTCTTTTGCAAGATCAATGCACAGCTCTGTTAAAACAGACTCAAATTCCACGAGGTCTATGTCTCCAGCGAGTCCATTTGCCATGATCACAACCGTGTCACTGGTGCTTGTATCACCGTCGACTGATACGCTATTAAACGAAACATCAACCGCACGTTTCAGCATTTTTTGCAAATGAACGGGTTCAATTTTGGCATCCGTCAAAATATAGCTGAGCATTGTCGCCATGTTCGGTTCAATCATGCCAGATCCTTTTGCCATCGCAGAAATGGTTATATTGCCAACTTGTCTCGTGCGAAATTTCGGATATGTATCTGTCGTCATAATCGCTTTAGCTGACTGCTCAAGTCCATTTTCGGTTAACTGATTTTTTAAGCCGGGAATGGCTGTCAATATTTTCTCAACCGGGAGCGGTACACCAATAATCCCTGTTGAAGAAGGAAGGACATCGTGTGGATGAATAGCCAGTTCTTGTGCGACAGCCTCTGTTACTTTTCGCGCATCATCAAGCCCTTTTTTGCCTGTTGCCACGTTTGCATTTTTGCTGTTGACAGCAATCGCCTGCAAATATCCGTCCGCAATACTTTCTTTGCCGATTACAATTGGTGCCCCACAAAACTGATTTTTCGTGAACATCGCAGCTGCAGAAGCACGCACGTCTGAAAATAAAATAGTGAAATCAAGTGTATGATCTTTAATGCCGGCATTGATCGAGCATGATTTAAAGCCTTTTGGAAAAGTATTCAAATGAAATCCTCCTAGTCACAATATAGTGGTTTTATTATACAACGTAACATTGATATACGGGAAGAGTATTTGAATAAATATTCAAATTAAATGAATAATAGACTTGACATATGTGTGAAAGGAAGTAAAATATAAAGATAACTTAAAGAAGGAAAGGGTGAGAAATCATGATCGAAGTACGCAAAGCGGTGCTGGCTGACGTGGAGCAAGTATTTGAACTCGTGAATCAATATGCAAATGAAGGGCTGATGCTGCCACGAACGTACGATTCACTTGTATTAAATTTACAGGCGATCGTTGTCGCAGAAGAGGACGGTGAGATCCTAGGCATTGCCAGCCTTGCAATACTAGGTCATGATCTCGCCGAAATTCGTTCGCTCGGTGTAAAGGAAAAAGCAAAAGGACGCGGCATTGGAAAAATGCTCGTCGAACGAGTTGTCGAAGAAACAAAAAAAATAGGCATACCGAAGCTTATTTCGCTTACGTATCAAGTCGCCTTTTTTGAAAAATGCGGTTTTGAAGTCATTCAAAAAACAGAAATGCCGCAAAAAGTATGGACGGATTGTGTCCATTGTCCAAAGTTTCCAAGCTGTGATGAAATTGCGATGGCAATTAAAACAGCATAGTGATCAAGAACGGCTTTCCTGCATTGAGGAAGCTTTAGCTTGTAGACAGAGTCTTTATTTTAAAGACAAAGTCTGCAGGCTTTTTTATATAATTGGAGAACTTACAAAATTAGTTTAGCTCCCGCTTACCTTGCCCAATCATGAATCTTTTCATTAAAGGCAACGAGCAATACTTGGTCATGAACTAAATATGTGCGAGGAGTTGCTTCTGGCTTAACTCTCTAATGCCCAGCCGGGAGAGTTTAATTGCCATTAAACTAAACAGCTGCTGTTTGGTAAATATCAAAAATGATTACGATGTGTGAAAAAAACCACGAATCTCTTTGCAAAATGAGTGAACAAATGGAGGGAGGTAGCGACTTTTAAAATAAGCGAGATAAACCGTTCTCTGGAGTTCATCGGAATCAATTTGACGTGTGCGAATAGCTGGGAAATGAGAATAATTAATGTAATTTTCTGGAATTATTGTCACGCCAAGCCCTTCCTCCACTAAACTACAAATTGTTTCGAAACGCTCACTTTCATACATGACATTTGGCTCCGCGCTTTCTTTCTCAAACGCATTCAAAATATCCTGCCTTGTTTGAAAACCAATTGTACTAATAATAAACGCTTCATTTTCCAAATCCTTCATGGATATAGTCTTCTTTTCTCCTAATGGATTTTTTTCATGTAAAAGGAGAACAAGCCGTTCCCGGTAGATTGGGATGGTGTTTACATCCTGATGGATGATCTGCTGGTTTGTGATAACAATATGTGTTTCATAATCAAGTAACGATTTTTGTACTACCTCTCTTCCAAGCACTTCACTTAATTGAATTTGGACTGACGGATAGCTGCGTTTAAATTGAAGAATCACTTTTGGCAGCCAATGCTTCGCTGATTCGATCATCCCAATTGAAAGTTTTCCATTTCCAATTTCCTGTATCTCTTCCATCTCTTTTTGTAAGCGGTCATACTGTTTTAAAAACTCAACAGACCGCTTATACATCACTTCTCCTGAATCAGTTAAACGCAAGCTTCTCGTGTTTCTTTCCAAAAGTGGAAAGCCGATTTCATTTTCAAGTTTCATTATCGCATTGCTTAATGAAGGCTGTGAAAGATGAAGCTTTTCAGCTGCTTTGGAAAAATTCTTCTCATTTACCACGGCGACAAAATAACGCATTTGACGGAAATCCATTTAACCACCTCATATATAGTTAATAACTATTAATTTATAATTTTATTATATTATAAATTATAAATTACACGCTATATAATATAAAAAACAGCTACTTTATCTGTATTTTCAGAAAGGAAGATAATAATGTACGAATTGCCGAATCAAGACAACTGGAGCGGACGAATTGATCATCTGCAAAAAAAAAGCTCTTTCCGTATTCATCAAGTCGTTAACATGCTTGATATAAATAACGTGTCCGCAAAAAAGAAAGCGCATACTAATTGTGCTCTTATCGGTTTTCAATGTGAAGAAGGTGTTAGAAGAAACAAAGGCCGGATTGGTGCAGCGAAAGCGCCTGATGCGATTCGACGTGAATTGGCTAAACTGCCTTGGCATGGATTAGATGAATCTTTTTTATTAGATGCTGGAAATATAATCTGTCAAGATGATCAACTTGAGCTTGCTCAACAAGAAGTTGGAAAGTGCATCACCACTTTATTGAAAGAAAAAAAAACACCGATTATTTTAGGCGGAGGCCATGAAACCTTTTACGGTCACTATCTTGGGGTCAGACAATTTATAGGTCCGGAAGCTTCACTTGGCATGATTAACATCGACGCCCATTTTGATTTACGTCCATATGATGATCAACCTTCATCTGGCACTATGTTCAGACAAATTCTTGACCAAGATCAAGCTTGCCACTACTTAGTACTTGGTATCCAGCAGTACGGTAACACGAAAGAACTATTTGATACAGCTGATCGATATTCATGCCAGTATATTTTAGAGGAAAAACTGACAAATGGCCTGACCACGGAGACGGTATCAGCCATTGAACAATTTATAAATGAACATGACTACGTTATGTTGACGTTATGCACAGATGTTATAAGTGCGGCTCATGCACCCGGAGTTAGCGCTCCCTCGGCATTTGGTCTTATTCCTTTCGTTGTTCGCTCGCTCATTCGACATGTGGCTTCGAATAACAAAACATTATCGTTTGATATTTCTGAGGTAAATCCAGATTTAGATGAAAATCAACGTACGGTCAAACTGGCCGCTGGTTTGGTCAATGAAGCTATTCTTTCATTTCAAAAGGAGGAAAAAAAATGACCATTGAAATCAATCAAGTGACGACCATTTTCTTAGCCATCGCTTTACTCGTTCTCGGTTCATTTATTATCAAGAAAATTCCGTTTCTTCAAAAATTTTGTATTCCAGCACCGGTTGCAGGGGGCTTGTTGTTTGCCATAATCGTGACTGCATTAAAAGCAAGTGGACTAGTCGAATTAACACTAGATACCTCACTGCAAAGCTTGTTCATGCTCACCTTTTTTACAACAGTCGGTCTTGGCGCAAGCTTTAAGCTCATTAAAATGGGAGGGAAATTACTTATTATTTATTGGCTCGCCTGCGGGTTTTTAGCTTTAATGCAAAATGTAATCGGCATTTCGCTCGCTTCCGCATTAAACATCGATCCATTACTTGGCTTAATGGCAGGTGCTATATCGATGGAAGGCGGACACGGCGCTGCAACCGCATTTGGCACCACCATAGAAGAGATTGGAGTCAATTCTGCTTTGTCTATAGGCTTAGCTGCTGCTACATTTGGACTTGTAGCAGGTGGTCTTGTGGGGGGGCCAACTGTAAAATATTTAATTTCCAAGTATCATTTAACTCCATCTGAGACAGAAGTGGCTGCGGAAGCTCTCCCTCAAGAGAAAGCAACTGCTGACATTCATTCAAACCTATTCATTATGCAAATTTTGCTCATTACGTTTTGCATGGCTGTTGGTACTTATCTAGGTGACCTATTTTCAGTGCAAACTGGTTTTGTTTTACCAAACTACGTAGGGGCAATGTTTGTCGCTGTTATCGTTCGAAATGTGATGGATCACTTTAATAATGACGTGATTGATATGCGTTGTGTTAACTTAATTGGCGATGTAACACTTGGTATCTTTTTAACAATGGCACTGATGAGTATTAAATTGTGGGAAATTGCTGATCTCGCACTGCCTATCTTAGTTATCGTCTTTGTCCAAGTTGTTTTTATTATTCTACTTGGTATTTTCGTACTCTTCCGTTTGTTAGGGAAAGATTATGATGCGGCTGTTATGGTTGGCGGCTTTACGGGGCACGGACTCGGTGCTACGCCTAACGCGATGGCGAATATGTCCGCCATTACACAAAAATATGGACCTTCACGTAAAGCGTTTCTCATCGTTCCTATTGTTGGCGCGTTCCTTATCGACGTATTCGCCGTCCCTATTATTATTACCAGCATCAATTTATTTCATTAACTGCCTACCTATTGCTTATTCCCTGACAATCCCTTCAGTCTGTAGACAAAGCCTTCATTTTAAAGGCCGATGTCTGCAGGCTTTTTTGCATAATAAAAACGATAAGATCTTCTGGAGATTTATATGTTATCGAAAAAGCTAAAGGGGGCGTGTCCGAGGCAGCCTATTTTTTGTGTGGACTGGTCGTTTTTTATGAAAATTGGGTATAAGTAAGTTATACAGTTTTCACATGCAGATGACGGGAGAGAGGCAAATGGAACGTAATCGTACAATGATGCAATTTTTTGAATGGCAGCTGCCAGCGGATCAAAAGCACTGGAGGCGCCTTAAGGAACGAGCAAAGGAATTAAAAGAAGCAGGAATTGGTGCTGTATGGGTGCCACCTGTAACAAAAGGCCAGTCCGACAAAGATACTGGATATGGCGTGTACGATTTTTATGATCTCGGTGAATTTGATCAAAAAGGAACGATTGCGACGAAATACGGAACGAAAGAAGAGCTTGAACAGGCAATTAAAGCATGTCACGATGTAGGCATACTTGTATACATCGACGTTGTCATGAACCATAAAGCAGGTGCGGATGACAAAGAAACATTCAAAGTCGTTGAGGTGGATCAGAAAGACCGGAAAAAAATTATTTCAGAAAAGCCATTTGATATTGAAGGCTGGACGAAATTTACATTTCCCGGACGAAAAGGCAAATATTCTGATTTTGAATGGACATTTGAACATTTTAACGGTACGGATTATGATGCAAAAGAAGACCGGACCGGTATTTTTCGCATTGAAGGCGAGCATAAAAAGTGGAATGAAAATGTCGATGATGAATTTGGCAATTATGATTACTTAATGTTTGCGAACATTGACTATAATCACCCGAAAGTGCGTGAAGAAATGATCCGATGGGGTAAGTGGATGGCTAAAACGCTTAATTGTGACGGCTACCGCTTGGATGCCATTAAACATATTGATTATGAATTTATTGATCAATTTACGAAAGAAGTACAGGATGAGCGAGGCAAGGATTTCTTTTTCGTCGGCGAGTTTTGGGTACCAGAACGGGATGAATGTGAACATATGATTAAAGAAGCAGACGGCCGTATTCATTTGTTTGACGTACCGCTTAAATATAATCTATACGGTGCCTCACAGCAAGGTGCGAAATATGATTTGAGGGAAATATTTAAGGGAACGATCGTTGAAAACTACCCGCAAAACGCAGTTACATTCGTTGATAATCATGATACGCAGCCGGGTGAATCGTTGGAATCCTTTTTAGCGGACTGGTTTAAACAAAGTGCTTACGCATTGATGTTGCTTCGTAAAGATGGCTACCCATGTATATTTTACGGGGATTACTACGGCGTTGGCGGAGAGAAACCGATCGAAGGCAAAAAAGAAGCGATTGATCCGTTATTATATAGTCGATTACATAAAGCATATGGTGATCAGGAAGACTATTTTGACCACCCGAATACAATTGGCTGGGTACGGCGCGGTGTTAAAGAAATTGAACGTTCAGGCTGTGCTGTTGTTATTAATAACAGTGAGGAAGGCGGAGAAAAAAGAATGTTTGTCGGGAAAGAACGTGCCGGAGAAAAATGGGTTGATTTTGTGAAAATACGTGAAGACATTATTAAAATTGCTGAAGACGGGTGGGCAACATTTCCAGTTAACGCAGGCAGTGTTTCCGTCTGGGGACTTCCTGATAAAGATGTCGAATAATGTTGACACAAAAAATGGTCATGATAGAATCTTCATAATCTTTTGAAAAGGGGATATTCTTATAAAGAGCAGCGGAGGGACTGGCCCGATGAAGCTCGGCAACCATCAGAAATGAAAGGTGCTAATTCCAGCAAAGCATCATCGCTTTGGAAAATGAGAGGTTTATGTTGAAACAAACCTTCCTGTTTTCGAATGGGAAGGTTTTTTGAATTTAATACAAGCATATGGTGAAATGCAGCATTTTAGCATTTCTTAAAAGGGAAGTCCGGTGAAAGTCCGGCACGGTCGCGCCACTGTAATGGGGAATTTTTCGTATAACCACTGTTTCATTTGAAATGGGAAGGAACGAAAAATGCTGAACCAGAGTCAGGAGACCTGCCATATGTACGCACTTGTTATGCTCTACGCGTTATAGAGAGGAGTGGTCGAAAATGATGAATGCCAGGGTGTATGATAATCTCAATCCCGGTTGATTTATATTCAGCTCTCTTTCTGTTACAGAAAGAGAGCTTTTTTATGAAGATCACCACATTTTGAGGGAAATCATCTTAGGGGATAGCTAATCGAATGTAAAGGGAATTAAAAATGAATGATCCGCAAGAAATAAAAATAGGATCGCCTTTTTGCTGTCTGCAACCATTGTTTGGACGATTATCACAATCGTATTCCTACAATCAATGGGCACCAATGAGAAAAACATTTTTATGTTATTTTCAACAAATATAATGTTTCCATTCGCTGTCCTCATCTCAAAGATGATAAAAGTAGATTGGCAAGCAGACGGCAACCCTTTAGGTGATTTAGAATTGTATTTAAATTTAGCGCCAGCTTATGTATTTCCCCATTATATTTTGGACATTTGGAAAAAGTCCTCACGATATGATTCTGTTTTTCGCTATTATACCAGGCACGCATTTATTCCTATTTGGCTGGTTTTACAATACAAAAGCTTATTATATAATGGCCCCTGTCATCCCTGTATTCATTATGGTCATTGGATGGACAGTCGACAGCAGAAATTTATGATTTATTCCTTTTACTATGGTTCTACTCTTCTTACTCTTAAATATATAGCTTTACATAGACTATAAGAAAAAGTGCAAAGAAAAGGAGGATTGAGCAGATGACATTGCAGCAACTGAAATATGTGATTGAAATTGTGCTATCCGGCTCTATTAATGAAGCAGCCCGGCGTCTGTTTATGTCACAGCCGAGCTTATCAGAAGCGGTGAAGGAGCTTGAAAAAGAACTGGGTATCGATATTTTCATCCGCACTTCTAAAGGCATCACACTCTCAACCGACGGGGCTGAATTTCTCGGGTATGCACGGCAAGTTGTCGAACAAGCCGAGCTGCTTGAAAATCGCTATTTTAACACCGTCCCTTCCCGGCAGCTGTTTTCCGTTTCCACGCAGCATTATGCATTTGCAGTCAATGCTTTCGTTGAAATGATCCAAAAACATGGAGCCCTTGAATATCAATTTACACTGCGGGAAACAAGAACATATGAAATTATCGAAGATGTCAAAAATTTGCGCAGTGAAATTGGCATTTTGTATATCAGCTCGTTTAACGAGAAAGTGATGAAGCAAATACTGAAGGAAGAAGGCTTGGATTTTCATCCGCTATTTGAAGCAGAGCCGCATATTTTTGTGAGTTTCCAGAACCCGCTTGCCCAAAAAGCATCAGTGACACTAGAAGAGTTAGAAGCGTATCCGCGCCTTTCATTTGAACAGGGAGAATTTAATTCTTTTTATTATTCAGAAGAAATGTTCAGCACGATCCCTCACCTAAAAAGCATTCAAGTAAGTGATCGGGCAACTTTGTTTAACTTGCTGATCGGGCTGAATGGCTATACGATTTCCACCGGTATTTTAAGTACAGATTTGAATGGCTCCGATATTGTCTCTGTACCGCTTGATGTAGATGAAACGATTTCGGTCGGCTGGATCGTTCATAAAAAAACGCGGTTAAGCCGAATGGCTACGCTCTATTTGCAGGAATTAAAAGAGATTATCGGCTAATACGCCACTCCTTGATATAGCTTTTCGTTATAACCAACTATCAATATTAACAGTTAGCCTATATCCTTTCCCCGGTGCTATGATACATCCAAGAACAACATGACAGTACAGACAAAAACAGCTCCATTTCGATTCGATATTGTCGGGAGCTTTTTACGCCCCGAGACATTAAAAGAGGCACGAGCGAAATTTGAAAAAATGAAATCACAGCCGATGAGCTGAAAAAAGAGGAAGACGCGGAAATCCGCAAGCTTGTCGAAAAACAAAAAGAACAGGAGTGAAGAAAATGAACAATTATTTAACATCCGTATTGGGCTACCCGCGTATTGGAGAAAGAAGAGAATGGAAACGGTCCATTGAAAAATACTGGTCCGGTGAAACGAAACAAACGGATTTTTTGCAGGAAATGAAAGCACTTCGCCTTAGCTATTTACGCACGCAGAAAGAGAAAGGGATCGACGTGATTCCGGTCGGCGACTTTAGTTTTTATGATCATGTCCTTGATACGGCTTCGATGTTCGGCCTTGTGCCGGAGCGTTTTGAATACGATGGAGGCAGTGTATCGCTTGATCTATATTTTCAAATGGCACGCGGGTCAAAACAAGCTGTAGCTATGGAAATGACCAAATGGTTTAATACAAACTATCACTATATCGTTCCAGAATTAAACAAATGCACGCCATCGCTTGTGCATAATCGGCCGCTTGACCTGTTTTTAGAAGCAAAAAATGAAGCGGGTATTACAGGAAAGCCTGTGGTCATTAGCCCGTTCACATTTGTGAAGCTAGGAAAGGGCTATACGCCAGAAGAATTTGGATCCACTGTTTATGCGCTGCTGCCGCATTATGAAGAAATGATTCGTGAGTTAAGTGAAGCAGGTGCTGATTGGATTCAAATTGACGATCCATCGCTACAATTCACGCTGACAGAAGAAGAAAAAGAAATTGTTACAAATGTATACGATGCTCTTTCAAAAGCGAAAGGAACGAGCCGCCTTCTTATTCAGACGTATTTTGATTCAATCGATGACTACACGTTTGTCACGTCATTGCCAGTTGACGGGTTCGGGCTTGATTTTGTTCATGATCGGGGAGGAAATGCATCAAGCATTGAAGAAAACGGGTTTCCGGAAGAAAAAGTTCTTTTTGCCGGTGTGATTAACGGACGAAATATTTGGAGAGCGGATGTGCGTGAACAGTGGGAGCTGCTAAAATCACTTACAGCCCATACGAGTGAAGAACGTCTAATCATACAGCCATCATGCAGCCTTTTGCACGTGCCGGTTACGACAGAATCGGAAGCGAAAATGCCTGAATTTCTAAAAGAGGGACTCGCGTTTGCGAACGAAAAGCTGGATGAACTTCAATTATTGCAATCAGCGCTTCGTGAAAAAGAATTGCTGAATTATGTAGCACCTGTTATTCCAGGAAGAGATAGTGTTCACGTTCAAAAAGAAGTGAAGCAAGCGGAACTTGATACAGGAGACAGGTCACGTCCATTTGCTGAACGACAAGTGTTACAGCGTGAAAAGTTCCAGCTGCCTTTATTACCGACAACGACGATTGGAAGTTTCCCACAAACAACAGAAGTAAGGAAAAAACGTCAGGAATGGCGTAAAAATGAACTATCAGCAGCTGATTATGCGTCGTTTATCAAACAGGAAACGAAAAAGTGGATTGACATTCAAGAAAAGCTGGATCTCGATGTTCTCGTTCACGGTGAGTTTGAACGGACGGACATGGTTGAATTTTTTGGTGAAAAGCTGAAAGGATTTTATTTTACACAGTTTGCCTGGGTGCAATCGTACGGCTCACGTTGTGTAAAGCCACCGGTTATTTACGGGGATGTTGATTTTATTAATGAGATGACAGTAAAAGAAACCGTCTATGCACAGTCTTTGACAAGCCGTCCTGTAAAAGGAATGCTGACAGGGCCGGTGACGATTTTTAACTGGTCATTCGTTCGTGAAGATGTGCCAAAGGCGACCGTGATGAATCAAATTGCGCTTGCTCTTCGGAAAGAAGTAAAAGCACTTGAAACACAGGGCATCCATATGATTCAAGTGGATGAACCGGCGATCCGAGAAGGGCTTCCGTTGAAAAAACGAAATGAGCAAGAGTATCTTAATTATGCGGTCAAGGCATTTAAGTTATCTGTCTCAACGGTGGAGCCAGACACGCAAATTCACACGCATATGTGCTATTCTGATTTTGAAAAGATCATTGACAGCATTTCCGCGATGGATGCGGACGTTATTTCAATTGAAACGTCAAGAAGCCATGGAGAGCTGATCAGCGCATTTGAAAGCTATCACTATGATAAGGAAATAGGGCTTGGTGTTTATGACATTCACAGTCCGCGGGTGCCGCTGAAAGAAGAAATTATTCAAAATATTAATCGTGCACTGCGTGTGCTTGACCCGAAACAATTTTGGGTCAACCCGGACTGTGGGCTAAAGACACGAAAAGAAGAAGAAACAATCGCTGCCTTGAGCGTGATGATCGAAGCGGCAAAAGAAGTGCGTGAACAAATAAAAGCCAGCGTTTAATGAAAAAGGTTCCTGCATCCGCAGGAACCTTTTAGCCTGCAGACAAAAGCTTCATTTTGAAAGCGATTGTCTGCAGTTTCCTTTTAAACGGTTAATTTTAAGCCAACCGCAGAGATTAAAATAACTGCAATGCATAGTATTCTTGTCCAATCTCTTGATTCACCAAATAAACACATTCCTAGTATGGCAGAACCAACGGTGCCAATACCTGTCCAAATTGCATAAGCCATTCCCATCGGGATTTCTTTCATTGCATAAGATAACATCAGAAAGCTCAACCCAAAGGAAAGAATCATGTAATAAAGAGCATACTTTTGTTTTTCGCCTAACTTTTTAACATTTAATACTCCTATTACTTCAAAACATCCTGCTGCTACTAATGCTAACCAAGACACTAGGCAATCTCCTCCTGTTTTTTAAATTCTAATGAGTCTTCCCTGCCGCTTAATACTTTCAATCCGATAACGCCGCCTAGCAGCGTAGCAATAAGTAAAAGTTTAACCGGACTAAAAGGTTCTCCAAACACGGCCATTTCAACTAAAACGGTACCAGCTGTTCCTATTCCAGCAAAAACTGCATACAGTGTCCCTATTGGTAAACTTCTTGAAGCAATCGTTAGCAAAAAGAAACTAACCGTGATAGTAATAACGGTCATCAACAATTCGAAAGCGTTACTCGAATGCTTTAAACCAGAGACCCACAAAATCTCTAACGCTCCTCCTAAAAAGACAAATAGCCAATTTCGGTTCATCTTAATTCACCTTTCTTTCAATTAAATTGAATTTATGTTTTCTTAAATAGGGCATTCCCTATTCAGAAGATCCCCCCTTATAAAACTATTAATTTATATAATGCAAGCTTTGTGCCAAAAAAAACCTCTATATAACAGTGCTAGAATAATTACAAAAATTCATTTTTGTAATTTTAATTCAATAGTAAAATCGGTATACTAGCCTTAATCGTGTTTATAAATAAGGAGATGCAGAAAATGAAGAAAAGTTACTCTAGATCATTCTCCTCATTAACAGTAGCTAAACAGAAAGCTCAAGCTTATAAATCAATGCTGCTGTCCATATACGACGAAGTTATAATTACCGATCCTAACGGAATTATTATAGAAAGAGCGGGAGAAGTTAAGGGGTTATGGGAAGCTTATCAAGATAAGATCATCGGCAAAAATCTGTTTGAACTCGAAACAACCGCGTTTTTTGATGAACCTTCGATACAAACCTTATTGAATCAACATAAGATGTCCATTATTCAAACTTCCTGGCATGAGAAAAAAATACTGGTGACAAGTTACCAACTGAGTTCTAGTAATACTGGGAATTTAATAATGTGGGGAATCAAAAACATGACAGAAAATAATTCCCTTGACATGGAAGATTCAGAAGGGAAAGACACTGGTCCTATTAAAGCAAAAAATCTCTCAACCCCTCTTGTCGTTCACAGTCAAAAAATGTTAGATGTACTCCACATGGCCCAAATGGTTTCTAATGTTCCATCAACCGTCCTTTTACTGGGAGAATCGGGAGTAGGAAAAGAAATGATTGCCAAAGCCATTCATGAGATGGGGCACCGGAGAGCACAGCCATTTATAGCAATTAACTGTGGAGCTATTCCTGAAAATTTATTAGAAAGTGAATTGTTCGGATATGAGGGAGGGGCATTTAGTGGGGCAAGAAAGACCGGAGCTTCCGGCAAGTTTGAACTCGCTAATCACGGGATCCTCTTTCTAGATGAAGTTGCCGAACTGCCTCTCAACCTGCAAGTGAAGTTACTGCGGGCTCTCCAGGAAAGAGAAATCACACCGTTAGGAGGCTCCAAGCCAATAAAACTGAACATTCAAGTGATTGCTGCTACTAATAAATCACTTGAAAAAATGGTCGAAAGCGGAGAATTTAGAGAAGATCTTTATTATCGTTTAAATGTGGTTCCTATAGAAATTCCTCCATTAAGAGAGAGAGTGGAGGATATCCCTTATTTAATTTATCATTTCGTTCAAAAATATAATCAATTATATAACAGAAATGTTCAAATCTTGCCTGATGCCATTGAAATCCTTTCTATTTATAATTGGACCGGAAATGTTAGGCATTTGGAGAATGTTATTGAGCGTATTGTTGTCACTAGCAGACATCCCGCAGTAGACGCCATTGCTGTTCAAAAGAGTTTGCCATGGAAGACAGAAAAGATAAAAGAGCCACCCGTTTTCAAGCACATTATGCCCTTACAAGAGGCGATTGATCTTGTTGAAGAGCAATTAATCAATATGGCGATGGAGCAATATAAATCAGTCAAACTTGCTGCTAAAGTGCTCGAGTTAAGTCAGCCAACAATGAGTAGAAAATATAAAAAAATCCGTGAAAAAATACAGCAGGCAAATCTTTCGCCATCTAATAAGAGGAGAATTCTTGAAGAACAATTGGATAAACAATTACGTTCCATAGCAATTGTTACTGCCGCCATTATTCATCCTGAAGAAATTATCCAATTGGAAAAAAATATTTCTCCTTCAAATCCTGCCTATCAGAAATTACAAAAAAAATTCACAACGATCCGAGAACAAGAGGGAAGCATAGAGTGGATGTACATCTTTAAATTTATAGACAGTAAAAGTATGCTCCATCTTGTAGCTGATGAGGGTTTTGTAATAAAACCTGGAGAACTCTATAAAGGACCGCCTGAGATGATGGATGTCGCGTGTGCAGCGATGAAGGGAAAAGTGGGAGTAACACCATTGTATGAAGACATTTACGGAGAATGGAAAACTAGTTTCGCTCCCATATTTGATCAAACTGGGAACGTCATTGCCCTAATCGGATATGAATACAGCAAATCATATATCAACTCTGAAATTAAAAGATTAGGGAAAATATTAAATATTATCATATAGACACTGATGTTATTTCAATTGAAACGTCAAGAAGCCATGGTAAGCTGATCAGCGCATTTGAAAAGCTATCACTATGAGAAGGAAATAGGGCTTGGTGTTTATGACATTCATAGTCCGCGGGTGCCGCTGAAAGAAGAAACAATTGCTGCCCTGAATGCAATGGTCGAAGCGGCAAAAGAAGTGCGTTAACAAATAACAGTTTCTGTATCGGTTCAATTTTTAGATAATAGACACTATAGAAAAAGCCCCCTTTAAGGGGGAAACATGGAATTTCTGCGACGGAGTATAGTAAGACATCTAGACTTCGTTTATATTATTATGTATTCTTTTAATGCTTGCTGCAGGGTGCCCAGTGTTTTTGTCTTATGATCAAATGAAACTCCCAGATGTATCATTTTCCTTACGACATCTGCTCTTAATCCTGTAATGATCGTCTCACATCCCATAAGGGAAGTGCCATCGATAATTTTCATTAAATGGTCAATGACCTCGATTTCCATATCGGCGATTCCTGATAAATCTATAATCAAAGTTTGAATGCGAGATGTTCCAATCTCAGTCAGAACCTTTTCCTCAAGGGTTGAAGTTCGAAAAATATCAACTGAGCCAATCAAAGGCAAAATACAGACAGAGGCATTGAGCGGAATGAGGGGAACTGATAAATTTTCAACCAACTCTCTATGAGCTGAGATCAGAGAATCCTTATATGTAGAATAACTAATAAAAAAGGTATTTAAAAATGTATCTACTAGAGTATTAATTTCCTGTTCCAAACGGAAAAAATTCAAATCTGCAGATTGATCTAGTGAATGTAAGTCGTTATAGTCTTCTATAAATCTCCATATAGTTCTACGGATGGCTTGTACCCACTCTAATTTGAAAGATAAGGTGAGGGAATGAGTTGCCCATGCGATTCCTTCTTTTTTCGCAAACAATTGAAGTTCTTTTCTTTTCCCATCAATAATATAAATAATCAGCTTATTGGCATTATTGACAAGGTCAATATTGCCAACGGCTAAAATTTCTTCGATTTTATCTTTTACATTGACAGCCTCTGCTAATAACATCTTTTCAAATTTCTGGTTGTTTTTTTTGAAAAATTCTTTTAGTTCACCTAAATGGTAAAAATCTGTTTCCATTTTCTTATCCCCCTTTATATACACAACGCCCTAAAAATCTTATCCCCCTTTTTTTCATTAAGTAAACCGTAAATATCATATTTTGAAAATTTTTTGGATATCTATCCATTTTCTTGAAAAAATTAGTTGAAAAAACGCACCTATTAGATATATCTAGTAGGTGCGTTTTTGTTCTTATATATTTGTCTTAATTAATTTAAATACAACCAAAACAAAAACCTTTTTCTTATAATTTAAACGAGCTTTTTAGTGAAACGATACGGTTAAAGACGGGTTTCCCAGGTTTTGAATGTTTTGGGTCTACATTAAAATATCCATGGCGGAAAAATTGCAGCTTTTCTTGTGCTTGAATGTTTTCTAAATTTGGTTCAATAAAACCATTGATTACTTCAAGCGAGTTTGCGTTGACATGATCTAAAAATGTTTTGTCTTCTGATTCAGCCATTTCTTCATCAAGAATGAGCGGTTCATATAAACGGAATTCCGCTGGTACTGCATGTGAAGCATCGACCCAATGAATTGTACCTTTTACTTTACGGCCAGTGAAGCCCGAGCCGCTTTTCGTTTCAGGATCGTATGTGCAGTGAATTTCTGTTACATGGCCATCTGCATCTTTAATGATGTTTTCACATTTGACAAAGTACGCATGCTTCAATCGAACTTCATTTCCGGGGAATAGGCGAAAATATTTCTTCGGCGGCTCTTCCATAAAGTCTTCCTGCTCAATATAAATTTCGCGGGAGAACGGAATCTTTCGCATGCCCATCTCAGGATTTTCAGGATTCACTTCCGCATCAAGCCATTCAACTTGTCCTTCGGGATAGTTCGTAATGACCAGTTTCAAAGGACGAAGAACGCCCATCGTGCGCGGTGCTTTCAATTTCAAATCTTCCCGAACAAAATGATCAAGCATAGCTGAGTCAACTGTACCGGATCCTTTTGAAACTCCTGTTTCTTTTACAAAGTCACGGATTGCTTCTGCTGTAAAACCACGGCGGCGCATGCCAGAAATTGTCGGCAAGCGGGGATCATCCCATCCGTCTACAAAATCGCCATCAACAAGCTGCTTCAGTTTGCGCTTACTCATTACCGTATTTGTAATGTTTAATCGGCCAAACTCAATTTGCTGCGGCTGATTTTCCATTTCGCATTCACGTACAACCCATTCATAAAGAGGACGGTGATCTTCAAATTCAGTCGTACAGAGAGAATGCGTTACACCTTCAATGGCATCCTCAAGCGGGTGTGCGAAATCATACATCGGATAAATGCACCACGCCTCTCCCGTATTATGATGAGATGTATGGGAAACACGATATAGGACGGGATCACGCAAATTTAAATTTGGTGACGTCATATCGATTTTTGCACGGAGCACTTTGCTGCCGTCCTCAAATTCTCCATTTTTCATACGGTCAAATAAATCAAGGTTTTCTTCTTTTGTACGGCTGCGATACGGGCTTTCTTTTCCGGCTTCCGTCAAAGTGCCTCGGTATTCGCGGATTTCGTCCGCTGTTAAATCATCGACATACGCAAGCCCCTTTTGAATAAGCAGGACAGCACGCTTATACATTTCATCAAAATAATTCGATGCAAAGCGAAGTTCATCCCATTCATAGCCAAGCCACGAGACATCTTCTTTAATTGAATCAACGTACTCTTGGTCTTCTTTTAACGGGTTTGTATCGTCAAATCGTAAATTTGTTTTGCCGTCAAAATCGTCTGCAAGCCCAAAGTTGATAACGATTGATTTTGCATGCCCGATATGAAGATAACCGTTTGGTTCTGGTGGAAAGCGCGTAATAACGTAATCGTGCCGTCCAGATTCCACATCTTGTTTAATAATCGTTCTGATAAAGTTGGATGATTGTTCCAAAGTGAGACCAGCCTTTCTTTATTAAAGTCATGTATGCTTATTATATTTCACTGACAGCGTGAAAGAAAGGCCCGGCCATTAATCTTTCATTTTCTCAGTAAATTCATCAAATCGTTCGGTCGTTTTCTGTGCTGGTTTTGTCAGTAAGCTTATAAGAACAATGGCTAGCAGAGAAGCAGCGAAGCCAGGGATAATTTCATACAGCGTGTCTGACAGTTTAAATACATCCGCCCAAACGATTACCGTCACTGCACCGGTCACCATGCCGGCAAACGCACCCCATTTGGTCATACGTCTCCAAAATAGGCTCAGTAAAATCAACGGGCCAAATGCAGCGCCAAATCCGGCCCAAGCATAGCCGACGAGTGCTAGGATTGTGTCATTTTGCTCCCAAGCAAGGGCGAGACTGATAACGGAAATGATGAATACAGATACCCTTCCTAAAAAGACAAGCTCTTTATCAGATGCATTGCGGCGGAAAAATGTTTTATACAAGTCCTCTGTTAGAGAACTGGAAGTGACGAGCAGCTGTGATGAGATCGTGCTCATTACTGCTGCTAAAATGGCAGATAAAATAAAGCCAGTTATGAGTGGGTGAAGCAAAATATTCCCGAGTTCAATAAAGATCGTTTCCTCATCAGCAATTGTCAATCCATTTATTGAATAATAGGCTATACCTAAAAATCCTGTCAGCATTGCACCTATTAAAGAGAAAATCATCCAGCTCATGCCAATCCGGCGAGCCTTTTTTATATCTTTTCGAGATTTGATAGCCATGAATCGGACGATGATATGCGGCTGGCCAAAGTAGCCAAGACCCCAAGCAAACAGAGAGATGATCCCGAGAAGACTTTGACCTTGGAAAATGTTAAGCATGTTCGGATCAATCGACCGTACTTCTGACACGGCTGTACTGAATCCTCCAATTTCGATGAGCGTTACAATAGGCACTAAAATAAGAGCTGTCACCATGATGATACCTTGAACAAAATCGGTCCAGCTAACTGCTAGAAATCCGCCGAATAACGTGTATGCGACAACAATTCCTGTGACGAGAAACAAACCAGCATGATAATCCATTCCAAACGTTGTATTGAATAATACCCCGCCGGACACCATACCGGATGATACGTAAAATGTAAAGAAAATTAAAATAACGAGCCCAGAAATAAGGCGGAGCATTTTAGAGTGATCATCAAACCGATTTTCTAAAAAGCCAGGAATCGTAATTGAATCGTTCGCGATTTCGGTATAGGTGCGTAATCTTGGGGCGACATACAGCCAATTTGCCCACGCGCCAAGCGTTAAGCCAAATACAATCCAGGATGAGCTAATCCCGGTTAAAAACATTGCGCCAGGCAGTCCCATTAAGAGCCAGCTGCTCATGTCCGATGCGCCGGCAGATAATGCTGTCACTGCGGGACCGAGACCACGGCCTCCAAGCATGTAATCTGTTAAATTGGAGGTTTTCTTATATGCTAACCATCCAATAAGCAACATGGCTGCCATGTAAATGACAATTGAAACAATTAGTAAATAATCCATTAAGACATCCTTTCATTTTTAAAACGTAACGGTACTTATTATAACGAAAATAATTTCTTTGTAAAAAAACAGGAGCATCTGACCGGTGTCAGCTGCTCCATCGTTCCTATTATATCAAGAGTTCGCCGTTTTTTTATTTTTTGTTGAATCAACGGCGGTCTTTGCAAAAAACTTCGCATTTTCAGGAATTTGTTTCGTTTCATTTATGGTCGATGTAACCGCCTGCTTTGCATGATCTACATCGGCTATAAGATGTTCTTGATGAACTTTCAATTCATCTGTTTCAGACTTAATTTTATCTGCTTCAGTTTGAATGCGTGTTTGTGCTGCTTTTAACTGATCGATTTTCGGCTTCATTGATTTGAATGAGCCAAGTGCCGAAATACCGAAATAAATAAGTGCACCTATTACAATTGCAAGACTGATCCAGCCGATCCATTCCATACGAAAAACCTCCATTAAAATCTGTTCTTTTTCTTACTTTACCCTAAATCAAAGAACTTGTAACAAAAAATGAGGGGAAAATAAGGGAAGCAGGTTAATGAAGTGGGAAAAAGGTAAAATGATAAAGAGAGGTGACATGGAATGAAACAGATAAGTGAAGAGGGAAAAAGAGGTATAAACAAATATAAGCCAGTAGGCAGCGGTTTTTTTGAACAGCCTACGCTTACACTGGCACGGAACTTACTCGGCTGTCTGCTTGTAAAGGAAATGGAGGAGGGGGTTACATCCGGTTTTATTGTTGAAACAGAAGCGTACCGCGGGCCGCTTGATAAAGCAGCTCATAGTTTTAATAATCGACGGACGAAGCGAACGGAAGTAATGTTTGCAGAAGCAGGGCGCGTATATACGTATTTGATGCACACGCATTGTTTAGTAAATGTTGTAAGCGGAGAAGTAGATGTGCCGGAAGCGGTACTCATTCGTGCGGTGGAGCCGTATGAGGGCATTGATCTTATGTTTAAGCGGAGAGGCGACACGACGATGAAAAATTTGACGAGCGGACCAGGGAAGTTAACGAAAGCACTCGGTATTAACATGACCGATTATGGGAGACGCTTTAATAAACCGCCAATTTATATTGCTCCAGGGTTTGCACCGGCTGATATTTCGATAGGCCCGCGTATTGGCATTCCGAATAGCGGGAAAGCAAAAGACTACCCGTGGCGGTTTTGGGTGACGGGAAACGCCAATGTATCACGTTGAACGTATAAAAGGGTAAAGGCAGCAAAAGGCTGCCTTTTATCCTGGAAATTTTTTTTCGCTCGACGATGAGTTTTTCGTGTGGTGTTTATTTTTCTCATCGAACTGCTCGATTTTTAAATCTTCAAGTGGAATGGAATCTACAGTTTGTTCTTCCTGAAATTTATCATAAATGCTTTCTTTGTCTGTTTCGAGCTGGTCAGGGTTATCCATCTTTCCTTGATCGCGTTTTTTTACCAATTTTTTCACCTCAAAAGGAATCATTTTCTTTATATTAGCCTTAATTTGTTATTGTGAAACATCTGAAAACAATAGATAATGAAAAAAACGAGAAGGAGCCTTTATGTCAAATCAACTACCATTTTTATCATTATTACAGCCATTTTTGCAAGAAGCATGGGAAAAAGCAGAGTTTAAGCACCCGATGCCCGTGCAAGAAAAAGCGATTCCATTGTTGCTTGAAGGACGCGATGTGATCGCGGAATCACCTACAGGAACAGGAAAGACACTTGCGTATGTATTGCCGATGCTGAACAAAATTGATCCGAAACGTCAGCAAGTTCAAGCGGTCGTCATGGCGTCATCAAGAGAATTAATCATGCAAATTCAAGAAGAAATCCGCACGTTTGGCGGGGGAGTCATCACGTCAGCGGGCATGATTGGCGGGGCAAATATTAAGCGTCAGACGGATCGTTTAAAAAAACCGCCTCATATTGTATGCGGGACACCGGGTCGATTACTGGAGCTCATCCAAATGAAAAAACTCAAAATGCATGAAGTCAAACTGATTGTATTAGACGAGGGTGATGAACTTTTCACAACGGCGCTAGCCGAGCCGGTTCAATCCATTATTAAAGCATCGCTGAAAGACCGTCAGCTTGCTCTGTTTTCTGCGACATTGCCAGCGGCGGCAGAGAAAAAAGCGAAAGAAGTCATGAACGATCCAGAAGTGGTGAAAATTTCAAAAGAAAGTTTACCGGAAGAAGGAAATGTCCGCCATCTTTATTTCACGTGTGAGTGGAAAGAAAAACAGCAAATGATTGAAAAAGTGATGCGCGCATTTGAACCGGAGCGGATGCTTGCGTTCATTAAAGACATTACAGACGTGAATGTAATGTCAGAAAAGCTTGCGTATAAAGGTGTAAAAAATGGCGTGCTGCACAGTGAGCTTAGAAAAGAAGAGCGTGTTAAAGCGATTCGAGAATTCCGAAATGGCAAAGCGCCGCTATTATTTGCGACAGATGTCGCGGCTCGCGGCCTCGATGTCAAAGGGCTCACTCACGTTTTGCATTTTGAGGCGCCGCACAATTCCCGTGAATATACGCATCGCTCTGGTCGAACGGGACGTGCGGGAGGAGACGGAACGATCATAACACTTATTACGAGTGAGTTTCAGGAAAAAGAATTAAAGAAAATGGCTAGACAAATCGGTATTGAACTTGAAAAGTATGAATTTTATAAAGGGAAAGCAGTCCCTGCCAAATAAACAAGGAACGTGCCGGCCTCGGCACGTTCCTTGTCTGCTAATAAATGATACTTTACTGCATCATGCCGCTTTTCAACAATTCTATGTCAAGACGGAATGATGCATCAGTTTCGATTACATCGCCTGTTTTTAGAGCGATCGGTGTTTTAAAAAGAGGGCCGTCATATACAAATGTATGAAACTCGCCATTTTCGCCCAGTGGACAGCAATCCGTTTTTGCAATATCCTTTGCGAATGAATCATCAAGCATCCGGCCAAGAAACGAAGCCTCTATTACATCACGCCGCACGCGAATGATCATCGCTTTATAGCCAGTATCGATAAACCGCTTCAGCATCCGTGCACTTTCTGATTGTTTGCTCTGGAGTGGAAATATGGATTTAACACCGGCTGCCGCTGCCACTTTTTCTCCCCATTCAATATGACCATCGAGATAAATATCACCAAACGCGATACCATCAAGCATAAATTTATCTTTCAACCGTTTCAAATCAGCAATAAAATCATCTGTATAATGATCGTACCGGCACCGGATAAAATGAATCGGAATACCAAGTGATTCGCTTTGTGCTTCGATCAATTCCGTTTTTTCATCATGCCCGAATGTGCGTCCTGTTTCAATTGGGACAGTCGTAATGAGACAGACGACGTCAACACCCTGTGTTTTTAGTAAGTGAAGTGCCATCGTGCAGTCTTTGCCGCCGCTCCATGACAATGCATATCGTTTTCCCATAAATTTAATTGCCTTCTCCCTCCCGTGTTGGTCTTATACTGTGTTTCAATTTCGTCGCGGACCGCATCATAATTTATTGTACATTCTATGTACCTCCTAATGCATTTTCATCAGTGTATCGAAAATGAAAAAGAGGAAGTGTCAAATAATGTCTAAAACATGTAAAACACGTAGAAAGACCTGTTATTAAAAGACTTTTGTCGTCCATGATTCGCCATTCCAAATGTCTGTCACAATGTCTTGATAAAATTCAGGTTCATGTGAAATAAGGAGGATGCTTCCTTTAAAGGCGTTCAGTGCCCGCTTCAATTCTTCTTTTGCATCAATGTCAAGGTGATTGGTCGGTTCATCGAGAACAAGAACGTTGGACTCCTGATTAATTAATTTGCACAGACGAACTTTTGCTTTTTCGCCGCCGCTTAACACAGAAACTTTACTTTCAATATGTTTCGTCGTTAATCCGCATTTAGCAAGTGATGAACGAATTTCATATTGCGTAAATGAAGGGAATTCGGCCCACATTTCTTCAATACATGTGTTGTTATTGCTTGTTTTAATTTCTTGCTGGAAGTAGCCGATCAAAAGATTTTCACCGCGTTCCACTTCACCAGAAACCGGCGGTATTTCACCGAGCAGGCTTTTTAAAAGCGTCGTTTTCCCGATCCCATTTGCGCCAGTTAGAGCAATTTTTTGCCCGCGTTCCATGCGTAAGTTCAGTAAGCTGGAAAGAGGCTCGTCGTATCCAATCACAAGGTCGCGCGCTTCAAAAATAAGTTTACTGGGTGTCCGTCCTTCTTTAAAACGGAATTCTGGTTTCGGGCGTTCAGAGGCCAATTCAATAACGTCCATTTTATCAAGTTTTTTTTGGCGTGACATCGCCATATTACTTGTTGAAGCACGCGCTTTATTACGGGCAACGAAATCCTTTAAGCCCGCAATTTCCTGCTGCTGCTTTTTAAAGGCTGCTTCAAGCTGTTGCTTTTTCATTTCATATACTTTCAAAAATTCATCATACGTACTGGCATAGCGGTTCAATTCTTGATTTTCCATATGATAAATTAAATTAACAACACTATTTAAAAACGGAATATCATGTGAAATGAGTACAAAGGCATTCTCATATTCTTGTAAGTAACGCTTTAGCCATACAATGTGCTGTTCGTCCAAATAGTTTGTCGGCTCATCCAAAAGTAAAATGTCTGGTTTTTCGAGAAGTAATTTTGCGAGCAATACTTTCGTCCGCTGTCCGCCGCTCAGATCATGAACATCACGATCAAGGCCAATGTCGTCGAGGCCGAGACCGCGCGCTGTTTCTTCAATTTTTGCATCAATAATGTAAAAATCATTATTTGTAAGAATGTCTTGCATCGTACCCGTTTCTTCAAGCAATGTTTCGAGTTCTTCTGGTGAAACATCTCCCATTTTCCCAAACAGTTCGTTCATTTCGGTTTCGATATCGAATAAATATTGAAACGCTGTCCGGAGCACGTCGCGAACAGTCATCCCTTGCATTAATACTGCATGCTGATCAAGATAGCCGACACGGACATTTTTCGACCATTCAACTTTCCCTTCATCCGGCTGCAATTCGCCGGTAATAATATTCATAAACGTTGATTTTCCTTCCCCATTTGCGCCGATAAGGCCTATATGCTCTCCTTTTAGCAGACGGAAAGAAACATCATTAAAAATGACACGATCGCCGAAACCATGGCTTAAGCGGCTTACTGATAAAATACTCATTGTTTTCAAAAACCTCGCGTTCTTTTTCTTATTAGTATATCATTTTGATTAAAAAAACGGAGGGAAAACTGGTGAACAGCAAGTACTCAATGTAAAATAGGTGTTAGAAGGAAGTCAGGAGGGGTTCTTTTGAAAGAAAGAGAATTTAACCAAGAAATAGGGAAGACCAATTTTCATTGGAATTTAGATGAGGGTCTATTTCAATTTGATAATGAGGACGTTGTCTTATTCTGGACAAAGTCAGAACTAAAAACGTTTATTGATACGATTGAAGAAGTGACAGGGACGGAGTCTGTCCGGGTAGTACTTGAAACAGCAGGTTACCGGTCAGGGAAAATTATTAGCAGCTTCTACGCTAGGGGCGGTAAAAGTATGCAAGAAGTGCTTGAGTCATTGCCTGATGTTTACACCGCTACGGGTTGGGGAGCAATGGAATATAAACACCTCTGTTTAGAAGAACGGCGTGTGATACTATCCATTCATAATGACTGGGAAAGCAAAGTTGTCCAAGCGCAAGGAAAGGGAGATCAGCCCGGCACCTTTATTGGCGGTCACTGGGCGGGTATATTAACGGGGCTATTTGGAGAGACAATGTGGTATAAAATTAATGATTACATTCTATCAGAAGCCGGTTCTTATAAAGAAATTGAACTGTATCCATCCCCAATAACACCGACTGAAAACATTTTTGAATATACTCAGTCGCAGGAGCAGCAGAAGATTATGCTGCTTGAAGCGATGGTAGAAAATCGGACAAGGGAACTGAAAACGATCATTCGTGAACTGTCTTCCCCTATTATTCCTGTTCTGGATGATATTCTCGTTACGCCAATTATGGGCAGGTTTGATCAAGAGCGAGCTGATGATTTAATTGAAAAAGTTTTACAGGCTATTGTGGATCGTAAAGCGAAGATCCTTATTTTAGATGTCACAGGTATTAATGCGATGGACTCCCTTATTTTAAGTACACTTGAAAAATTGACACAGTCCATCCAATTAATCGGTGCGGTACCGATGGTGGCAGGTATTTCCCCTGAACTTGGGATGGAGATGGCATCAAAAGGCATTTATTTAAAAGAATTAAAGTGTTTTGCGACCTTGAAACACGCTATTCACTACGCAAATGCGCTTGAGGGAATACATATTATTAAGAAAGAAGATGAATCACTTTAAAAATATGACAAGAGTTTGTTATGATAAATAAAAATAAGGGTATAGAAATACAAGTTATTTTCTGCCCCGGGAGGTGAGGGGAAAAAACGGCTTGTCTGTTTTTTCCACATTTTGATATTAGTCAATTTATTGTTATTTGCCCTGCTCATCGTGCTGACTGGCTTTTTCGTTGCAACGGAATTTGCCATCATTCGCGTGCGTCCGTCACGTATTAATCAGCTCGTTGAAGAAGGGAATAAACGGGCAATTGCAGCACAAAAAGTAACATCCAACCTAGATGAATACTTGTCTGCCTGTCAACTTGGTATTACGATTACGGCACTTGGACTTGGGTGGCTCGGAGAACCGACGGTTGAGAAAATTTTGCATCCAGTGTTTGAACGATTTGAACTGGCGGAATCTGTTTCAAGCGTTTTATCATTTTTCATCGCCTTTGCTCTCGTGACGTTTTTACACGTTGTTGTCGGGGAACTGGCACCGAAAACAGTCGCGATTCAAAAAGCGGAATGGGTCACATTAACATTCTCTCCACTCATCATTGTTTTCGATAAAATCATGTACCCGTTCATTAAAGTGCTGAATGGATCAGCCCGTGGCTTAGTCGGTCTTTTTGGCTTAAAACCGGCATCTGAACACGAAATGGCCCACTCTGAGGAAGAGCTGCGTATTATTTTGTCCGAAAGCTTTAAAAGCGGTGAAATTAATCAGTCTGAATATAAATATGTTGATCGTATTTTTGAATTTGATGAGCGTGTGGCTAAAGAAATTATGGTGCCGCGTACAGATATGATAACGTTATCAAAAGATTTAACATGGGATGAAATTACGTCGATCATTCAAATCGAAAAATATACGCGTTATCCGGTTGATGATGGTGATAAAGATAATATTCTCGGCATGGTTAATATGAAAGAACTATTATCGTATTATTTAAATCGTGACAGCGATCGAAGTCGGCCGCTTGAAGAGTTTGTGAAGCCGGTCATTCGCGTGATTGAAACGATAGCTATTCACGATTTGCTGCTAAAAATGCAAAAAGAGCGCATTCATATGGCCGTCTTAATGGATGAATATGGCGGTACTTCAGGTCTTGTAACTGTTGAAGATATTTTAGAGGAAATTGTCGGTGAAATTCGAGATGAATTTGATGCGGATGAAAAGCCGGAAGTACAAAAACTGGGGGAAAAACATTACCTGCTGAATGCACGTGTGCTGATTTCAGAAGTAAATGATTTGCTTGGTACTCATTTGTCTGATGAAGAAGTCGATACGTTAGGCGGCTGGGCATTAACAGAAAACATTGATGTGAAGCTCGGTGATTCGATTGAACAGGATGGATATGAGTTTATTATCCGTGACGCTGACGGCCATCATATTCATGCCATTGAAGCGAAAAAGACAAAAGCAAAATCGGAAGAACAACCGGTAAATGAATAAAGAAAAAAGAGCTGCGGATGTTTTTGCAGCTCTTTTTTTATGGAATTGTAAATATTTGTATTATGTGTATGTGGATAGTATAAACAATTAATGGTAAAAACCCGCTCATAAAACGTTATTAAACGTTAAATTGTCCGACAATCTCATCCAGTTCCTGAGCGACTTTACTCATTTCAGTAGAGCGATCGGCGACTTCTTCAATAGCTGCAGAGGTTTGCTCAGCAGCGGCTGATACATCAACAGTCGTTACTTCAATGTCACGAATCGATTCGGCCAGGTGTGTAATCAATTCAACGATTCGGTCTGATTTGGCAGCCTCTTCATTGGTTAAAGTCGACACTTCGCTAATTTCTTCGGCTGTTTTTGAGACAGCTGTTAAAATATCTGTAAGCGATTGAGATGTGAATTGAACCGTTTTGTTTCCTTCTTCAACGAGGTTAGTACTTTCAGTCATAGACGAAACAACATGCTGAATATTACCGGTGATATCTTTGACCAATTTTTCAACCTGTAATACTTCTTCATTCGATTGTTCCGCAAGCTTGCGTACCTCTTCGGCGACAACGGCAAATCCTTTACCATGATCACCGGCCCGGGCTGCTTCAATAGAGGCGTTTAGTGCAAGTAAATTCGTTTGTCCAGCAATATTGGCAATGGTGCCAGCGATCCGGTTGATTTTTGCAGTGGATTCATTCAAGTGTTGAATGGTCTGCCCAGTTTCAATAGAAGACGT
The DNA here is from genome assembly GCF_057814295.1 of Domibacillus sp. F004. Lineage (NCBI taxonomy): Bacteria > Bacillati > Bacillota > Bacilli > Caryophanales > Bacillaceae > Domibacillus > Domibacillus sp. F004. Next base: position 103,119 of record NZ_JBVATB010000006.1, read on the forward strand.
TCTAATTTTGTTCATATCCCGGCTAATATCATCTACACGGCTGCGGCCTTCCTCTGCTGTTGCTATCGTCCTTTTTGAATTATCAACACTTGTATCTGCTTTTTGTTTCGCAGTTTGAATCAAGCTTGCGAGCTCGTCTAAAATATGGGTGGATTGTTCCGCATTCATCGTGCCATCTGAAATAGAAGATGCGACTTCACTCATGTTAGAAGATACTTGCTGAACAGAGACTTTCATTTCATTTAAAGATTCCGCTGTTTCAAGTGAGTTGCGTGTTAATTGACCGGATGTTGTTTTGAGCGTACCAATCATATGTTTCAAGTTAGCCGCCATGAAGTTTAATGTGCGAGCAAGATCGCCAATTTCATCGTTGCTTTTACTATGTGTGTTTTCAACTGACAAATTGCCATTTGCAATTTCTTTCGCCTGTGTAATAAGCGCCGAAATTGGCTTTGTTTTGCGGCGAATAAGAATAATTGTCACAATGGACGCCACAATCATCGGTATTAAACTAATTAAAATGCCATCTTTCACTACATCCCATGTCCGATCCGCCACAATCGATGCATCAAAATCAATGACGCTGACCGCGACAATTTCATTATCCAAATAGATCGGAGCATAGCCGGATAACCGATCCATGCCGCCATATTCGTAAATTTTTGAGTAGGTCGGATGACCTGTATCTATTAACATATCAATGGCTTCTTGATCGATATAAAAAGAATCGCCAGGTTCAAAGCCTTTTTCTTTTAAATGATCATCAAGTGCTAGCAGTTTTCCATTAAAGTCGACGATATACTGTGTTTCGAATATAGATTTATGTTCTGTCGTCCAATTCAGCTGTGAGCCGACCTTGTCCATCGTTTTCTCATCACCAGATAAAATAGATTCTATATCTTCTGGTTCGATTAAACCTATTGTAATATTAGCGCATCCATATGCTTCAATTCCTGCTGCTTCATATAATTTATCATATGCTGTTTTATACGTAGCAATCGATGTAATGAGAAGCATCGTAATGATAATGCCGATGATAATTGTTCCGAGCTGCCATGTAACTGTTTTTCTCATGTGAATTCCCTCCTGATTGCAAGCGATATCATTTTACAGTTATACCATATAAACAGGGAAGAAAGATACAGAAGATGTGAAGGTTTTGGAAATAAAAAATTGCTCACAGACGTAACAATCATCTGTGAGCAATTTAGAATATTTAATTTATAATATTTAAGAAAGTACAGCATTCCTTCTTAAAAGAGTATAAAATTATTATTCTAACGTTTCCAAAATTGCATCGCCATTTTCGGCAACACGGATGATGGCATGCGTTTTTTCTTCCCACTCGGCACCCGATTTTTCAGGAATAAAGAAATGCTCAATACCGAGTGTCAACGTTTCAGCACGGGCCTTTCCTTTGATCGCTAATGCATCTTTCGTTCCAGTAGGTGTAAAGCTTGATGCTGTATAGACTGGGATGGTTTGCCCTTTATATTCAACCGTTTCGGTTGATTTTTCTAGCAAAACATCTACCTTTCCATTAGGAAGAGAAGGGGTTTCTTTATAATAGTGTTCGCGGTAATTTACCTGGATTTCATAATTCAATTGCACATAATCGCCCTGTAACATTGAACGCGGATCAATCGGCGCAAGTTCAAGTGCGACTATTTCCCCATTTTGAAGGAGTTGCTCTTTTTGCCAAACTGTGAATAATAAGAAACCAGATTGAATAGCGATAACCATTGTAAATGCACTAATACTCCATTTCTTCACATTAACAGGTACAGTCTGTTTTCGTCCCCATACATACCAGATAGCAAAAAAGATTATGCTAATAAGAAAGAATGTAAGTGATTTATGAAGAAGAAGCCAGGCGTATTCATAATATTTCCAAATAATAAATCCGATAAATGCTGCCCAAGCTGCCCACCTGTATAATCTTGTTCCAAGAATCGGACGAAATAAGTGCCAGCAAATATAAATGAGAAAGAGGACATGAAGTAATAAGGAGTCCCAGCCATCTTCTGTTAAGGAATAAAGCATAAATGCAATTGACAGCCAAAAAGCGGCAATTCCGATCGGGTGCTTCTTTAAGATGAAAAATGCACAGGCATTCAAAACACCGGCTGTGAATAAAATCCATGTACTTATTGAAAAATCTACACCATTGTCTATGAGCAGATGGATGATCCCGTATAAAAGAGCACCGTTAGCGGAAAGATAGTATAAAATAGCTTCTTTTTTCTTAAATAAAAGAACAGTCAGTACGATAAATGGTAGTAAGATTAAAAATGCTGGCCACGTTGCTTCCCACTCGGATACAACAAACAAGAAAGCAAAGACAAGTCCAGTAATTTGCAATGTTATCCGAACAACAAGCCAAGAGTCTTTTCGAACAGCGAGCCCTGCTCCAATACAAAGAACAGCAAGAAGCAGAAAGCTGTTTGACATATCGCCGCTAAAACCAAAGATCAGCGCAATAAAAGAACTGAGGGATGAAACAGCAATAATGGTCCCGATAAATGCGAGAACACCGGTTAATAACGATATGGTATAGCGAACCCATTTCCGGTCACCCGTTTCAGAAGCTGTTTTCAGTTTTCTTAACACGAAAATACTAAAGGCGAACAGGATAAATAACATAGGAAATCCAGCGTAAAAAATGTATTCTCCCATAATGCTGAACCATATATAAAAGACATTCCAGACGATATAGAGGCCAAAAAATAACAGATGGATGGCAAGCTCAAACGGGTGCTGTTTGCGTGCTTTCATAAAGGCTTTCCAGAAAAAAATGATAAACACAATGTATAGCAAGTGAAGCAGCATAAAGATAAAGGTGTATTCCACATCATCTGTAAATAAGTCATAAACAGCATGTGAAATGAGTAAATAAAGTGCACAATATTGCGCTGCAATAAGTGATAAAAAAGACAACTTTTGTTCATGCAATTTTAACCAAAAAAAGTAAATTCCGATATGCAGCGCGATCAAGCCGGTATACAGAAGGAGCTGCTCGCCTGTTGTATATGTCATAAACGTTCCGGTGGGATATAATTTCATCCAAATGGTCAATTCAAATAATAAGAAAGCCAGCCAGTAAAGCGGACGATAGCGTGTAAGTAACGCTAAAATGACAGTTGGGATGAGTGTAACAAAGAAAAGTACATACGAATCTGCATGTGAATTGTACATCTGTCCGACAAGCGCAACGGCCACAGCGAATGCAATAACTGATAGAAACAACCACCAGTTTCCAAGGTAAGAAAATGTTTTGCTTCGTCTGTAAATAAGTGCTGCACCAGCACAAAAAAGTAGTATAGCAAGGCTTAAGCCGCCTTTCACCGCACGATCAAATTCCGGCCAGTTCGAGGCGAAAAAATAGACGACAGATGTAATGAAGAAAATAAGACCGAGTAAATAGGGAATATCTCCTCGCTTTTGCGCAATCATCAGAAAAACCTCCATTCATGTTGTGTAAATTATACTACAAATAATCTCAATAAATCCTTTTCTCTGTACTTCACTTCCCGTTTTAATCTATGTTATAACACTTGTCCTTTTTCATTATATTATTTCAGGATAATAATATGGTGTAATAAGCGAAAGCAACAAGCAGAAAGGAATGTTAGAATGAGTAAAACAGTTGTACTTGCAGAAAAGCCATCTGTTGCCTGTGACATCGCCCGAGTCCTCGGATGCAGCAAAAAAGGGAATGGGTTTTTAGATAGAAGCAAAATTGATATCTAACATATTATATAAATCAAACTTAATCCTTCGGCGTGTTTAGGCAGCCTACTTCTTTGTCCATACTGCTCCTAAAAGAACGGACAAAGGAGCGAGGAAAATGTGAAAAGGATTGACGATTACTAATGACCACGGCTGGACACTGGAACAGCTGAAAGCCTATGAAAAAAAGATAAAAAAGGCTTCTATGGTCAAGCGGGTGACTATGATCCTACTTATTATGGAGGGCTATTATGCGATGGAAATCTCCAAGCTGCTGCATGTCCACCAGGATACGATTTCCACCTAAGTCAAAAAATTCAATCAGGGGGGTGAAGGCGCTGCTTCACCGCGGATCCTCACCGGGAAAACCTCCTCTATTGTCGCCGGATCAAGAAGCTGAAGTAAAACGGATGATCGAGCACAGCACACCGGCTGAAGAAGGCCACGGCTGTGAATCCAGCTGGGATACACGTATTTTGAAACATGTCTTGGACGAAAATACTCTATTGCGATGACCCGTATGGGAATTGGCAAGATGCTGAAACGCTGGGGATTCAGCTACACACGTCCGACGTATATGTTAAAACGCGCGAACGGCAAGAAACAGGAAGCTTTTCAAAAAGAGCTGGCCATGATAAAAAAACGCGTCAGACAAGTTAGTCTTTTTATATGAAGATGAAAGCCATATCCGCGATTAACAGGCTTTGCGCTCCACGTGGAGTCCCAAAGGAAAACAAAAACAGATTCCGACTTACGGCCACCATGCGTCTGTCAGCTTGTTTGGCTGTGTGAACGTTCAAAATGGCGAATTCTTGTGTATGGAGAAAGAACAGTGCAATGCGCAGACGTTTTTGGCATTTCTCCGTTATATTGTAGGGATGCATAAAGACCGGCATATCGTCATGATCCTAGATAATGCCCGGATTTTATCATGCCAAACTCTTGAAACCTTTTTAGAAGCGAATGAATACCGTCTCACGCTGCTTTTCCTGCCGCCGTACTCGCCACAGCTCAATGCCGTGGAGCGTATTTGAGGGTGGCTGAAAGGAAGCGTGATCGTCAATCGGTTCCACGCCACCCAAAAAGAGATCCGCGCATCGATCCGTTCATTTATGGAATATCTGGACACATGCCCGGAGAAGGTACTTCAGCGAATTGGATCGTTAGCCATGTTGAAAAATTGAGTTGTACTTATATATTTACTATTCCTATTTTGGAAAGAGGGGGAAGAATAGATAGAATTGTCTTTGATGATGATTTTTATGTTCTTATTTGGCTAATTGGAGCTGTGATACTATTTAAGGTTCTGATGCGAATAATTGGAGAAATATAAAAAGGCGAAAAGTTTCTTAGTAGAATCTGGTCTTAAGCAGCAAATCCAAATAGTTGATGGATGAACTTCACTTGATTTTGGAAAGAATGGCTAGGTTAGAAAATAGCAAAAGTTGTGGGGTTTTTTCGGACTTTTTGTATAAATTTCTCATAATTGGTTAAACTGTTACTGACGAGAGTTTCCTACTACTTGGTAGTGCCAATGAATTGAACCTTAAAGTCACTTGAAAAGTCAGCATTGTTTTGTAAATAAAAGGGAGGATATTACATGAGCAATCAAGAACCATTGAAGCAAGTGGGGCATCCATTAGAGCCTCTTACAACCGGTGAAATTATAAAAGCGGTTGCTATTGCAAGAAAAGAAAAAGGACTAACGGATGCAGCTCGATTTGAGCAAGTTGGTTTGTATGAGCCTGAAAAATCAGTTGTGTTAAACTTCAAAGAAGGCGACCCAATTGTACGTGAAGCTTTCATGATCGTTTTAGACACAGCAGATAGCCAAACGTATGAAGGTGTTATCTCTCTTACAGATGAAAAAGTTATTTCATGGACACATGTTCCAGGCGTTCAACCTTCATTCCTTTTTGAAGAATATGCTGAACTTGAGGAAACGGTGAAAAAAAATCCTGAATTCCATAAAGCGCTTGAAAAACGCGGCATTACGGATCCAAGTCTGGTTATGGTTGATCCTTGGTCTGTTGGATACTTTGGTGTTGAAGAAGATGAAGGAAAAAGACTTGCTCGTGCACTTTGCTTTGTGAAAAAAAATGAAGGCGATAATGCATATGCTTATCCTCTTACAGGTTTATTGCCAGTCGTCGACTTAAGTACGATGAAAGTTGTCAGAATCGAAGACTCTGGAGTAAAACCGATTGCGCCTATGGATGCAGAATATAAACCTGAACGAACTGATAAAATCCAAGTACGGACAGATTTAAAACCGTTAGAAATTACACAACCAGAAGGCCCAAGCTATGAAATTAATGGTCATAACATTAAATGGCAAAAGTGGGATATCCGAATTGGTTACACAGCTCGAGAAGGACTCGTTCTTCATACGGTAGATTATGAAGACAAAGGAGTAAAACGCCCAATCCTCTACCGTGCAGCTTTATCAGAAATGGTTGTACCTTACGGGGATAATAGTCCAGCGCATGACTGGCAATGTGCGTTTGATGCTGGTGAATACGGAATTGGTCAATTAGCCAACTCATTGGAACGCGGTTGTGACTGTGTTGGTCATATCGACTATTTCGATGCGGTTATGGCCACGGGTAATGGTGATATCCATAGAATTCCTAATGCGATCTGTCTCCATGAAGAAGATCACGGAATTGCATGGAAACATACAGATTGGAGAACAGAAGATGTAGAAGTACGCCGTTCACGTCGTTTAGTAATTTCATTCTTTACGACAGTAGCAAACTATGACTACGGATTCTTCTGGTACTTCTATACAGACGGTAAAATTGAACATGAAGCAAAATTAACAGGAATCTTGAATATTGGTGTGCTTGAGGAAGGTGAAATACCAAAGTATGGATCACTGGTTGCACCACAAATCAGTGCGCCGATTCACCAACATATCTTTAATTACCGTATTGATATAAATGTCGATGGACAACAGAACTCTGTTCAAGAATTGAACACAGTAGCGTCGCCGCCAAATTTCCAAACCAATCGCTATTTAAATTCATTCCATGCTGAAACGACAACATTCAAAACAGAACTAGAAGCTCAACGAAGAATGAATCTTGAAACAGCAAGAATATGGAAAATCATTAACCCTAATAAGAAAAACTTTGTAGGTGAGCCAGTAGGTTTTGAACTTGTACCTGGTGAAAATGCGTCTCCATTCTTACATGAAGAATCAAGTATCGTGAAACGTGCTGGATTCATTAGAAACCATTTACACGTTACGAAATTTGATCGTGATCAAATGTATGCTTCTGGAAAATATCCGAACCAAAATAAAGGCGGAGATACTCTAGAACATTGGGTAAAAGAGAACCGTAATATTGAAAACGAAGATATTGTTGTTTGGTATAATATGGCCGTTCATCATATTGTGCGTCCTGAGGATTGGCCAGTAATGCCAACTCACTATATCGGATTCATGTTGAAACCGCATGGTTTCTATGATGGAAATCCAGCGTTGGATCTTCCACGTCCAGCAGCAATCAAAGGCACTAGCTGCCATTAATAACTAAAAGTTGATTGAAAAGGGGAATTGGCATTAATTCCCCTTTTCGCCTTTCATAACTAAAAGCAATTAACCCCTTGAATGTTATTAATTCGAAGGGGTTAATTTTAATTAATCAAATTTCAATCCTTTTAATGCTTCTGCTAGTGCATTGTTTAAAGGCTCTTCTTGTTTCTCTTGTTGTTTTAAATATTTCTGTACAGAACGTTTATCCACTTTTCCGCCAGATTCTTTCTTACGTCTTGCTTCAAAGGCAGATAATTTCTCGCGATATCCACATTTACATGCGAAAATTTGACCTGCACCTTCACCGCGAAGTTCCATTTTCTTTTTGCATTGAGGGCAGCGAGCGTTTGTGATGCGTGCGACATTTTTGCGGTGACCACATTCACGATCTTGGCATACAAGCATTTTGCCTTTTTTTCCGTTTACTTCAAGCATTGGTTTTCCACAGTCCGGACAAGATTTCGTTGAAATATTGTCATGTTTGTATTTTTTATCACTTGCTTTAATGTCAGCAACGATTTTTTTTGTATAATTTTTCATTTCAGAAATAAATACTTCTTTTTTCAGTTTGCCATTTGCAATAGCTTCAAGCTTTTGCTCCCATTTAGCCGTTAACATAGGGGATTTTAATTCTTCTGGAACTAGATCAAGTAGCTGACGCCCTTTTGACGTAATGTGAATATCTTTACCACGTTTTTCAATTAAGAACGAGTTGAATAACTTTTCAATAATGTCAGCGCGAGTTGCCACAGTACCCAAGCCGCCAGTTGATTTTAAAGTGGCTGCAAGTTGTTTGTTCTGTGTATCCATGTATTTTGTAGGGTTTTCCATTGCCGAAAGTAATGTCGCCTCATTAAAGCGTGCAGGAGGCTTTGTTTGACCTGAGGTTTGCACAATTAATTTTATATCTAATTTATCACCTTGTTCGATGCGAGGTAAAATTTGTTCTTTTAAGTCATTTTCTGCATCGTCATCCTCAAATCGATTTTCATATGCTTCTTTCCAGCCATTCGATAAAATGGTTTTCCCTCTAGCAACAAAGTTCTCATTGCCGACTTTCGCACGAAGCGTTAATTGCTCGTATTCAAACGCTGGGAGTAACACGGCTAAAAACCGTTTAACAACTAAATCATAAATTTTGCGCTCTTTATCTGTAAAAGCTGAAAAATTTACATAATCTTCTGTTGGGATAATAGCGTGATGATCTGACACTTTACTGTCATCGACAAATGATTTAGAAGCTTTTATAGGCTTGTTTAAGATCTTGTTAGTTAAAGAACGATATTCCCCGGCTCCACAAGCTTTAAGACGCTCTGGAAGCGTTCCTACAATATCTGAAGAGATATAGCGTGAATCTGTACGAGGATACGTTAATACTTTATGCTGCTCATACAGTTTTTGCATGATATTTAACGTTTCTTTTGCAGAGTAACCAAAAATCTTATTCGCATCACGTTGTAGTTCTGTTAAATCATAAAGGTTAGGTGCAAATGATTTTTTATTTTTTTTGTCAATTTCTATAACTACCGCATCGATATTTCCAAGCTTTTTTACAATGGTATCGACTTTTTCTTTTTCGAAACTGCGGCTATTGCCTTTTGCGTCTTGCCACGTCAGCTTTAAATTATCTGATGTCTGTGCTTCAATGCCATAATAAGTTTGTGCTTTAAAATGTTTAATTTCTTCTTCACGCTGTGCAATAATCGCAACTGTTGGTGTCTGTACACGTCCACAGTTTAACTGCGCGTTAAAACGCGTTGTTAGAGCACGTGTTGCGTTTAATCCGATATACCAGTCAGCTTCAGATCGTGCCACGGCTGATGAATATAAATTTTCATAGGCTTTTCCGGGTTTCAGGTTTGCGAAGCCATCTTTTATTGCCTTATTAGTTACAGATGAGATCCATAAACGCTTAATCGGTTTATTTACTTTTGCTTTTTCAATAATCCAGCGTGCGACTAATTCTCCCTCTCTCCCTGCATCAGTAGCCACAATTATTTCGTTTACATCACTTCTAATGAGTTGACTTTTAACGGAATTAAATTGTTTTCCAGTTTGCTTCATTACAACTAATTTCATGCGCTCGGGAAGCATTGGAAGATCTTCTAAATTCCATGTTTTGTATTTATTATCGTAAGCCTCTGGATCTGCCAGCGTTACTAAATGTCCTAATGCCCACGTAACGATGTATTTATCGCCTTCTAAAAATCCATTGCCTTTTTTCGTACACTTCAATACATTTGCGATATCACGTGCAACCGAGGGTTTCTCAGCGATTACTACACTTTTTGCCATTTATTCGAACTCCTTTACTGACTTTGTACCGTCTAATATACCATAGTTTTAAGTTGGAAAATGTGCAGATGCTTGCTATTTAGCAGACATAATAGACATCGCGCGTTTGAGAATTTCAACTTCTTGTTTTAAACGTTTATTTTCTTTATGAATTTCACTAAATTTTTTAGAAGTAGATGAACCAATTAACACAGCACTTGCCCATGCATTAAAAAATGGCTGTGTTAAAGAGTGCGGTTGTTTTTTGTTCAACTAATAGAGTAGGTTAATTTGTTAATTAATAGTAAAATTAACCGAAAGTAATTTTTGGGGGATTATATGAAATACACATGCCCATGCTGTGGTTATAAAACATTAGATGAAGAACCACCAGGCACATTCGATATTTGTAGTATTTGTTTTTGGGAAGATGATGACATTCAATTTGATGACCCAGATTATCAAGGTGGAGCAAATGAAAAATCTTTGAGGCAATATCAAAAAGCTTTTCTTATGAGACATGTGAATCGACAACCAACAAACAGAGATAAACGGGACTCTAATTGGAGACCACTTCCCAAAAAGTAACTTATTTTCTTTTGGAGAAATATCAACCCTGATGTTTAACAGAGCCTAAAAATTTAAAATTATAAAGAGCAACAACTACTCCTTGTTATTCTCAAAAAATAATAACAAGGAGTGGTTGTTTTTTTTCTTGAAAGATGACTATAATTATTACATTGTCTGCTAGCTGGGAGCTATCGGTTCGAGGCTTTCGCGATGGGAGTAACGAAGATGATACAATAAAAATAATATGCTTTTAGCCGTCGTACCATTTGAGCGAGTGTTTTTCAATGAATGAGTGTCCTCGGCTTTTAATTAGTGAAAATACAAATCAGGGGGGAAACTAAATGCCAATTAACATACCATATCAGCTGCCGGCACGTGAGGTTCTTGAAAAAGAAAATATTTTCATTATGGACGTGGATCGTGCTCAGATGCAGGATATCCGCCCGCTCAATATACTCATTTTGAACTTAATGCCAGAAAAAGAAAAAACGGAAGCTCATTTGCTGCGATTGCTTGGAAATACGCCTTTGCAAGTAAATGTTTCGTTTTTATATACAGCGACATACGAAGCGAAAAATGTAAGTAAGTCACATCTTGAGCAATTTTATACTACACTGGAAGAAGTGAAAAGCCGCCGCTATGATGGACTCATTATTACGGGTGCACCGATCGAGCTGATGGATTTTGAAAAGGTTAACTATTGGCAGGAATTACAGGAAATTATGAATTGGGCAAAAACAAATGTCACATCGACGCTGCATATTTGCTGGGGAGCTCAGGCCGCGCTGTATCATCATTATGGTATTAACAAATTTGAGCTGCCAGGTAAATGTTTTGGAATATATAAACATACAATTACGGATCCAACTATTAAATTGTTACGTGGTTTTGATGACGAATTTTACTCACCAGTATCGCGCTACACAGATGTGAGTCAAGAAGCAATCGAAGCACATGAAGACTTGATTATGCTCGCGTCGTCACCAGAAGCTGGCCCGCTTCTTATGATGTCAAGAGATGCACGTAATATTATGATCACGGGTCATTTGGAGTATGACGCAACTACACTTGCGGAAGAATATGAGAGAGACTGTGCAAAAGGTATTGATATTGCTATGCCGGAAAACTACTTTCCAGATAACGACGTCTCAAAACGTCCACCAAACAAATGGCGCTCGCATGCGCATTTGCTCTACTACAACTGGCTTAACTACTACGTCTATCAGGAGACACCATACGAGTGGAAATGAAAGGGTAAGACTCGAAAACCTGTCCATAGCTGATGGTCAGGTTTTTTTGAAGCAAGTGGTTAAAATATTGCTGTAGTAACTGCAAATGCTAAAAATGATGACAAATGATCATGAATCAATTATAAAGCGCCGCCTATCCAGATAGGGGCGCTTTATAATTAATAAAATGACTCAAGTCTATCTTCGAATACCGGAATGCGGCTTCGGATTTCGTCAATAACATCAAAGTCAATTTCACCAATTAGCATTTCTTCCTCTTCACCGGCTTCCGCAATTACTTCTCCCCATGGCCCAATGATGATCGAATGCCCTGCGAACTGATTATCTGGATCAGAGCCTGCACGGTTGCATGCAATGACATACGCCTGGTTTTCAATTGCTCGGGCAATTAATAGTGTGCGCCAATGATCAACCCGGGCAAGCGGCCACTCTGCTGGTACGAACAGCACACGTGCACCGTTTAATACATGTTTTCGAAACCATTCTGGAAACCGAATGTCGTAACAAATAAATCCAGCCATTTTTTCGCCTTCCAGTTCAAACAGTCCATCCGTATTACCCGCAGCCAAATATTTCTCCTCGTTCATCAGCCGGAACAAATGTAGTTTGCTATACTCTTTTATGACCTCGCCGTGACGATTCACGATGACCATCGTATTTTTTACACCATCCTCTGTTTCGTTTGCAACCGATCCGCCAACGATGTGCATGTTGTATTTTTTGGCTGTGCTAGATAAAAACGCTTTTGTCCGTGTAGCGTTGGCATCAGCGATCTCATCCAGCCGTTGTAAATCATAACCAGTCGTCCACAATTCGGGTAAGAGCGCGATATTACATCCTGCTTCATGTGCTTTTTTCAAAAAGTCTGCCGCCCGTTCATAATTCAATTCAGGATTACCGAATGCGATGTCTATCTGTAAACAAGCTATTTTCATTTCCCCAGCCTCCGCTTCTTTTTTGGAAATTGTATCATGGTTGACAGAGAAAATGAAACGTGCCATAATCCTTCTTATCATAAAATAAATAATTGAATACATCTTATCAAGAGCAGGTGGAGGGACAAGCCCGATGATACCCGGCAACCGACCTATTTTAGGCACGGTGCTAAATCTTGCAGTTGCGGCTGAGAGATAAGAGGATTAAATAGAAACATAACCCTCTTCCATATTCTCAGGAAGAGGGATTTTTATATTAAAAGGGAGGGCTGGCCATGGCAGTCGCAGAAAAAACAAAACAGAAAAAAGAGTTGAAAATTACAGCAGGAAATTTATATGAAACCATCCAACCGCAACAAGGAGAGCGAATTATGGTCGTCGGCGGCTCAGAAACATTAGCAGCGTGCTGTTCGGATGCTGGCGCGATTGTACTGCCCGTGGTAGTTTTTTCACAAATAAAGAAAGATAAGTTTGATACAGTTGCAGCTCCGCTGTCGATTCATAAATATGCAGAAGGAGCCCGGTGGACAGCACAAGCATACGATGTGCTTAGGGAAGGCGGCCGTTTCGTCGTTGATTTCGCTGAAGCATCGTCACTTTCACATACTTCCGAGTTTCCTTATATGGAGACACTCTCAGGTTACTGGGAACGATTAAAAGAAGCTGGCTTCACAACGATTTTATTCCAGCAGCTGACGGCTCAGAATGCACGTGAAGCTATTTTAAAAGGCTGGACAGAACTCGTATCATCGGAATTCCCGGTTACCGTTAATCGTTTCATTGCTGTAAAATGATGATTTCCAAACAAGCGCTGCCTGTATTATGATGAAGATAGAACATTGTGAAAGGTGGCACCACGTGAATATTTTTTACCGTAAAACAAACTACAATAAAAATCAGTTTTTTACTCAATATACAGCATTAACGAAAAATGAAATGTATCATGCCTTGCTCGAAAGCGGGCGAGGGGGGCGCTATAGCTTTGCGGGAATGAAACCAACAGCTATTGCGACGTCAACAGCTGAAGGACTGCTTGTGCAGGAAAAAGGGCAAGAAAAGCTGTTGAAGGGGAACCCGCTTCATAGGTTGACCCAGCTTTTAAATGAGCGAAGCATATCGAAACGGGACGATCTACCAGACTTTCAAGGCGGTGCGATTGGCTGGATCAGTTACGATTATGTCCGGTTCATTGAGACACTTCCTCGAATAGCGAAGCAAGACATTGATCTTCCAGAGATCCAGTTTTTACTGTTTGATGAATGGGCGGCGTTTGATCATGAAACGAATGAATTATTCGTCATGAAAATGGGTCAAACGGAAGAGGGCCTGGATGAATTGTTCGCTAGTTGGCTAGACTTGGCTGAACCTGTCCATTGGCCGCCTGCCAAATCGCAAAGCCATACGGACGTATCGTTCCCAGAAGAGCTGTTTAAACAGGCTGTCGAGCAAGTGCGTGAATACATTGCAGCAGGAGATGTATTCCAAGTCAATTTATCGGTACGTCGGTCGAAAACACTCGATGTGCCTCCGCTTGCGGTTTATGCGAAATTGCGTGAATTGAATCCATCGCCGTATATGGCGTACGTTCAAACACCTGATTTTCAAATTGTATCCGGGTCCCCGGAACTGCTTGTGAAGAAAAATGGTACCAGCCTTTCGACACGTCCGATTGCCGGAACGCGTTCTCGCGGAAAAGACGATAGGGAAGACGAGCAGCTTGCAGCAGAATTAATCAACAATGAAAAAGAGCGGGCGGAACATGTGATGCTTGTCGATTTAGAACGCAATGATCTTGGCCGCGTGTCCCGATATGGAACGGTTGAAGTCAATGAATTCATGGTCATTGAAAAATATTCACATGTGATGCACATCGTGTCAAACGTACGCGGGGAACTCGTTGAAGGGAAAACGAATGCGGATGTTATCGATGCAGTATTTCCTGGAGGCACAATTACTGGTGCGCCTAAAGTAAGAACGATGGAAATTATTGAAGAGCTTGAACCCGTACAGCGAGGCATTTATACAGGATCGATTGGCTGGATTAGCTACAACGGCGACATGGAGCTGAATATTGTCATCCGGACGATGCTTGCAGCCAAAGGATATGGCTATGTGCAGGCTGGAGCCGGCATTGTCATTGATTCTAAACCAGAATATGAGTATAAAGAGTCGCTTAAAAAAGCAGCTGCAATGTTAAAAGCGATGGAAATGGCGGAGGATACGCAATGATTTTTATGATCGATAACTACGACTCATTTACATACAATCTTGTACAATATTTAGGTGAACTTGGCCATGAACTTGTTGTGCGCCGCAATGATCAAGTGACAACCGATCAAATTGCCGAGATGAGTCCCGATTTTGTGATGATATCCCCCGGCCCATGCACGCCAGACGAGGCGGGCATTAGCATGGAAGCGGTCGTGAAATTCGCCGGAAAGATTCCATTATTTGGCGTATGTCTTGGTCAGCAGTCGATTGCGCAGGCGCTCGGCGGTGATGTCATTCGTGCGGAACGGCTTATGCATGGGAAAACGTCTCTTGTTTTCCATGATGGAAAAACTATATTCGAAAATTTACCAAACCCCTTTAGGGCGACACGTTATCATTCGCTTATTGTCAAAAAAGAAACGCTGCCTGACTGCTTCGAGGTATCTGCTTGGACAGAAGAAGGAGAAATCATGGCGCTCCGTCATAAAGAATTTGCCATCGAATCGGTTCAATTTCATCCTGAATCAATCATGACCGAATACGGGAAAGAGATGCTGCAAAATTTTATAGCTACCTATGGAGGCATGCTATGTACACGTACGTAAATGGGGAAATCATCAAAAATGAAGAGGTCCGTATTTCCCCATTTGATCATGGATTTTTATACGGAATTGGCGTTTTTGAAACGTTTCGCATATATAATGGCAGGCCATTTTTATTAGATGAGCATCTTTTCCGTCTAAATGAAAGTTTGATAGAATTAAATATTGACCTGCAATTAAATCGAAGTGATATTGAAAAAATGTTAAGAAGACTTTTTGAAGCTAATGGATGGGAAAATGCCTATATTCGTTTAAACGTTTCGGCTGGGAATGGTGAAATTGGATTGCAAACAGCATTGTATCAAAATCCGAATGTGATCGTCTTTCAAAAACCACTCCATAATGTAGAAACACTCACGGAAAAAAAAGGGGAATGGTTAACGCTGCGTCGGAACAGCCCAGAAGGCCATTATCGGCTAAAATCGCACCATTATTTAAATAATGTCTTTGGCAAACGTGAAGTTGGAAATGATCCTAAAGTTGAAGGGATATTTTTGACAGGGAATGGTCATGTGGCAGAAGGCATTGTTTCTAATATTTTTTGGACACAACAAAATACGCTTTATACGCCCGCACTTGAAACCGGTATTTTAGCAGGAATAACGCGGCAGTTCATCATGAAAATCGCACAAGAAGCCGGAATGAATATAGAAGAAGGATTGTATCGTCCGGAAGAGGTGTATGCAGCAGATGAAGCATTTGTCACAAATTCTATTCAAGAAATTGTGCCGCTTTCTTCACTGGGAAACAGGGTGTTTCCAGGTGCAGAAGGAGCGGCAGCAAATGCCTTGTTTATACAGTACCGGGAGGCTGTTCGTCTGTGACGAGCAGCACTTTTTCTTTTGCAAGCCCTTCGTGATATTTCTCTGCGTCTTCTTCGGATAAACCAAATTCGATTAATGAATCTTTCACCGGTTTTTCTCGTGAAAACATCGATTTTATCTTCTCTGCCAATGAAGGGCCAGCTGTTTCAACGCTTGCTTCTGTCCAATTTTGGATCGTTAAATAAAAATCCGCATCTTTTGTAAGAGCGGTTATTTTCGCCGGATTGAAACCTTTCACTTTCAAATCTTCTATTTTTCGAATGACATCAATTTCGCTTTCGAATAACCCAATGACCCGTTTCATTTTGTTTCCTCCTGTAAAAAAGTCATGTTCTCTTCTTTTTCCACAACAGAGCCTCTAAATAAAAACCCTGTCTATAACAGACAGGGAGTCACATTACAATTTTTGTTCAGGTGATGATGAATGATGGCCGATCAAATAGCTATCATTATCATTGCCCGGAAACTTATCAATTCGGTTCGAGTCACTGGTATCAAATGAGCCACGGAGAAAATAAACGAAAAAGAAACCAACGACCATAATAATAAGAAAAAGGATAATGACTGTTAAGGGTCCCATTATAAATGCCTCCATCCTTTGCAATATATTAGCCTATACCACTATTCCCTACAGACTAAACATATACTTCCTTTTAAAACAGAATTTTCTGAAATTATGACCGATCTCTTTTTTCGTGTATAATGAGCTTTAATAGAAAACATACATATAAACGTATCCAGGTGAACCCGCAAATAGCGGTTTCTTAAAAGGGAAGCTGGTGAAATTCCAGCGCGGTCCCGCCACTGTAAATGGGAGCAAAAAACAAGATGCCACTGTGAAACACACGGGAAGGCGTTTTTTGCGATGAACATAAGCCAGGAGACCTGCCATGGAACGATGCACCGACAACCTGCGCGGATAGGTGGTGTGAAAGACAGGTCTACCTGTCTTTCACGCGCCTCTACCAAGTAGAGGCGTTTTTATTTTCCAAAAAGGAGGAAATTATGATGAATAAAACATGGATGACACTTGGATTGTCAGCGGCTTTACTAGCAGGATGCGGATCCGAGGAAGCAGAAACGCTAGAAACAACAAACGACCAGGAATCACAGGTAGAATCAGACGCTTTTCCGCTGACTGTAACAGGAGCGGACGATCAGGAGGTTGAAATTGAAGCAGCTCCAGAACGCATTGTCACATTAACACCAAGCAATACGGAGATCGTATATGAATTAGGTCTTGGTGAAGAAATCGTCGGTGTATCCGATAATGATACATATCCGGAAGATGTAAAAACGAAAGAAAAAGTCGGCGGTATGGAGTTTAACGTTGAAAAAATTATCAGTCTTGATCCCGATCTTGTTTTGGCACATGATTCTGCGGGTGCCGCTGCTGAAACAGGTATTCAGCAGCTTCGCGATGCAGGTATCGATGTCCTTGTCATTAATAACGCAGACACGATCGATGAAATGTACAATTCGTTTGAAATGATTGGAGAAGCAACTGGGACAACCGCAGAAGCAGAAACGGCAGTAAAAGAATTAAAAGCGAATTTTGCAGCACTTGAAGAAAAAGCAGCCGCTATTAAAGAAGAAGACGTGAAAAGTGTCTTTTTTGAAGTTGATCCATCACTTTACACAACAGGAAGTGGCACTTATTTAAATGAAATTTTTGAGCTGATCAACGTTGAAAATACGATGGCAGATCAAGAAGGATGGCCGCAAGTAACGGAAGAAGCGGTAATTGAAAAAAATCCGGATGTTATTTTACTGAATTACGGCTCTTATGTGGAAAAAGCGGTTGATGGCGTGTTGACTCGTGAAGGCTGGGATAACGTGAATGCAGTGAAAAATAAAGAAGTCATTGAAGTGAATGCGGATATTACGAGCCGGACAGGCCCTCGTCTTGCAGAAGGAGCTGAATCAATTGCGGAAGCGGTCTACCCGGACGTTTTTGCAGAGTAAAAAAACGGCGTACACTTTTTCATTGTTGTTTCTTATGGCGGCTATCTTTCTAGGAACGGCAGTTGGAACGATACATGTCCCCTTTCGGCATATTGCTGCGATTTTAGCGCATCATTTATTCGGAACGGGGCTGTCGATAGACGCCTCTATTGACAATATTGTCTGGAAAATCCGGTTTCCTCGTGTAGTGCTTGCTGGTTTAATTGGGGCTTCATTGGCGATTGCGGGAGCTGCTTTTCAAGGACTGCTCCGTAATCCGCTGGCTGATCCATATACACTTGGCATTTCTTCCGGGGCATCAGTCGGTGCAGTATTTGTGCTGTTTTTTCACGTCTCGATTCCGTTTCTCGGCGAATTTACGCTGCCGGTTGTCAGTGTGGCAGCAGCCATTTTAACGATCTTTTGTGTGCTTTTGTTTGCACAGACGATTGAACGGTCAATGAAGCTTGAAACGATTATTTTAACAGGCATTATTTTCAGCGCGTTTCTTGGTTCATTTATTTCATTGATGATTGCACTCACTGGAGAAGAACTGCGGCAGATTATTAACTGGCTGCTTGGCAGCGTTTCAATGCGCGGATGGCCATATGTGAAGCTTATGACACCATTTTTTATCGCCGGTGCACTGCTTTTGATATATATGGCACCAGAATTAAATGCAATGTCATTTGGCGAAGAAAAAGCGAAACATCTCGGTGTGAATGTTCAACGGAAAAAAATAATGGTTCTTATTGCGGGTTCGGTTTTAACCGGTGCGGCAGTTGCAGTATCAGGAACAATTGGTTTTGTCGGTCTTGTTATTCCACATCTTGTCCGTCTTCTTATTGGACCTGATCATCGGCATCTGCTGCCGCTTTCCATGATTATTGGTGCCGGATTTTTAATGATGGCTGATTTAACCGCTCGTACGATTATTTCACCGACTGAGCTGCCGATTGGTGTCATTACGTCGCTGATTGGGGCACCGGTATTTGCACTAATTTTATTAAACAAAAAACGAAAAGGGGGCGTCGCGTGATGCTGCAAGTAAACGAGCTTTCAGGAGGATACGGAAGCGGGCTAATTGTCCGCGGCGTATCCTTTTCTGTTAAACAGGGAGAACTATTCGGCATTCTCGGGCCAAACGGGAGTGGGAAAACGACTTTACTGAATATGATCAGCGGGTTAACAAAGCCGGCATCCGGCACGATTGTTGTGAAAGAAAAGCCGCTTTCAACTTATGCACCGAAAGAATTAGCACGCGTCGTTGCAGTGCTTCCACAAATGACATCGAGCCAGTTTGCCTATACAGTCAAAGAAACAGTATCGCTCGGCCGATATGCGCATCAAACCGGATTTTTTAAATCATGGACTGATAAAGATGAAACGGCTGTGCAGGAAGCGATGAATCAAACGGGAACCTCTTTATTTGCAGACAAACCATTGTCTGATCTGTCCGGGGGGGAGAGGCAGCGTGTATTCCTTGCCCAGGCATTGGCGCAGGAGCCAGAAATTTTATTATTGGATGAACCAACGAATCATTTGGATTTATCTTTTCAAAAAGAACTGCTTGATTTATTGAAAAGAATGACGGCAGACGGTTTAACAGTTATTTCGATTTTTCACGATTTAAATTTATCTTCTTTATATTGTGATCGGCTTTTGCTTATGAATGAAGGGTGTATTCATATCATTGGAAAGCCTACTGATATTATGATTGAGCAGCACATCCATGACGTATACGATACGGATGTGCAGCAACAGCCCCATCCAGAAGTGCCAAAGCCGCAAATGAGTTTGCTGCCTGAACAAGGAGACGTGCAGCCGATTGAAATTGGAGAAGAATTACTGGAATGGCACAGTGACTATATTTCGATTCGCCCCCCTGTTCCATTAAAAACATTATCATCTGGTGTCATTGGAGCTGGTTGGGGATGGCGCCGTGCGTTCGTCAACCGGCACGTCGATAAAAACTACAATCTGGATAACTTTGAAGAAGAAGCAGCGAATTACTTTCGGGAACGGGGGTTTGACTTGAATGAAACTGTTGGCATGATGACAGCGGTAAAAATGGACGATGCAGCGTACCGTCGTGAAATTCAGGATGGTGTATCCGTGTTCGTCGTCGCTACAGCAGGTGTTGGCAACGCCATCGATGTAGCGAGGCCGCGTGCTAGCTGGAAAGAATGGAATAAACCCGGCACAATCAACATTTGGGTATTTGCCAATGGCAAGTTATCCGAAGAAGCTTTTGTTCAAGGGCTCATGACCGCGACAGAAGCGAAAGCGAAAGCACTCGCTGATGCGTGCGTGCGTGATCCTGAAACTGGCACCATTGCGACCGGCACATCAACTGACAGCATACTGATTGCGGCTACACAGCGAGGTGCATACCAGCAATTTGCCGGCTCGATTACACCGCTAGGCATTGCTATTGGCCGAGCCGTGTACGAAAGTGTGAAAGAAGCACTTGAAAAAAGCAGCCGTAGAAAGGCAATGCAATGATTTCTCATGCTATCGCTATTATTGCGGCACTCATTCTTGATCGTTTAATTGGTGATCCCAAAAGTGCCCCCCACCCGGTTAAATGGTTTGGACATTTCATTGCAATGCTGGACATAAAATGGAACAAAGGCACCTATCGTTTTGAAAAAGGGATTGCGCTGCTCATCGCTATTCTCGCCGTCACAGCGGCCGTTTCAATTGTTGTTTTGTCTATCGCATCACGAATACATCCAAGCATCCAGATTCTGATCGAAGCGATCATGATCTGGGCCTCGATTGCACCGCGCAGTTTGGAAGAAGCGGGCATGGACGTTTATCAGCCGCTTATAGATGGGGATGTGAACGAAGCACGCCGCAAACTATCATGGATTGTTGGACGTGATACAGATACCCTTGATGAAGGTGAGATCACACGCGGTGCGGTGGAAACGATCGCTGAAAATACGTCAGATGGTGTCATCGCTCCATTATTTTGGGCAATGATTGGCGGGGGGCCGGCAGCGCTTTTATATAGAGCAGTCAACACGTGCGACTCCATGGTCGGCTACCGGAACGATACATATGAACAATTCGGTAAAGCATCAGCACGTTTTGATGATATCATTAATTATGTTCCAGCCCGGGTAACGGCTTTCCTACTTGTGGCCGCGGCAGACAAACAGGTAGCTATTCGCCGGCAGGCTTGGCACATAGTCATACGTGATGCGAAAAAACATCCATCACCAAACAGCGGCTGGTGTGAAGCGGCAGTGGCTGGCCTTTTACAAATTGAACTGGGTGGTTTAAATACGTATAAAGGCATTGTCTCAAATCGTCCCTGCATAGGTGACCCGATTAAGGAGCGCCGTGCTGAACACATTTTGGAAGCCGCCATATTAATGAAACGGGCCACGTACTTATTCGTGGTTATGTTTCTAGCAGGAGTGTGCGTTTATGAAATTGCCATCACATGGGGCGAACCCGTCCCATTTATATAAAGCATCGGGTGTTACCGAACCAAAGAATGTTCTTGACTTTAGTGTGAATACAAACCCATTCGGTCCGCCAAGCTGGCTAAAAGAAAAATGGCCGGTTCTTTTGCATACCATTGAAGACTATCCGGACCCGACCGGTCACAAAGCTGTCGCATCTATTGCCGAACAATTTACCGTCGCACATGACCAGGTTTTACTCGGAAATGGCGCGGCAGAAATTATTCACTTTATAGCCCGATATGCCGCAGGTCAAAAAGCGGTGATCTGTACACCGTCATTCTCTGAATATGAAGACGCGTGTAAGGCTTACAACTGCCTGATTGAATTTGTACCCGTATCGATTGACAGCTGGCAACTGCCAATCAATGAACTCGTTGAAAAAGCGGCCGAAGCTGCTGTGCTCTTTTTATGCACACCGAATAATCCGACAGGCCAGTCTTTTCAAGAAAAGGAGCTCCTTTTGCTGCTTGAAAAAACGAGACAATTAAATGCTTTAATCGTAATCGATGAAGCGTTTTATGATTTTGCAAGTGACGATTCGCTTGTGAAATACGTGAATGAATTTCCGCATCTTGCTGTTATGCATTCGCTGACAAAAATGTACGCAGTCGCGGGTCTGCGTATTGGCTATGTCATTGCTTCTGAAACGATTATCCGTCAATTGAAAAACTACCGCCCGCCCTGGAATATGAATGCGATCGCACTGCAAGTCGCAGAAGAAATTGCTTGTGATAATGAGCATGCGGCAAAAACGAGGCCCTGGATTGATAATGAACGAACGAGAATGAAAGCTCAATTGGAACGGCTAGGCTTTCATATACTGCCGTCATCCGTTAACTTTTATTTATTGAAAGACCCGGCACTGGATGATCAAAAACCGCTTCTTCACTTTTTAATGGAACGGGGGATCGTTCTTCGTCACACGGAAAACTTCCGCGGGCTGAATGGACGATGGCTTAGAACTGCTGTAAAAAAAGAGCAGGATAACAACCAGCTGATTGAAGCGCTCATAGAATGGAGAAATAAATGCTGATCTTTATTTCCGGAGGTGTCCGGAGCGGAAAAAGTGATATTTCTGAACAAATTGCGATGCAGCACGTTCATCCGGAAGGGCGTCTTATATACGTCGCCTGTGGATCGAGGTCCGATGCAGAAATGAATGAGCGTATTTTTTATCACCGCGAGCGCCGAGCAAATTCCGGTTACATGTGGTTAACAATTGAACAGTCTGTTGATATTGCGGACATTTCTATTGAACCAAATGATACGGTGCTTATTGACTGCGTAACGACGCTTCTTGCCGGTGAATATTTTCGTGAAGATAAATCAGTATTTGAAGCAGGTGCTAGGATTACGAATGGCATTCTTGACGTTCATAAAAGGGCAAAAACGGTTATCGTTGTTTCAAATGAGCTGTCGTTTGAGGTGCCGGTGACTGATTTAACGGCTGATTATATGAAAACACTCGGATGGATTCATCAGAAGATTGTAAAAGAAAGTGATTTAGCAGTGCTTGTGGAACATGGTATCAAGGTTGTGAAGAAAGGAGTGGGAACTTGCGTGGTGTGATGATTCAAGGGACATCGTCGGATGCAGGAAAAAGTTTTATCGCAACAGCGCTTTGCCGCCTTCTTAGAGAAAAAGGTTATCGGCCGGTGCCATTTAAACCACAAAATGTATCGAATAATTCATACGTAACGGTGGACGGAAAAGAAATAGGCAGAGCACAAGGACTTCAGGCAGAAGCAGCAGGTTTGGAAGCAAGGCCTTGCATGAATCCGCTTTTGCTAAAGCCGTCGGGAAATGGATCATCTGAAATTGTCTTGTTTGGGGAGCGGCTTGAAGTTATGTCGGGAATGGCGTATCGGACAGATTATTACGAACGGGCAATTGCGGCGATCAAGCAGGGGCTGCAAGAAGTAAGTAAACTTGGCGATGTAATAATTATTGAAGGAGCAGGCAGCCCGGTAGAAATGAATTTAAAAAAACGGGAAGTTGTAAATATGAAAACGGCGGAAATAGCTGATGTACCGGTCATACTGACCGCGGATATTGATCGGGGCGGACTGTTTGCGTCAATCGTCGGTACGCTTACGCTGTTAGAAGACCATGAGCGGGCACGTATAAAAGGGATTATCGTTAACCGGTTTCATGGGGAAGCAAGCTTCTTTGAAGAAGGGAAGGTGTGGCTGGAAAAGTATACCGGAATACCTGTGCTGGCGGTACTGCCGTTTTTACCAGACCATGCACTTGAAGGGGAAGATTCGTTATCAATTTGCGATCTTAGGCGGAATAACGCGGCAATTGATATCGCTGTCATCCGCCTCCCGTATATTTCAAATGGAAGCGACATTGAACCGTTTGCACGTGAAGAAGATGTGAATGTGCGCTGGGTACAGTCTGTTGCTTCATTCGGATCACCGGATGCCGTCATTATCCCTGGAACGAAAAGCACGCTCGCTGATCTTGTTTTTCTAAAAGATACCGGTCTTGATAAGCAAATTGTCTCCTTTGCAAAAGGGGGCGGTGTCGTTGCCGGGCTGTGCGGCGGATTTCAATTGATGGGCCAAACTCTTTCTGATCCAGAAGGCACTGATACAGGGAAAATGAATTCAGTAGCAATAGGCTTAGGAATTATTCCGGCTGATACGATTTTTAAAAGAGAAAAAACGGTTGTTCGCACAGAAGGTATCGCTCAGGGTATTTGGCTATCCGGCTATGAAATTCATTTTGGCGAAACGAAGGTATACGGCAAACCGTTTATGCGGGGTACAAATTATGAAGAAGGCTATAGATCAACGGACGGAAAAGTGATTGGCACGTATTTGCACCATTTATTTTATAATGATTTATTCCGGACAGAGTGGCTAAATCAGATCCGCAGGGCAAAAGGATTGACAGAACGTGCGCCGGTGATTTCGAATAGAGATCAAATGTATGATGCAATTGCAGAACATCTCGGTCGTCATCTTGACTGGCCGGTGTTTGAGGCCATTTTGGAAGGCCGTCCCGTATGAAAGCCTATTTATATGCAGCGGGTATTATTATTCAATTTTTTACAGTAGTGCCTCTTCATAAAACGCTGCCGATGGAGAAAGCGGAACTGCGAGCAGTGCTTCACTTGTTTCCGCTGTTAGGCCTTGCAAAGGGGGGGCTTTATGCCGGCGTCTTCTGGATTCTTCTAGAAGGGAATCTCCCGTTTTCAGCGCTGGCTGCCGCATTTATCGTCTGGCTTTTGCCAATTGCCTTTACAGGAGGCCTTCATCTTGATGGTTGGATGGACTGGGCGGATGCGCATTTTTCATTTCGTGATAAAGAGCGCCGACTTACTATTTTAAGCGATCCACGCGCTGGTGCCTTCGGTGTTCTTGCACTTGTTTTGCTATTATCAGCAAAGTTTTTATTCATTTATGAAACGGTTGCAGCAGGAAGCAGCAATACAATGTTCATACTGCTCATCCCGTTTTTGGCACAAATCTTAACAGGTTTGTTTTTGCAATACGTGCCACCGGCAAAAGAAGAGGGACTGGCGTATTTTTTTCAAAAAGGTCACTCAAAGTCGCTTCCATATATATATGCGGTTTTTATAATAACCGTGGGAAGCATGTATAGTATGTATCCCTTATTCTGGATGATGCTAGGCTGTTCGGGATTGTATTTTGTCTTGATTAAGAAAGGCATGCAAAAAGAATTTGGCGGTGTAACGGGTGATTTACTCGGCGCCGCGCAGGAAGGGGCAGAACTTTTTTTATGGATGATCGTGTGGTTGTTGGTCTCTTTCGTCACGGTGTAACATATGCAAATGTAAATAAACAATTTTGCGGATGGACCGATGTGGATGTGACAGAAGAAGGATTAATGGCATTGCGTGGAATGCAGGTACCTGACTATGAATGGATCGTATCCAGTGATTTGACCAGATGTGTGCAGACCGCCAATGCTTTTTGGAATCGAATGCCGCATCAAAAAAATGAATTTAGGGAGTTCCATTTCGGGGAATGGGAGAACAAGACACACGCGGAACTGAAACACCTTTCCATTTATCGGGACTGGCTCAATGATTATACGATTCAAGTACCAGGCGGAGATTCATATGCTGCATTTGCGGAGCGGATAGAAGAAGCATTTCATACGGTTCTTACGGAAATGGAAGAGCAGAACATTCAGCGGACGGCGATTGTAACGCATGGCGGTGTTATTCGTCATTTATTGTCGGTGTTTGCACCGGAAGAAAAGTCATTTTCAGATTGGACGTCGGATAACGGACAGGGCTATGAATTATCAGGTTCTCTTTCCGCAATGAGGAGGGGTGAGCGATGCATCTCGTTACAGGTGGTGCCTTCAATGGAAAAAAGCAATGGGTAAAAGAGTATTACAGACTAGATAAAGTAGATCATCAATGGCATTCATTTTATCAAGAAAAGCAAGTACCTCAATTTACAGAAGATATTATTGTGTTAGAAGGCCTTGAAAGACATGTCAGAATCCTTCTTGAAAAAGCAGAAAGTGCATTTGAAGCACGTGTTTTGTTTAAAAAGGACCTTGACCAATGGAAAAAAGAAGAACGAGATGTCGTGTTAATCGGGACGGATATGATGAAAGGCATTGTGCCGATGAATGCATTTGATCGACACTGGCGTGATGCGGCAGGATGGTGTTTTCAGGATGCAGCAGCGGCTTCAAGCCGGGTAGATACGATCTGGTACGGCATTGCCGAAATGATAAAGGGGGAAGAACGATGAGATTGTATACGAGAACAGGGGATAAAGGTGAAACGAGTATTATTGGCGGTCGCGTTGGAAAAGATCATTTGCGCGTGGAAGCATACGGGACTGTTGATGAACTGAATTCAGTTGTCGGCATGGTGGCAACTGAACTTGATCCGGCGAAATTTAAAGATATTCTAGCAGATTTGGAAACGATACAGCATGAGCTGTTTGACTGTGGCGGTGACCTTGCGACAGTAAATGGAAAGCGCGGATTTAAGCTGCAACAGGAATCGATTGATGAGATGGAAAAGAAAATTGATGTGTATATTACGGAGGCTCCGGAATTAGAACGGTTTATTTTACCAGGCGGTTCAAAAGGATCAGCAGTGACTCATCTGGCACGTACGGTTACACGTCGAGCAGAACGACTTGTTGTCGCGTTAATGCGTCAGGAAGACGATATTCATCCAGTGACGCTTAAATATTTGAATCGTTTGTCTGATTATTTCTTTGCGATTGCACGTGTCATTAACTTTCGTGAAGGTGTGAAAGATGTGGAGTATGTGCGAAGTGCAAAAGTGTTTCGCGGCGGCAAGAGGAAAGAAGAAAAAGAATGAGTGTGAAAAAAATAAGCTGGCTCGGTCTGTTTGTTGCTTTATCAGTTGTAGGGGGAATGATCAAAATACCAGCACCGATTTCAAGCGTGGCGCTTGATTCGTTTCCAGCATTAATTGCTGCGGTTTTACTTGGCCCGGCTGCTGGCGCTTTAGTCGGAGCATTTGGTCATCTTGTCTCGGCCCTCATTGGTGGACTTCCGATGGGTCCGCTGCATGTTTTAGTAGCACTTGAAATGGCAGCCGTTGTATGGATATTTGGTAAATTATACGTATCCAGGCATAAATGGATGGCATTGCCTGTGTTTATCCTCTTTAATGGATTTATTTCCCCGGCTCCGTTTATCTTACTTATGGGGATTCCATTTTATATCGGGGCAGTGCCAGGGATTACAGTGGCGGCGATTTTTAATGGTGTCATTGCTGTTATTTTAATACCGCGTCTCAAACAGGCTATTGAAAAACGGTATGGTCGTCTACATGCGTGACGTTATTCGAACGAATGGACTCATTATCGCCACAGACAATAGTGGGGCTGTTGGCAATAAGCAGGATGATATCATTCGTGTTCCATATGAGACTGTTGGTTATTTTTCTGCACGTGTTGCACTAATGGAGTGCGTTGCAGCAGGCGGTGAACCGTTTGCGGCGATCGTTCACAATTTTTCTGGAGACGCTGCATGGCTATTATTATGTGAAGGCATTAAAAAAGCGGCAGCAGAAATTGGCTGTACGCTTGAATTGACCGGCAGCACTGAGTCGAATTTTGTTATGAATCAGTCCGCCGCAGGCGTCGTTATCATAGGAAGGGCTGTACGTACTATTAATCAATTTGATCAGAATGCAGTACGGTACGGTGTTATTGGCAAGCCGCTTGTCGGTTTGGAAGTCTTAGAAAACCCGGAGGACGTGGCTTCTTTAGCTGTTTTTAAAAAAATTTATTCGATGCCAGGTGTTGAGTCGGTTGTACCAGTTGGATCAAAAGGAATTCGTTATGAGCTAGAACAGCTTACCGGGAAGTCTTTTGAATGTGAACTGAACATAGAAAAATCATCCGGGCCAGCGACGTGTTTTATTATCGCCGTACAGGAACCGGCAATGGAAGCGGTAGAACAGACAGCAGGTATTGTTCACTGGTGTAAGACGTAAAATGGAGCCTTCGACCGAATGCGGTCGAAGGCTTTTAATGTACGGTTATAAAGGGTAAGGAGAAGGGGAATGGATCAAAAAAGTGTTCCCCTTTTTGATATACGGTAGTACTATGATAATAGTACTATTTACTGAAAATGTCGCATATTGTCTAGCGGTGTAAAGACAGGTTTGTACTATTCAGCCTATCCTATATTACATTTATTTCTTGATTATGTAGGGAGCATTGCAGCTGTTAATAAAGCGTGGAAAGTCTTTGCAAAAGGAGTGAATGAGGTGGAACCATCCATTCAAACTAAAGGAGAAACAGTTGAGGACGCAGTGAATACGGCACTGACCCTTCTTGGTGCTACGATCAATGAGGTGAATGTAACAGTGTTGTCAAGGCCAGCTAAAGGCTTATTCGGGTTGAGAAAGCGTCCGGCAGAAGTGCTTGTAATCAAAAAGGCTGTCCCTGCAATGGAGCTAGAACAGAAGAAACCATTTAATATAAATGAATCAACTGATTTGTCTCCCGATGATAGGGAGGATGAACAAGTCCCTTCGAAAAAAGAAGAGCCTTGTGTATTTATACAAAATGGGTCTGTCTTTGTGCAGGCAGCGGGAGAGCATTATCCGTTTATTGAACCAGCAGATAACGTAAAGGTTATTGTGAATGGAAAACAAATTGAAAAGCGGACAGCTGTGACACCGCTTGATACTATTTTAGTGCATCTCACTGATGAAGTGTTTGCGTCAAAGATGGACATTCAACTTATTGAACAGAATATGCTGGCGGTTCTCTCATATGAGCCGGGCAAGCGGATTAATCGATATTTGAATGATCAGAAGCCAGCGTTGGCGCTGCGGATTGAAGCGGAAGAGGAAGTGCTGGAATCAAATGATCTAGCAGTGAAGAAAGTGATGGAGCGGCTACAGGAGTTGAGTGTAACGCATGGCATATTAAAGCATGCAATTGTCGATATGTGCCGAAACCCGAGCAAGAAAGATTATATTATTGCAAAAGGAACCTATCCGACAGAGGGATTAAATGGGGATGTTCATGTGCTCGTTCGTGAGCCTGATGATAGATCATGGAATGAAACAGAAAAAGTGGATTACCGTGAAAAAAAACCATTTGTTAATGTAGAAGAAGGAGAAACAATTG
Source organism: Domibacillus sp. F004 (assembly GCF_057814295.1). Taxonomy (NCBI): domain Bacteria; kingdom Bacillati; phylum Bacillota; class Bacilli; order Caryophanales; family Bacillaceae; genus Domibacillus; species Domibacillus sp. F004. The sequence continues at coordinate 132,097 of NZ_JBVATB010000006.1, forward strand.
CAGAAGTCATTCCATCGGTGCCAGGAATGGCGGGAACCAATTTGTTAGGGGAACCCCTTTCACCAAAAACGGTGAAAGATGTAACGGTTCATCCTGGGAAAAATGTGATATTGATTAATAAGAAGATCATCGCTTTAAAAGGCGGAAGGCCGCAATTAGAGTGGAGAGGAATGATGTTAAAGGCAGATGTTATGGAAGAACTTATTCATTCGAAAGATATAGATCTTGATTCGGGCAACATTCATTTTCAAGGTGATGTGCGTGTACTCGGGAATGTGCAGGAATCGATGACGGTTGAATCCGGTGGAAACCTTATTGTAAAAGGAACAGTATCGAAAGCTCATCTTGAATCTGGACAGTCTGTAACCGTTAAAAACAATGTGTTTTCTTCGACAATCAGCGCAGGTAAATCAAATATCGTCATCGATGAACTGGTCGCACAGGCGAAAGAAATTTTATACTATTTGGATCATATGATGCTGGCGATTAAACAGCTAATGATGGCACGTCGTGAAAATGAAAAAGAGCTTCAAGTAGGGGAGCTTCATTCTTTGATCCGTTTATTGCTTGAGCGTAAATATACAGATTTCCGTGGGGTTTTAATCCAGTTTTTGAAGAATATCAATGATCATCAGTCCATTCTTGAAAAAGAATGGACGATAAGTTCAGCGCGGCTGCATAGCATGTTTATTACGCTTTCAAAAGAGCAGATTAATAAAGTAGCAGCGATTGAAGATCTAACAAAAGTGTTGCGCCAGTTATATGAACTGTATAGCGTTCCAGTTGAACCTAACTGTCAGTTGACTGTTCCTTACGCTATTAATAGTTCTCTTTATTCAAGCGGCGATTTAGTTGTAAATGGGCAAGGAATTTACCATTGCCATGTCCGCGCAGGTAATGATGTATTTATTCGCGGGGTATGCAGAGGTGGTGAAATTGTCGCGGGACGTAATGTGATGATTAATGAAGCAGGCTCGGAAGCGGGATCAAAAACGCGTATACAGGTGCCGGAAAATGGTGTCATTAAAATAAATGCAGTATTTGAAGATACGACCATCCAGATTGGGAGACGTGTACACATATTTGCTGTTGCGGCGAATCATGTAAATGCACAATTAGAAAAAAACGGGAATATATCCCTTTTTAAATCTGCTAAATAAGCAGTTTTTTTATTATGAAATAGAGCAGCTAACAATAAAAACGAATCTATTTTATTCATTTAGACGTATATCAAGTATAAAACTCAATGGAGGAAACCAATGATGATGAAATGGTTCACAGCATTCGGATTATCTGCTGTTATTCTAAGTGGATGCAGTCTACTCGAGGAAGCAAACAATACATTGACGTACGCAACCGATATAACTGACTTTTTAAATGAAACACAGCAATTTGCAAGTGAGGTACCGGCATTGCTGGAAAATGCCGCATCTAACCCGAATATTGTCGAGGATGTACAGCAACAGTTGGAAAATATGCAGCAGGACATTAATATGATGCAGGAAATCGAAGCGCCTGCTGTTGCAGAAGGTATTCATAGCAAAGTGCTTGATTATAGTGCTCAGCTTGAGACGGATATAAGTGATGCGCTAGTCAAACTTGAGAATGGTGTTGTAGACCCAGCTGCTTTAATTGAAAATACGGAGTTGCTGCAAACGATCCAAAAGCTGCAAGAACTTCGTACGAACATTGAGCAGCTTGGACAATAAAAAAGACCGTTCATTCCTAAATAAATAGCGCAGGATATTCTGCTGTTTTTGTCGAATTATTATACTATTAAGAGAAATCAGAAAGAGGAGATAGACATGGATAAGTTAATACAAGACGCAAATCGATTTGTGTCGGATATAGTAGAAGGCCTTGTACTAGCTCACCCAAATCAGTACGAAAAGGTAGATGGCTTGAACATTGTTAAACGAAAAGGAGGAGCCATCGCTGGTAAAGTAGGTCTCGTTTCCGGCGGAGGAAGCGGGCATGAACCTGCACACGCGGGCTATATTGGGGATGGAATGCTCGATGCGGCTGTTTGCGGGGAAGTATTCACCTCTCCAACACCGGATATGGTGCTTGAGGGAATCAAAGCAGCAGATGGAGGTGCGGGCGTACTTTTAGTTGTTAAAAATTACTCGGGCGACGTTATGAATTTTGACATGGCGAAAGACTTGGCAGAACTAGAAGGAATCCAAGTTGATACCGTGATAGTAAATGACGATATTTCAATTAAGAATAAAGAAGATCGTCGCGGTGTCGCGGGCACGGTTTTCGTCCATAAGATTGCTGGAGCTGCTGCCGCTTCTGGAAAATCGCTGGATGAGGTGAAGCAAGTAGCCGAGAAAGTTATCAGCCGAGTCCGTTCAATGGGCATGGCACTGTCTCCTTGCTACATGCCGGAAAGTGGAAAGCCGGGCTTTGAACTGTCTGAGGATGAGATGTGGATCGGGATTGGCATCCATGGAGAGAAAGGCACCGAACGAAAAGCGGTTGCTCCAGTCAAAGACATCGCAGCGCAGCTAGTCGAGCATTTGACAGCTGAGGTGGCGGATAAGCGCGTTGCGGTTATGGTAAACGGCATGGGCGGAACGCCAGTTTCTGAGCTATACTTGACCTATAAATATGTAAGTGAATTACTTGAACAAAAAGGGTATGAAATTGTCCGTCCTTATGTAGGAAATTACATGACGGCCCTTGAAATGCACGGGTTCTCTATCACGTTACTCCCTGTTGATGAAGAATTACTTCAATATTTAGATGCCTCGTCGAAGGCAATCGGATTTTTAGTGTGAGGTGGAATAGATGAAGTTAACAGTAGAAGCATTACGAACAGCTTTGCTTGCAACAGCAGATGCAATTGAACAGCAAAAGGATGAACTGACTGATCTAGACCGGGAAATCGGAGACGGCGATCATGGGATCAATATGTCTCGCGGTTTTCAAGGGGTTAAAAAGGAGCTTGAGGAACAGCATTCTTTTGCGGATCTTGGCGAGTTGTCAAAACTAGTTGGAATGACGCTTATTAAGACGGTCGGCGGCGCTTCGGGCCCTTTATACGGAACAGCATTCGTAAAGTTTGCGACAAAATGGAAAGACAAACAGTCGGTAGAGGGAGAAGATCTGTTTGCTGGTTTTAAAGAAGCAACGGAAGGCCTCAAGAGCCGGGGGAAATCACAAGCTGGTCAGAAAACGATGGTTGATATTTGGGAACCTTTTACTGCCGCCCTTCAAACCGATGCGAATTTACAGAAAGTCATTGATCAGGCATTAGCTGATACGAAGGCAATCGTGGCGACAAAGGGGCGCGCTTCCTACTTTGGTGAAGCGACAAAGACTATTCAAGATCCAGGAGCCCTATCGAGTTCGATCCTTTTAAAGAAAATCGTGGAGGTGCTGCTGTATGATTAATCTAATTCTTGTTTCGCATAGTGAAAAACTTGCAACAGGTTTAAAGGAACTGCTGGCTGAAATGGCACCATCTGTTGAGATTCTGGTTGCAGCCGGATTAGAAGATGGAAAAATCGGGACAGAAGTCTCGCGAATCGAGCAAGCTTTTTCTCAAATTTCTGATGATGCATTGATTTTGACCGATATCGGATCAGCAACGATGAACGCAGAAATGGCTCTCGAACTATATGCGGGAAAGCGTACCATTCGCTTCGTTGATGTTCCTCTCGTGGAAGGCTCTTTTTTAGCAGCCGTCTTAAGTGGACAAGGGCAGCAGATCGATCAGATTGTGGCCGCGCTTGAAGAGGAGTATCTGTCAAAAGAAAAAACGAATTAACCAAAAAGGCTTACCATCCAGTCAATCATTTGGAGGTAAGCTTTTTTATTGCTTGGAAGTGCCGTTCACTAGTTTTTAACTTGGATAAATCTATTTTATTAAAATGGGAATCGCCATCATATAATAAGAAAAACAATGAAGGAGTGGATGAGGTGGGATTTTTAGACGGGCTGATGGGGAATGCTTCAGAAGTTGATAATAAAGATATCAAGAAGGAATTCGGAGATGTTCTGGCTACAAATGAAGAAATAGAAAAATCGTATAAACTGATTCGTGATCTGTTCATTTTCACGAACCGGCGGTTAATCCTGGTAGATAAACAAGGCATGACAGGCAAGAAAGTAGAAATTCAGTCTTTGCCCTATAAGAGTATTACCCGTTTTAGTATTGAAACAGCAGGAAGTTTTGATCTGGATGCAGAATTGCAAATATGGATTACAGGTGCTGCCGCACCAATTAAGAAACAATTTAATAAAAATTTAAACATTTATGAAGTGCAAAGAGTACTGGCTGATTATGTCTTAACATAATTTTGGCGTACCAAATATAAATGAAAGATCAGTCTCCCTAAAAACGAGAAGACTGATCTTTTTACTTATCTAATAAAGATGCACCAGATATACCCGGATTGGTCATATCATAAGGATCTAAAATTTGATTTAAATCTTCATCAGATAAAACACTATATTGTTTGCAAAGTTCTCGGACAGATTTCCCAGAGATAATCGCTTCACGAGCAATTTTTGTTGCTGTTTCATAGCCGATATGCGGATTAATAGCAGTAATCGTTCCGACACTGGTTTCTACATAATGTCTCATTTGATCTTCATTTGCTTTTATACCTGAAACGCAGTAATTCGTGAAAACGTTAAATCCATTGTTCATAATACTAATTGACTGAAGCAGGTTGAAAACGAGGACAGGCTCCATGACATTTAATTCAAGCTGACCAGCTTCTGATGCAAGGCAGATGGTATTGTCGTTCCCGATTACTTGAAAGGCAATTTGATTAATAACTTCAGCCATTACAGGGTTCACTTTTCCTGGCATTATCGAAGAACCTGGCTGCCGTGCCGGCAAGTCAATTTCATTTAACCCGGCACGCGGACCGGAAGCCATTAGTCTTAGATCGGTTGCGATTTTGGACATATTCATCATACATACTTTTAAAGAAGCGGATACTTCTGTGTAGACATCTGTGTTTTGCGTTGCATCTACTAAATTTTCCGCTGCAAGGAGTGGAAAACCACTGATCTTCTCTAATTGTTTGACAACGGATAAAATATATTGAGGGTCCGCATTTAAGCCTGTGCCAACAGCTGTTGCGCCCATATTTACTTCATATAAGTGCTGCCGCGATTGAGTAATGCGTTTGATGTCCCGCTCGATCACACGGCAGTATGCTTCAAACTCTTGGCCGAGCCGGATTGGAACAGCATCCTGTAAATGAGTGCGGCCCATTTTGATAATAGGATCAAATTCCTTCGCTTTATCTTTAAACGCTTGATGCATGTATGCCATGGTCGATAGCAGCTTTTCCAAAAGAGCCAGTGTTGCGATATGAATAGCAGTTGGAAATGCATCGTTTGTTGACTGTGCCATGTTGACATGTGTATTGGGGCTTAAAAAAGCATAGTCTCCTTTTTGTCTGCCGAGTATTTCTAATGCGCGATTTGCAATAACTTCATTTGCATTCATATTAATGGACGTGCCAGCTCCGCCCTGTATAGGATCTACAATGAATTGCTCGTGCCACTGACCGTCAATAATTTCTTCAGCGGCTTGGACGATGGCTTTTTCCAAATGAGAAGGGAGACGGTCAATTTCTTTGTTGGCAATGGCAGCAGCTTTTTTGACAATGGCCATCGCTTTAATTAACTCTTCGTGGATACGATAGCCTGTAATCGGAAAGTTTTCAACGGCACGCAATGTTTGAATGCCGTAGTAGACATTAACAGGTACTTCTTTTTCCCCTAAAAAATCTTTTTCAATTCGTCTATTCACGTTAGTCATTTAGATTCTCCCCATCGCCTTTTAATAAGTTTTTTCGAAATCACTATTATGTACCAATGAAAAAAAGAAGACAGCTAATCCCACTTATCGTTATTGTACACAATTGGATATTATAATAAAACTGAAGTGAAGAGAAAAGGATGGATGTTAGGCAAAAAACAAATGAAACAGACCAGAAGATGGTGAGAAAAATAAAAAAATACACCTTGAAAGCAAGAGCTTTTAAGGTGTATTCTTTCTTTATCCTATTTATTTTACACTGGAAGAGCCTACTAATGATTCAGGCGTGTGACCGAGGGCGAGCAGGCTGATTTTTGCATACCCCGTCTCTTTAAAGGTTGTAAACATTTGTTTTAATGCATGTGCATCTGCATCCATTTTTAATGTATCCATTTCTTTTTTATATAAACGAAGGACAGATCCTTCTGATAGGTTAGGCGGGCAGGTTGGTAAGTCTTCATCCATAAGAAGGCAGCCCATATACTGATATTTCAATTGCAAAGCACGCGTTAAATTAATGACATGCACCATTCTTTCAAAGAGTATCGGATAAGTACGTTCTAGCTGATCCAATGCTTTTTTTGCCTTGTTTAACTCGCCAAGGCTGCATAAAGTAGCAATCATTTTCTCATCCCCCTTTATCGATCCCACGGTTTTTTCAATGTCATATATTCCGCAAGTTCTTTACTTTTTGTTCTTCTCAGCTTACGCATTTCGGCACGGTCTTTTGCCGAATTATATAGAAATATTTCTTCATCTGTTTCGGGGATAACCCCAGGAACTTCAACAGGGCGTTTATTTTCATCGAGTGCAACAAATGTTAAAAAAGCAGTTGCAGCGATGCGGCGGTTCCCTGTAATGAAGTCTTCCGCAATCACTTTACAAAAAATCTCCATTGATGTACGGCCTGTATAAGTGACGAATGATTCCAGGCAAAGCGAATCACTTTCATGAATCGCATCCAGAAAATCGATGGAATCTGTTGATGCAGTCACGCATTCTTTTACACGTGCGTGGCGTCGTGCGGACAGACTCGCAACACTGTCGATTTTTTTCATGAGGACGCCGCCAAATAGTGTTTGATAGTTATTTAAATCGCACGACAATACTTGGTCTGCATGTACAATGCGGCTTTCTCTCGTTTTAATGGCCTGTTTTGTGGCATTCATGTGTGTCGCTTCCTTCTGTAATGGAATCTGCTACAAGTGTACGCCGTCATTAAAAGGAAGTAAAATGGTTCTTTTTCATTAATAGCATAGCTTTTTTCAATGTAAATGCTTCCAAACAGAAAAAAATTTTATCCATGTGTATTGAGTTTTGAAAATTGTGCTTTCATAAACTGTAGCCATTCTTTGGCAGCATACGAAAGATATTGGTTTTTCCGCCAAATAATCGCCAAGTTCCAATTAATCGAAGGATTTACTACTTTAACAGCCCGAACATGATCATTAAGATGACGGCAGATGCTTTCCGGTAATAAAGAAATGCCTAGTTCAGAGGCGACCATTTCTTCAATGAAGGACCACTGGGAGCTTTCCGAAATAACGTATGGATGAAAGCCCGCGAGATTGCAGGAAGAAACAATCCGATCATTTAAAACAAAGTCTTTATTAAATAAAATAAAGGATTCGGCTGCTAGTTCAGATAAATGGATTTCTGTTTTATTTGCTAATCGATGAGAACGAGGAAGAACGAGCATTAAATCTTCTTGCATAAAGGAAAAATGATCAAATACTTCATTTTTTGTCGGCAGCACAATAACTCCTATATCGAGATCATTGTTTTCAACATCTTCTTCAATTTTTTTAGAACCATCTTCTAAAAATTGGAAGGTGATAGATGGATACAATTTATGGAAGTCGCCGGTGATTTTCAAGAAAAAATGCGCATCAAAAACAGGCGGAAGGCCGATTCGAATATGTCCTTTTTTTAGTGCCAGTAAATTGTCCAGCTCTATTTCTAAATTGTGAAATGCCTGGTCTACTAATTTTGCCTGTTCAAGTAAAACCCGCCCTGCATCCGTCAATACAATTTTTTTACGGGACCGGTCAAACAGTTCAACACCAAGCTCCGTCTCTAAATTTTTAATCATTTTGCTGATCGTCGGCTGCGTAATAAATAAATGATCCGCTGCTTTTGAAAAGCTGTTAAAGTTTGTTACTTCAATAAAATATTGCAAATGCTTAATGTCCATACATGTACACCTGCTAAATGTGATTTATATTTATTATAGTATAAACGCGTCAAATCATAAATGAAGTCCTTTTGTTTGAATCGAAACTTTTGAAAATATTTGATAGAATAGATCATGTATGAATACATGATATGGAGGAGAACAAATGGCTTATTATGCTGCGTTGTTACATATGTTAGATCCAGAGAAAAATAAAGAAGTGCGCCCGCTTCATATTGAGTATTTAGAGAAATTAGAGGAAGAAGGAAAGGTGTATGCACGAGGCCCGTTTGGCGATAATTCGGGGGGGCTTGTCATATATGTGGCAGATTCTTATGAGGAAGCACAAACACTTGCCGAGAATGATCCCGTTGTTGCTCAGAAAATACGTCGTCTTGAATTAAAAGAATGGAAAAAAAATTAACAATAGAGCCCGAAGCCTGACAGTGAAGTCAGGCTTTTTTTGAAAAGAAGAATACAAAGTGGAAAAAACGGGTATAGAAAAGGTAAAGGAGGGGTTATCATGAAAGCGGCCACTGTTCGTCGCAAGCCTGAAGACGTGCTTATGGAAAAGCTGGATAAGGCTCGTATGTTAGATGAAGGCGGATCATTGTCTATCGAAAACTATGATGTGTGCGACATGGATGCGGAAAGAGACTCCAATTGTGAGGTAGAGGAGGAAGTTGTTGTTGATGAACTTAATAAACCAGCTTAACGAAAATGCCTGACTTACGTGCTTAACAAGTCAGGCATTTTTATATTTGACGCATTTCTAGCTGTCGTTGGTTTTTTATCTGCTGTCCTCGTTTATTATCGTTATGGAAAAATTGTCAGCAAGCCAGCCAAATGAAAAATCAAGTCTGCTACATTAGTAGACTTGATTTTTTTTGACTCTGATTTGTTAGGAGAAAAAATGACGATTGAAGAATTCCGTCAGTTTTTGCTGACGAATATTTTTGATGGAGAAGAAAATATTAAAGAATACAAATTGACCGATAAGGACTGGCAGGCGGTCCAATCCATTTCAAACGAACGGTATCAAAACTGGGGTTGGAATTATGGAAAACCACCCGCATTCAATATTCAGCGTTCGCACCGCTTCCCGGTTGGCCTAATTGATTTCCGTTTAAATGTGAAAAAAGGCTTGATTGAGCATGCACACATTTACGGTGACTTTTTCGGAGCAGGTGATGTTCATGAAGTCGAAACAGTGCTTAAAGGGGTTAAACATGAAAAAGAAGCGATTAGGAAGGCACTGCAGCCACTTGAAATGAAACACTATTTTGGTCAGATAACACTGGATGAAATGGTGAAGTTGATTTATTAACTATTAAAACAGTTCCGAAAGCGATGCTTCCGGAACTGTTTTTTTAGCTGGAGAAATAAGAAAGCAATCCATTATAAATGCCGTTTGTGGCAAGCTGCTGATAGGACTCCGTTCCAATCGATGATTCTTCATATGTGTTTGTTAGATAGCCAAGTTCAAGCAAAATGGCAGCCTGATTGTTTTCACGCAAGACAAAATAGTCGCCCTTCCGTATGCCGCGGTTTTTAGAAGAAATAGAGTTAGCTAATCCATTATTAATACTGCTTGCGAGCTTTTGCTGATTTTGATGGTAGTAATATGTTGTAAAGCCAGCTGCACTTTTTTCGTGAGACCCGTCGTAATGAATGCTAATAAACGCATCAGCATCGTGGTAATGGGCATGATTTGTACGAGTAGGAAGCGGAACGTATGTATCATTGGATCTTGTCATCACAACAGTGGCCCCGTCTTGTTGAAGTTTTTTGGCCAAACGATTAGCCGTCTGTAACGTCATTTTTTTTTCGATTGTTCCTTGCGCGCCCGTTGTCCCACCGTCTATTCCGCCATGTCCAGGGTCGAGAACGATTACTTTTCCATTCAAACTGTTCGAATCCCTTGTTTCCGAATTCGTATCATTGGAAGAAGAAACTACCCAGTTGGCGACATACGCCTCGTTTCCGTTTACTAAGCTGATTTTATACCATTCACCTTCTTGTCCTATAATCGGATAACGCTCTCCAGGTGATCCTTTAACAAGAACGGGTGAAGATGTAGACGGGCTTGTTCGAATATTTGTTCCTTCATTCCTGATAATAACAAAATTATCTGTTAATTTTGTGCTTTGCGCTGATTGCGTACGAACGAATTGGCCGCTTACCCATGCCGTTTCATTTTGATAAAGAATCTGAACCCACCCATTCGTTGCGGATGTGATCCTGACTTGATCACCGTTGTTTACTTTTCCAATAATAGAGGCCGATAAGGAAGGGGTATCCCTTATATTTACATGATCCGCTGTAATGGTACCAGTTTGACTGGATGATGCTAGACTATCAGATGCTGGTGAATCGCCGGTACCTTTTGTGACGATATAACTTGCTACCCACCCTTTTTTTCCATCAGAGAGTTGAATTTGATACCAATCATATTTTTCCTTCAGCACTTGGAATTGCTCATTTCGTTTTGCACTGCTGATGACACTCGCTGTCATGGCAGGTTCACTGCGTACATTTGCACTGTCTACGCCAATTTGAATAATGTCTGATTCTGCAGAAGAATGTCTCTCCTCCCAAAAAATAAAAATGAGTAAAGTCGTAAGAAAAAGTATTAATCTCTTTTTTTCCATAATCCACCTTCCTAGGATAAATTCAACTTTATTTTAGCATTATAAAATTTTCTGTACATCCGCATAAATGATGATTCGACAAAGTGAGAAAATGGTCTGAATTAATCGAAAATTTAGGTTTTTTTCTAAAAGGAAGAGTGGATTTAAGTAAATAAATTCCATAAACTAAGGTTTATTTGTGTATATGAGAATAAAGCTGAATTGGTTCGAAAGAAGGTGTTTCACTTCTTTGAATAAGAGGTAAAGGTCATAAAGTGTTCCAATCTTTTCACTTTAAAAGGAGAGAAGTAAAACAATGGCTAACAATGAAAACAGCAAATATAAACAATTAGAACAGTTTCGAGTGAGTAATAAAGGAGAAAAAATGACAACAAACCAAGGTCTTCGTGTGTCTGAAGACGAGCATTCTCTTAAAGCAGGTGACCGTGGTCCCACGTTAATGGAAGACTTCCATTTTAGAGAAAAAATGACACATTTCGACCATGAACGTATTCCGGAGCGTGTCGTTCATGCACGTGGGTACGCAGCGCATGGTTACTTTGAATTATATGAATCGATGAAAGAATATACAAAGGCAGGGTTCTTACAGGATCCATCTGTCAAAACACCCGTTTTTGTGCGTTTTTCGACAGTGGCCGGATCACGCGGTTCCGCTGAAACGGTACGTGATGTCCGCGGTTTCTCGACGAAATTTTATACTGAGGAAGGAAACTATGACTTAGTTGGAAACAATATGCCCGTCTTCTTCATCCAGGACGCGATTAAGTTTCCGGATCTTATTCATGCGGTTAAGCCCGAGCCGCATAATGAAATGCCACAGGCAGCGAGCGCGCACGATACATTCTGGGATTTTGTCGCTAACAACCAGGAATCAGCGCATATGATTATGTGGCACATGTCTGACCGGGCCATTCCACGCAGCTTCCGGATGATGGAAGGATTTGGCGTTCATACATTCCGTTTTGTTAATGAGCAGGGCAAAGCGCAATTTGTGAAGTTTCATTGGAAACCGGTACTTGGTATTAAATCGCTTGTCTGGGATGAAGCACAAAAAATTGCTGGAAAGGATCCGGATTTTAATCGGCGTGACTTGTGGGAAGCCATTGACATGGGGGATTACCCCGAATTTGAATTTGGTGTCCAAATGATCGATGAAGAAGATGAGTTCAAATTTGATTTTGATATATTAGATCCGACAAAAGTATGGCCGGAGGAAGAAGTACCGGTTAAGATTATTGGGAAAATGACGCTGAATCGCAACGTTGATAATGTATTTGCGGAAACAGAGCAAGTTGCTTTTCATCCTGGGCACGTTGTACCAGGAATCGATTTTTCAAATGATCCGCTTTTACAAGGCAGGTTGTTTTCTTATACGGACACACAGCTCATCCGCCTAGGCGGTCCTAACTTCCACGAGATCCCAATTAACCGCCCAGTATGTCCGTTTCACAACAATCAGCGAGATGGCTACAGCCGTATGACCATTAATCCAGGTCCTGTCAGCTATCATAAAAACTCAATTGATCAAAATACACCGTCAACAGCAACAGAAGAAGAGGGTGGATACGTTCATTATCAAGAAAAAGTGGAAGGCCGCAAAGTACAGCGCCGAAGTGATAGCTTTAAAGATCATTTTTCTCAGGCAAGACTGTTTTGGAACAGCATGACTGAGGTGGAAAGAGAGCATATTAAAGAAGCGTTTAGCTTTGAACTTGGCAAAGTGCAAAGCAAAGATATTAAGCAGCAAGTGGTGAATATGTTTGCCAATGTCAGTGGTCAGCTGGCGATGGCAATAGCAGATGCGATTGGTGTTGAGGCTCCGAAAGGCGTAAAAGAATCAAACGTTACGAAATCATCGCAGGCGCTTAGTCAAGAAGCAAATCCGATTAAAGGTGTTGTAACACGTAAAATCGCTGTCCTTGCAGGTAATGGTTTTAATGGAAAAGAGGTCAGCAAGATCATAAAGGAATTTGAAAAAGCGGGCACACGCGTGGAAATTGTCAGCAATAAGCAAGGGTTCATCAAAGGGGATGATGGCACGGAAATGGAAGTATCACATACCTTTCTGACGGCCGATTCTGTATTATTCGATGCAGTGTATGCAGCTGGGGGATTAAGTGCAGACACGAAAGCGAAAAAACAGGCCGTTTATTTTATTAATGAAGCATTCGGTCATTTTAAAACAGTCGGCGCTTCACATGATGGAGTAGATTTGATTGCAAGTTTGCCTGCCGATCCGGGTGTTGTAACAGAAGCGAGTCCGTCAAAAGATTTTGCGGATACATTTTTGAACGCGCTCGCTGAACATCGCCACTGGAATCGACAAGTGTAAAAGTTAAAGAGCTGCAGGACAAGCCCTGCAGCTTTTTTTTAATCCTTGGCCAATACAACATACAAAGTGGTGTCCGCCTCGCTATCGTTTATAAAAGAAAAAACTTGAGAACCGCAGCAGTGAAGAAAGCTTCCGCATGTTGCAGATGATTTTTCTTCATCTAATGAAAAAGTGCCCTGTCCTTCCCATACAGTTACATACACATCAGCGTGAGGATGTGGATGCGGAGGAAGAGACTGACCAGGTTTGAAATTTAAAACAAAAGCTTGTGATTTTTCCCCGTTTTTAATAACGTTACGGCTGAATTGTTGATCGGAAAACTGAATGTAATCAGAAAGCGAATGCATTTTCATTTAAACTTCCTCCTTTTCTTTATTCTCGTATAAGGCGGGAATGAAATCCAATCTGAAAGGTATGCTTGGATTAGAAGAGGAATGAAAAAAAGCGGCCTTTAGAGGACCGCTTCTTTTTCATATCCATCGACAACGAGGTCGAGTTTGCCCGTAGCTGGATCAATGACAAGGCCATGTACAGGAATGTCTGCAACCATAAGCGGATGAGATTTTACCATGTTTACGCTATGGGTTACACTTTCTTCTACGCTACTGAAGCCTTCGAGCCAGTGATCGACATCAATACCGGCATGACGAAGCGTATCTATTACTTCCTGCTGAACACCACGCTCTTTCATTGCCCCTAACATCGCACTGCTTGAAAGAGAACTCATGCCGCAGTCATAGTGGCCAATGATTAACACTTCATCTGCCTGCAACTGGTACACGGCAACGAGCAGGCTGCGCATAATAGAACCAAATGGGTGATTGACGATGGCCCCGGCGTTACGGACAATTTTCACATCCCCGTTTTTAAAATTCATTGCTTCTGTGACAAGCTCAACAAGGCGTGTATCCATGCACGTTAAAACAACGACACGTTTATTAGGAAATTTTGTTGTAGTGAATTTTTCAAACTCCTTGTTTTCTACAAATGTTTTGTTAAACGATAAAATGTCTTTTAATAATGTCATGAAGGTTCTCTCCTTTCAACCTATTATTATTGTGAATCATTTCATAATTTCTTGTCAAATCATTTTTAGTGCATTTGAGATATTTTCTTTAAGTTTATCCATCGGGACAAAACGCGCCATACGAAATGATTCTTTCCCACGGATAAAGAAAATGACAGCGGGTGCGGAGAAAACCGTCAATTGACCGGCTATCTCAGGTGCTGCTGCTGTGTCTACATGAATTGCTATAACAGCTGAGAATTCAGTCATTAATGATTCAACTTGAGGCAGAAGAGCATGGCATACCGAACAGCTGGGACTGGATATATATAGTAAAACCGCTTCGTTTGATGAAAGAACATCTGAAAATTCTGTGTATGATGCCATCATGTACATTATTGCCGCTCCTTTATCTCATTGTAAATGATGTCTGCTATAATGAAAAGAAATGGGCTTTTTTGAAGGAGGATTCTGGCATGGCTGGACGAAGAGAAGACGAATTGAAAGACATTACACTGCTTGGCAACCAGGGCACAAAATATGTATTTGACTATGATCCATCTGTCCTTGAGACATTTGATAATAAGCACCAAAACCGTGATTATTTCGTGAAGTTTAACTGTCCGGAATTTACATCGCTTTGTCCAATGACAGGGCAGCCTGATTTCGCCACGATTTACATTAGCTATATTCCTGATGTGAAAATGGTCGAGAGCAAAGCATTAAAGCTCTATTTATTTAGTTTCCGTAACCATGGTGATTTTCATGAGGACTGCATGAACATTATTTTAAATGACCTCATTGAACTGATGGACCCGAGATACATTGAAGTATGGGGCAAATTTACGCCGCGTGGCGGGATTTCGATCGATCCGTACACAAACTACGGCAAGCCTGGCACGAAATATGAGAAGATGGCGGAGTACCGCATGATGAACCATGATCTGTATCCGGAGACGGTGGATAATCGGTAATTGGCAGGAAAACAAGCCTGGTCACACGAAATTGGCTGAAATGTGACCACGCATTATACGTAAAAAAAAGATATCTCCATTTGGAGGTATCTTTTTTTATTAACAACAAATATGTTTGTGATGAAATTGCTGGTCCTTTCCGTTATACGTCCTCTTATCGGCTGGCAATGACCGGGCATGAGTGCCAAAAGCTTATGAGACATAAAAACATCAATGTAACGATGCGATATGTTGCGATGTGGGGGAATGAATTGAGGGAGCAAAGTGATAAATACAATCCGCTCAATTGGTTAGACATTTAATTAACATAACTTTTAAAAAAGACTATAGATAAAAAATCCCTTAGGTTACCTGTGTCAAAAGGTAACCTGAGGTGCTATTTAGAAATAATAAAGTCATCCTTGCCGCTCGGGCTTGTACAGTAATCCTTTTTTATCTACTTGTTTTCTCAATTCTTCAGCGTAAGGAATATGAGGATCAATGGTAAATCGAACTGATTTTTGTCCTAATTTCATTATTCCATCTAACGAGGACAACTCTAAAAGTTCTTGTTTATATCCTTCTGTTTGTAATGCTTTAGCTATAATTATATCGAAATCATCCACAATTTCAGCAGAACATCTATTTACTCTTATGAAATGTTGCATTAAATCTTTCCATTGTTCCTTTGTCGAAACTAATTCAGTCCGTATGATATGTTGGAATGAATGACACTTTCTACAAATGAGTTGTATGTCTATCAAGTGGCACACCTTATTTACAAAATCGTATTCCTCTATTTCATGCAAATGAAGGTGCTTCATTTCTGTCTTGTGTTCAGGTTTCCAGCCGCAAACAGTACACTTTTCACCTTGCTGCTCTAATACAAAAGGACGCAATTTCTTTCCCCAGAAGTAACTGCTAACAGTGTTTCTTACTGTGTATCCATGAAACAGCGGAGGTTTAGCAGAAGGGAGCAATCTGAAGCCCGTTATGTCCAACTCCTCTAATTTTTTCTTTCTACTTGTTTTTGCCGCTCCTCTAATTTCCATAAAATCACCTATCTTATTAGCGTTACTGTACTAGAATTTTTCACTTGTTAGTAGTTCTTGTTCGTTTATGACTACTCATTGATTGAACAAGAATAAATACTTATATTATCGTCACTCATTATAAAAGGAATCCCATTTCATTTCCATTCGTTTATGAGGTGTATTTAAAAAGAGTGATTACATATTGTTCAAGGATTGATAGTAAGGTCAATCAAGAATTTAGTTTCAGAATTGTAAATGATAAAAGAGAACTTTCTGCTACTTGTACCGGAATAAGAGAAAGCTGCCATGATTGTTTTATCGTTTAAAATGGTTGCAGTAAGATATATTGCTAAGACTGAATTATCCTCAAAGTGATAATTCTTTTTTTATTTAGGAAACTTTTTTATAGGAACTATTACTAGCAAAAACCATTACACACTAGCTTTGGATAAGGTTCGAACATTGGAAGAATACAGTTTATATAAAACCAAAAAGGGTATATTCTACTTATATAAAGAGGGGGCCAAATAATGGAAGAGGATACTGAGTATGATTCTCTGCCACTGAATGTATTAGTTGGATTTTACTATTATATAAACAAAAATATTAAAAAAGGTATTTTGTCTAATGCTATGTATTATGAAATAAGATTGATACAACAAACAGCCCATAGAAGGGGCTTCTCTTTAGATTACTGTTATAAAAGAGGTACTTTGATGATTAAAATTGAAAAAAATAAAATAAGCCATTTTACAATAAATCATAGATGATCCACCATCCGACTTAATGGGGGTGGTTTTTTTATGTCCATTTGACTTATCCAATACTCTTCATTTTTGTAATCAAAACTAAATTCTTCTCCCCAGCCTACACGTTCTTGGAGTTCTATAAATGTTCTTCATCCAATTCGTCTTGTTAGCTTGATAAGAAAAGGAGTTTTTGCATTCACTCTCATTAGCCAGTCAATAATCTTACCATGATTCTATTTTCGATAAGTTCAAAACCAAAGTCAAGGGCATAAATGGAGTTTTCACACACATCTTATTCCGTTCGATTAGGTTTTGCTCTACCTTAATATAATATGATTTAAATGCCCATTCCCAACATAGAGGGGCTTTTAAAAATAGCTTTGTTAAATAACCCAGTTGATATTTGTATCTCGAGATGTAAAAAAATCCAAGGAATCTGCTATAATTCTTTCATGTAAATTTGCGGAGAGTGATGGCTAAAATGAAAGCTAACGAAATCCTTCAAATATATGAGAAGATGGCGGAGTACCGGATGATGAGCCATGATCTATATTCTAAAATGAAAGATAACCGGTAACAGGATCCAATCACAAGAAAATAGGATGAAATGTGACCAAAGCATTTAAAACGGGTTCTAGCAGGAGAAATCAATGAAGGATTTATGCATTGGGGGATTTGATTTACAAAAGAAAAAATAAAATGGATAAGTAGCCATACACGCACTGATTATCTAAAATCAGACTGTCTTTTCTTAAAGTATCAATCCACCAATAGCAATGAGGAGCGGCACAGATTATTAGTCCCTACATAGGCTAGGCGTATGTTAATGATTCCCCATCATAAATATCCTTTTAAACCAAGGCTCTTTCTTTTTTTCTTTTTCACTTCCTCGAGCAGAAAGCGATAATTTTTTTGCTTCTTGACTTACACGTAAGGATTCCATGAGTTGTTCGTCTCTACGTTTTACATTATCTTCAATGTATTTCTTTTTAGCATCGAATTTTTTAGATTGTGTTTCAAGCAGATTTAAAAGAATATCATTTAAAACCTTTTGTTTGGCAGATGCTTGCTTCTGTTCCCGAAGCACCATTTTAATATCTGAAACAATTTCGCCCATGTCGGCACTTACTATCTCACCTGATTCGCTCACAACATCAATGGGCATCGGGATAACAGACAAAGTGAGCAGCTTGTCTACTTCTTTATTCGTTTTGCCCTCCTTATACAACTCGTTAATTTTAGTGAATACATCTACGCAATCTTCATGCAGTTGAAGGGTTCCGTGTTCTTTTTTTATTTTCAGTAAATGTTTATGCATTAACATATATCCATCTAATATTTCGCTGGAAATATTTGTCTTTTTGCTAATTTCAGCTACTGTAAACCATCCGCCAACGTCCATAGGCTCACCTCCACATTATTGCCGCTCACCTATCATAATAAAACCAAGTGGGAGTAGTCAATTTCCTTTGTTGAGGGGTTTTGCCATAAAACCAACATTTTCCTTGTATAAACTCTTCTAACTAAATCAAAATATAAATAGCAAATGGAAAGGAGCTTGGATGAATTATGAAGAAATACTTGCTCCTCATGATTCTAACATTGTCAATAGTTAGTATACTGATCTCTGGCTGTGCACCTAAAGAGGAATCCGCAGGTCAAATGGATTATGAGGAAACAAAGAAAATGGTCGTTGATATATTAAAAACAGATGATGGGAAAACAGCCCTCCAGGAAGCAATGAAAGATGAAAAAATGAAGCAGGTTCTTGTCATGGATCAGAAGATAGTAACGGATACGATTCAAACTACCTTAACATCGGATAAAGGGATAGAGTTTTGGCAAAAGGTCTTTGAGGATCCTAAATTTGCTGAAAGCTTTGCAAAAAGCATACAAAAAGAACATGAAAAAGTAATAAAAGGTTTAATGAAAGATCCTGACTATCGGAAAATGCTTATAGAAGTTTTCCAAGATCCTGAAATGCAAAAAACGCTGCAAACTTCAATGAAAAGCCAAGAATTCAGGAAACACCTTCAAGAAGTGATAACGGAGACATTATCAAGTCCTCTATATAAAACAAAAATAGAGGAAGCCTTATTAAAAGCTGCTGAAGAGACTGGAAAGCAAGGCGGACAATCTTCTGATCAAGAGAGCAGTGGTGGTGGTCAAGGGTCAGGTGGTGATCAAGGGTCAGGTGGCGGAAGCTAAAACTACCTTGTCAATAACTTAAAGACCTGCATGGAATTGATAAAAAGAGAAAAGACATATTTACAACATTATTGGCTGAACATATATTTCGGTCAAGCTGGATAAAGCTACAAAGAAAAAGTCATTATTTAAGAAATGAAAGAGCCACGAATGATATGAGTATTTCCGGATATTGATAAATGGATCAGCATACTAAAAAGCACAATTATGACACGTCAGCTACTGGCGTGTTTTTTATCGTTGTAATAATTAATGCCTAGGAATAATGAATAAATTGTTAATTATACCTTGAGAAAATATGATGAAATAGTCCTTTTTACAGATTTTCCGAACGGGAAAGCCCGTCGTCTTTAGACGGGGGATGAGAGTGAGGTCGAACGAGGCGTGTTTTTGGCACGTCAATCGTTCGAATTTTTTGTTTTTTTGACGCTTATCTCTTGTTTAAGGAACGTATATTCTGTTGTGATGAACGTATCGAGTGAGGAAGGGGGCACCCATATGTTTGTCACACATACCTTTCGAATTCCTTATGATTCAAACGTATACGATGAATTAAGGATGATGCAGCGGGAAGCCGCATCCGTATGGAATGATATCGTTTGAGAAGCAACTTCTTATTATTTCACGTGTAAAAAGTGGCTGAGTAAAACAGAAATCCAATCTATTCGAAAACAAACCTACGATCTTCATTCTCAAACGGTTCAAGCGATTGCGGATAAGTATGTGGCGAACCGTGAAACGATTCGGCAGCTACGAAAAACGGACAAAAAAGCCAACTATCCCTGGCGGAGAAAGTACTATTATTGTATCCCGTTAAAATCGGTCGATCTTGTCATTATAACGGTGGCCACGTCTTGTTGAAGTTTTTTGGCCAAATGTTCAGCTGTTTGTAACGTTATATTTTTTTCGATTGTTCCTTGCGCGCCCGTTGTCCCACCGTCTATTCCACCATGTCCAGGGTCAAGAATGATTACTTTTCCATTTAAACTGTTCGAATCCCTTGTTGCCGGCTTCGTCTCATTAGAAGAAGAAACTACCCAGCTGGCGACATATGCCTCGTTTCCATTTACTAAGCTGATTTTGTACCATTCGCCTTCTCGTCCTGTAATCGGATAACGTTCTCCCGGTGATCCTTGTGTAATAACAGATGAAGACAATGAAAAGAAATTAACTTTTTGAAGGAGGGTTCTGGCATGACTGGAAGAAGGGAAGACGAATTGAAAGACATTACATTGCTCGGCAACCAGGGCACAAACTATGTATTTGACTATGACCCATCTGTCCTTGAGACATTTGATAATAAGCATCAAAACCGTGATTATTTCGTAAAGTTCAACTGTCCGGAATTTACATCGCTTTGCCCAATGACAGGGCGGCCTGATTTCGCGACAATTTACATTAGCTACATTCCTGATGTGAAAATGGTCGAAAGCAAAGCATTAAAGCTCTATTTATTTAGTTTCCGCAATCATGGTGATTTCCATGAGGACTATATGAACATCATCATGAATGACCTCATCGAACTAATGAATCCCCGCTATATTGAAGTATGGGGGAAATTCACACCGCGTGGCGGCTATGCATTGACCCGTATACGAATTACGGGCGTCCAGGGACAAAGTATGAGAAGATGGCGGATTACCGGATGATGAATCATGATCTGTATCCGGAGACGGTAGATAACAGGTAATGGAGTGGTGGTCACACAAAATCGGCTCGGAATGTGACCACGGCAATCATGTGTAAGAAAGAGGTGTCTTAATAGGACATCTCTTTTTTTATCCTAATTACTACACACATCTATCATCAAACCCTCGTAAAGTGAACGTTTATGAGACTGTTCTTGTTCAACTAAAGGGGCAGGGAGATTTCGCTTTCTATATTGAGAGAGGTTAGTTGAACAAAAAATGAGGTGAATTATGACTCAAGCATCGACAGAATACCATGCTTTTATAAAAGAAATATTAGAACATATAAAGTTTTGACAGAAAAAAATGAACAAGGTTTTACAAGCACAATAAATACATATGCAGAAAAAGGAATGCCCTTCTTATCATAAGGAACAAATGCAGAGAAAGTAATCAAAAATGCACCTATGTATAGTGAGTTCAAATAAAAAGATACTACAATAAATGGCTAACTGGTCTCGAGTAGATAGATTATTTGTTGGGCTGAAAAAAACAACACGTTATGGTTAAAAACCAAATGAAATAATTGAACGAATAAAATACGAATTGTACCTACATACCTATATCTGTCGTAGCCTTGTTTAAGGATGTTGAATGGAAACCAATTTCTCACACAGTAGTGGAATCACTTGATGATGTACGATAATGGCATGATTTGAAATCCCCAGTGTAGCTTTTTATCATTAAGGATGAACCATATAGCAAGAACGATCTATAAATTATATACAATAATCGTTAAATAGAGGCTGGATCAGAACCAGCCTCTATTTATCAACTGTATAATAAGGATTTATTAAGTTGTGTATATAACTGATGCCGCTCCAAAAAAGATATCAGAGCCATACGTATCTGTAGCTCCTGTACGATCTATAGTAAAGTATGCCCAGTCTCCTGGTTGTGCTTGAGTTGTAGGCATTAAATTAATATCGATTCGGAAATGTCTAACCGTTGAAGCATTGGGTGGTGCGGTTACTACACCAGAATTTTGTGCTGATACTTCATACATTCCAAGGTCTTGTCCGTTCGATTTGAAGTCGGCTCTTACTCTAAGGTTTACTGTACCTCCAGTACCGTTTTGTCGCATGAGGAAGAAGTGTACCTGTACTAACATTGGCGTACCTGCAGTATATGAGTTGGGAACCTTAAATTGAATGTCAATGACATCCTCAGAATTTCTTTTTATAGGATATCCCACCACTCTTCCATGATCGTTAGTAGCAGGATATTTATAGAGTTCGTTAGTTGGGTCGAAACTACCTTTATTAAAAACATCTTGTATCGTGAACACGAGTTCAACTTCACCTATTCCAGGAGGTCCTTGCTCACCTTGGATCCCTTGCTCGCCTTGAATCCCTTGCTCACCTTGGATCCCTTGCTCGCCTTGAATCCCTTGTTCGCCTTGAATCCCTTGCTCGCCTTGAATCCCTTGCTCGCCTTGCTCACCTTGAATCCCTTGCTCGCCTTGGATCCCTTGCTCGCCTTGGATCCCTTGCTCACCTTGAATCCCTTGCTCGCCTTGGATCCCTTGCTCACCTTGCTCGCCTTGAATCCCTTGCTCACCTTGCTCGCCTTGAATCCCTTGCTCACCTTGCTCGCCTTGAATCCCTTGCTCACCTTGCTCGCCTTGAATCCCTTGCTCACCTTGCTCGCCTTGAATCCCTTGCTCACCTTGAATCCCTTGCTCGCCTTGCTCGCCTTGAATCCCTTGCTCACCTTGAATCCCTTGCTCGCCGCGCAGTCCTCGAGGTCCTTGCTCACCTTGTTCCCCCTGAGGTCCTTGCTTACCCCTCGGTCCAGGGGGACCAGGGGGACAAACACACTCACAACACTCACAATACTCACAGCACTCACAACTATGATATCGATGATGTCCCATATATATATTCACCTCCTTTATTATTCTCTTTAGTATATGTATAGATTAAGATACGGATTGGACTATAATAATAGGCCTGTTTGTGAAATGAAAAAATAGTTTACCAAATACACCGAGTGGGCAAACCGTTGATACATCAATGTTTATAGAGGGAGTTTAGTTAAGCAATAATTCAACATAGACACAGGATAAAGAAATTAATTTTCTTATACCTTTCTTTAAAGTAATGTATAGGTAAAGGAGGGCAAGGCTTGAAAGTTGATAAGGAAATATTACGAGGATATATCGATACAATTATATTAAGCTTGCTTTACCATAATGATATGTATGGTTATGATTTGATCAGAGAAGTTAAGAAACAAAGTCAGAATTCATTCGAAATAAAAGAAGGGACGTTATATCTCTCATTTAAACGTCTTGAGAAAAATGGGTATGTTACAAGCTATTGGCAAGAAGGGAGTGCAGCTGCAAGGAGGAAATATTATCATCTTACGAATGCTGGACGAGCGTACCTTAGCCATAAAAAAGAGGAATGGCTATTTATGAAACAATTAATAGATCAATTTTTAGATGGAGTTGAATAACGTGACTTTAAATAAAGATACAGAAAAAAAGATCAACCAATTTGTTAAGATAAATACAGAGTTAAACGCAACAGATAATGAGGAACTAACGTACTTTGAAAAACTTGTCCTACATGCTAATAAAACATTAGGAGAAGCGAAGAAGACTGCAGCTAAATTTAAATGGACATCGCAAAAAAACCAAGAAGCACAGGAAGATTTAATAAGCTATATGACCGATTATATTCAGGATTTGGTTGTAGAGGATGGTATATCCGAGACCGATGCTTTTGAAAAGGCAAAAAGGACTTTTGCCGTTGAAAACCCGGAAAATCCATTGTTAGATAGCAATGCCAAATGGTTGCATCATTTCGAACCAAATGTTGAGGAAGCAATCGGTTTATATTATGCTGCGTTCATGTTTATTGGTTTAACATTGGGTACATTGCTGGGTGCTATTTTGCAGATGGTTGTTTTAAAAGAAGAGATCGGTTTATTGTTCTTTATTGTTACTGGATTTGGATTGATGTTAGGTCTTGCAGTTGGAATGTTGAAAAATGCAAAAATTAGCCTGAATCGAAACTGTTTATGATAATTAAAAAAGTCAGTGACAATTGAACTGGCTAGGGACACCCCCGTCTTTTTTCTTAAAGTTCACTTACTTCTTTAGAGTTGAGCGGGGGATTTCCTATATGTTTTAAGTAAAAAGTGTAAACATAATAAACATTCAATAAGAAATAGAATGAGAATGATCCATATTCCAATCATCATGACCATGTTCTGAATCAGTGAAATCAATAATGAGTTTGGCTCTATTAAAAAAGTAAATGTATAAAACATGCCAAAAGTAAAGAGACGGCTCCATTGTGTGACATCGTAAATGAAGATACCTTGTTTAAGTCCATAGCATTTAATACGTTTCAAAAGTCGATAAACCTCAAGTGATTCAACGATAAAGAAAGCAGACGCTGCAAAAATCCAAAGAATGATAACACTTTGGTTACTCACCGCATGTGAAACGATGCTTGCGAGACCAGTAATGGACAATGCCCCATGTAAAATACAGTTTGTATTATTCCAATCTGCTTCCATTGACCAGGAGACCGTACGGGAACTGTAACGTTTTAATATGAAAAAGCTGCTAAGGAAATAAAAGCATAATCCTAATGTTAAAAGGAAGAGATTCATAGTTGTTGGGATTCCAAGGTAGACGGTATTCAATAAGATCACGATGGACTGTGTGCTGACTGTTGTTAAAAGAAGAATCCCATGGATACGTTCGGATAGCTGATTGTGATATATATCGTAAAACCCTCTTATACATATACTAATATAAATGATCCATAGACCAAAATTAACATAAGAAATGAATTGGGCGATAAAAGTCCATTCTATAAGCTGTTGATAGAGGATGGTTCCGCAAATGGAAGTGCCGGCTATCCATGTTCCTATTCCAAATCTATTGATCGGATGGATGTAATGAATGTTTATAAACTTTTTATGGAAAAACGTCAGGATCAAGGAAAATGAAAAAGAAATCCACAAACCGATGACTAGAACGCTAAGTAATTTTCCATAAACCCCATAAAAAAATGAAGGGCCAAAAAAATTCAAAACGACACCTTCAGTAATAATGCCTAAAGTCATGACAGCGGCCATTGTCGATGTTTTAATATATACTTTATTTAAAATGAAAGAAGAGATCGTACAGCTGCAAAAGGCGAGAAGAAGAAAAAAGTAAAACACTGTTATCACCGCACAAAAGAATTTTAAGTCATTTATTTTTAAAAAGGTTAATGCTATTATCAAGGCTTATGTAAAAAACGCCGCAGTAAGACTTCCTCAGAAGGGAAGTCTTATTTCGCTTGTATCATATAGAAACGATACATGCCAAAAGCGGCGATGGATAAAATGATGCCGAGTATATACGGCAAACCGATAGCGAGGGAGAAGAGCCAGCCGCCTAAAGGGGGGCCGATAATTCTTCCGAGTGAATCAAAAGATGAAAGCATCCCAGTTGCACTGCCGTGCCCAGCCGTTGATACTTTTGTCATTAACGCAGAGACACTTGGACGGATGAAACCGTTTCCGATGCCAAAGACTGTAAGGAAAAAGGCGGCGGTCGTAAAGCTATTGACGAATAAAATAAGTCCGAATCCAATTGCTGAAATAAGGATACCAAGCTGAATCGTCATTCCTTCACCGTATTTCTTCGTCAGTCTGCCGACAAGCCCCCCTTGCACGATTGCACCAGCGAGACCCATAATCATGAAAATGTAACCGAGTTCAACGATCCCTATCTCCGCTTTTTGTGCTGCATAATACGCAAATGTTGCTTCTAATCCGGCTAGAGAGAGGGAGACAAACAATTGAAGGAACAAAAGAATCGAGATAGGTCCATTAAATACCTGCTTCAGTGATGTTTTTTTTGCACTATGCTGCCCTCTTTGTTCAATAGGCAATGATTCCTTTAGAAAAAATAAAACGATTAAAAATGTTAAAAGGGAGGAACCACCCGCAAGGTAAAAAGGAAGAGCTAAACTTGATTCTGAAAAAATTCCGCCGATTGCTGGTCCGAAAATAAAGCCGAGCCCGATTGCTGCGCCAATGATGCCCATTCCTTTTCCACGGTCTTCTGGCAAGGTGATGTCCGCCACATATGCCATAACGGCCGGCATATTTGCAGAAGATAAAAAGCCTCCGATTATTCTTGCTGCAAATAGCATCCAAAGTGCAGAAGAAGCCGCCATTAAGAAAAAGGAAATAGCAAGCCCAAAAATACCAATTAGAATAACTCGTTTTCGTCCGATACGATCGGACAGACGCCCCCACATAGGTGCAAATAAAAGTTGCATAACCGAATATGCTGCCATAAGAAGGCCAAGCTGAGCAGGGGAAGCCCCGATATTCTCAGCGTAAAACGGCAAAACGGGGATAATAATGCCAAAGCCGACCATGACGAGAAACATGACGGCAAATAAAATGGACAATGATTTCTTCGTTTCCAATGTAATGTTCACTCCAATACTCGAAAAGAATATATACTACTAGAAGTGTACCATATCAAAATCATATAAGTGCAGCGATGGTGAATCATGATTTGAAGATGGAAACCGTCGATAATCATTGTTATACTGTACTCATCAAATATGCTAAGGAGGATTTTATTATGACTGAATCGAATATGAAAAATGAAACAGAAGCACCGAAGAAGAAAATGACGCTGCAAGAAGCAATGAAACAAAAACTTGAAGAGAAAAAAGCACAGGCAGCAGGCGGCAGACAATTAGGACACGCTGCACAAACAACAAAAAAAATGAAAAGCCAGCAAACAAAAAAGGTAAGTAATTCACGCAGAAAAATGGGTGTATAAAAAGTGAGGAAACGCGGGCCTTAGGAAGAAGGTAGGCTATACCGAACATATCATTTTGTAATGCACTTTCATATGAATCCCTTATTCAATTATTGAGCAGGGGATTCTTACTGTATTAAAGAAATAAAAAACAGACTCTCATAAGAGAATCTGTGAATATATATTAGTTTAAATTATGCTTTTTGTACGTTAGTTGCTTGCGGTCCGCGTTGGCCGTCTTCAACTTCGAAAGTTACTGCTTGGCCTTCGTCTAGTGATTTGTAGCCTTCACCTTGAATAGCAGAGAAATGAACGAATACGTCGTCTCCTGCTTCGCGTTCGATAAAACCAAAACCTTTTTCTGCATTAAACCATTTTACTTTACCTTGTTCCATTTGTATATCCTCCTCGTGCGTTATGCACATATCGTATTACTATCCTTGCTCAAATCATTCAAACGGAAAGTTATCGTACCGAACAAAAATAATTCTTTTTTAGAATAACAGAAATTGTAACGTATTGCAAGAGTAGGTAAAATAAAAGTTCGAAAAAGAAGAATGGATAGTCAAATATGAAAGGGGGAGCCCGCCGTGGGAAGAAAAAGGATATACACAGAAGAGGAACTGCTCGATAAGGCCGAAATGCTTATTGTTCAAAATGGTTATAGCGGTTTCCATTTAAAGATGCTAGCCAGTCATTTGCCAGGCACGCGCAGCACCATTTATCAATATTATGCCAATAAAGAAGAAATAGCCGCGGCATGCATGAAGAGAGCCATGGTAAGAGCACTTATTAAAACGGGAACAGTAGATGAAACAGATCCGATTGAAGCGCTTAAACAGTTGCTTCGAGTATACATGGAAGAGGCTGATCTTCATTATTTTCTAGGTGATGCGCGTAAAATAGATGTGTCACAGTCAAAAAAAGCGGCGCAAAACGTCGGGGAAGTATTAGCTATGCTCAAACATTTGCGCGGGCAGCTGGATTTATTGTTTGATCGAGCACAGAAACAAGGGACAATTCGATCTGATGTGCCGGTTTCGCTTATGGCAGGCCTTTTTTTTCAGCTGATTAACACGCCAAATACATTACATCTGCCTTCTCATGAGTGGGCTGACTATTTATTTACAGTATGGTATGAAGGAAGCGGGGCATAATACTGCCTCTTTTTTACACGTTTAATTTGACATAAGTGTCAAAAATAAATTTAAATGAACGTAGTACTTATTTTTTAGGAGGAGACTGCGGTGAAAAAAGTATTCTGGCCATTAACAGATTGGGTCGCTACAAAAAAAGGAATGTGGAGTGTTCTAGCAGTTTGGGTTCTGGCTATTGGACTGCTAAGCATATTAGCCCCGAGTTCGAATGAATACAAGTCCAATTCATTTGATTCTTTGCCGGAAGATGCGGCATCGATTGAAGCAGCAAAAAAAGCAGAAGAGTATTTCCCTGATGATGGCGGCGTTCCTGCAATCATTGTCTTTAATAGTGAAAAAGGAAAGGTAGAGGCGAAAGGCGTTTCAAAGGCGCTCGCTGCGATTGAAAAAGAAGTGGATGGACTGACAAGTGCGGTGCCATTTACTCAGCTTCCGCCGCCTGCACAAGCTGAATTTTTCTCGAAAGATCGTTCTGCAGCAGCTATTCCGGTTGTTTTTCAAGAAGGATTCGACAGCAGTGATTTTGAACCGCGCATTGAGGCTATGACATCGATTGCGATTCAAGAATCCGGTCAAGAGGTGTATATTACAGGACCTGCAGCTATCGCGACGGATACCACTGCTTTATTTTCACGTGCGGATGTTGTACTAATATTGTCAACGGTTGGTCTTATTTTAGTCCTTTTAATCATCATTTACCGTTCGCCGCTATTAGCAGTTATTCCTCTTTTAGCTTCTGGTTTCGTCTATGCGGTGACCGACCGGATTCTAGGTCTTTACGGAGCAGCAGGACTTGAAATGAGCAGCCAGTCTTTATCGATTATGACCATTTTGTTATTTGCGGCCGTCACAGATTACTCCTTATTTGTACTAGCCCGTTTTAGAGAAGAGCTGAAACATCAAGAAAGCAAATACGATGCGATGAAATATGCAATGCGTGAAACAGGAGAGCCCGTCTTTTTCTCAGGTGGTACTGTACTTGCAGCTATGCTAATGCTCTTTTTTGCGGTGATCCGTGATTATCAAAGTTTCGCGCCGTTATTTGCCACTGCAATGGGTGTCATTATGATTGCCTCTATTACACTTGTGCCTGCCTTATTCACATTGTTTGGGAGAAGATCATTCTGGCCGAAAGTACCAAAAGCTGGAGTGGAAACGGAAAAAGAAAATGGTCTTTGGCACCGTATTGGCCAATTTGTCACGAATAAGCCGGCATTGTCAGGTGGGATTGTCTTATTATTTTTAATCATTTCATCATTGAATGTATTCAACCTCCAATATGAATTTGATACGTTAAAATCATTCCCAGACGATATGCCATCACTTATAGGATATAACATAATTGATGAGAAATTTTCAGCAGGAGATTTGTCGCCGACAACGGTTATTGTAGAAGGAACCGATAATGCGGCTGCCGTCACAGATGTTTTAGCCCGGCAGGATGGGGTGCTTTCAGCAAGGCTTTTGGCCTCGAATGGAGCAGAAGACGCGCATGAAATAACCATTGCGTTTGAAACGAGTCCGTATGATGCAGCATCACTCGATACGCTCGCCAATTTACGTGAGAATGAAGCAAAGATAATGGAAGCAGCTAATGTAGAGGGGAAATTGTATTTTGCGGGCGAAACAGCAGAAAAGCTAGATGATCGTGAATTGAATAACCGTGATTTACTAGTTATTGTGTTAATTGAAATTATGCTGCTGTTCGTGATGCTTATTGTACTCACGCGCTCATGGAAAATGCCTCTTTATATGGTTGGAACCATTGTGCTTTCGTTTTTATCGGCACTCGGCCTTGGATTGTTTTTAATTGATCTTCTATTCAACATTGAGGCGATCAGTACGCGTGTTCCTCTTTATTCATTTGTATTTTTAGTGGCACTAGGAATTGACTACAATATCATTCTCGTTTCACGTTACATGGAAGAACGCGAGAAACATCCATTGAAGAAAGCAGTCGAAATTGCGGTGACGAAAACAGGCGGTGTTATTTCATCCGCTGGTGTTATATTAGCCGCGACGTTCGCTGTATTAATGACACAGCCGATAGAAATATTATTCGTTTTCGGATTTATTGTGGCCGTAGGAATTTTGATTGATACTTTTTTTGTGCGAGGACTCTTACTGCCAGCGTTAATATTGTTTTTTGAAAAGAAAAAGGAACAGGTGTCTGTGAGAAATCGCTAATCTGTTTTCAGGATGCTGTCAATAACAAAAAAGAATCCCGCCACGTCGGCGGGATTCTTTTTATTAAACGTTGAAATAACGTGCATCTGGATGAGCAAAGACAATCGCTGATACCGATGCTTCTGGTTCCATCATGTAGCCTTCTGTTAAAAGGACACCGATTTCTTCAGGTTTCAACAAGCTGAATAATTTTTCTTGATCTTCAAGGTTGGGACAGGCAGGGTAGCCGAATGAGAAACGCTGACCCTGATATTTGGCTGCGAATCGATCCCGCATAGTAAAATCGATTGGATCGGGGAAGCCCCACTGATCCCGCATTTCCTGATGGATGCGCTCCGCAAAACCTTCAGCCAGCTCCAGTGCAGTTGATTGGAGTGCATGGCTATCAAGAAATTTACCTTCATCGCGAAGTTTCATTGCTTTATTACGAACACCAAATCCAGCAGTTACAACGAAGAATCCAACGTAATCCATTTCACCGCTTTCAACTGATTTTAAATAGTCAGAGAGGCAGAGAAATGGTTCTTTCATTTGACGCGGGAATGTAAACCGCTCAATTTCCGTTTTTGAATCGGCTGGATCGTAAATGATAACATCATCTCCATGAGACTGGGCAGGGAAGAATTGATAGACGGCAGCTGTTTTTAAACCGCCGTCGTTTAAGAAGCCGGTTACTGTTTCGTGAAGATGGACAGCTTTTTCATTTTGCTCGGCTAATAAATTTTTCACGTTGCCTTTCATACCAAGATGATGCCCGATTAACGTCTGCATATTCACATACGGCTTTAAATGAGAGATGGAGTAATTCGGTAAAACACGGCGGCGTGTATCACGCGGCACAAGAACCGGAACATCTTCACGAACGGTTTTGACCGGTTTCGGTGCTACAGCGATAGCCTGTTCTTTCCTTTCATCACGGTATGCTTCAATTTCTTTCCGTTTTTCTTTTTTATCTTCCAGATCCTGCAGAAGCCCCACTTTTTGTTCAGCGTTTTGCAGCCGGTTTGCAAGATCAAGACCATCCATCGCATCTTTTGCGTAAAGAACGGGACCTTCATACTGAGGCGAAATTTTCGTTTCAGTGAATCGCCGTGACAATGCGGCACCGCCAACAAGAATGGGCACGTTAATATCAGCATCTTTAAAGTCTTGTGCGGTGATGACCATTTGCTGGGCTGATTTAACGAGCAATCCAGATAATCCGATTATGTCCGGTTTTTCTTTTCGAATGACCTCAATTAATTTTGCCGGCGTTACTTTAATTCCGACATCAATGACTTTGAAACCGTTGTTACTTAAAATAATATCGACAAGGTTTTTCCCGATATCATGCACGTCGCCTTTTACAGTAGCAAGAATGACTTTTCCTTTACCGGAATCATCTTCTTTTTTCTCCATAAACTGCTCAAGGTAGGAAACTGACGCTTTCATTACTTCAGCGCTTTGGAGTACTTCGGCAACGATTAGCTGATTGTCATTGAAAAGACGACCAACTTCGGCCATCCCTTTCATGAGCGGTCCATTAATAATATCGAGTGGTTCGTCGTACAGATCACGTGCTGCTTCAAGATCGGGAAGAAGGCCCTCTTTTGTACCTTCGACAACATAGTAGCTTAATCGCTCGGGTACCGTTTTAGGAATATCATCTTCTTTTTTTTCCTTTTTCTTGCCACGATAAAAGTTAGTAAAGTCTGCAAGTGTGTCATCTGTCGTTGTAAACAACAAGTCGTTCGCCATTTTAATTTCCGCTTCCGGAATGGAGGCGTAACGCTCCAGTTTTTCCGTGTTGACGATCGCATAGTCAAGTCCAGCCTGTGTACAGTGATACAAATACACAGCATTCAACACTTCACGGCCGACAGGAGGAAGGCCGAATGAGACGTTACTGACACCGAGAACAGTTAAACATTTCGGCAATTTTTCTTTAATAAGACGAATGCCTTCAATTGTTTCAACAGCAGAACCGATATATTGTTCATCACCGGTGCCGACAGGGAAGACGAGTGGATCGAAAATGATATCTTCCGGTGCAAGTCCCCATTTATGAACGAGCAAGTCATGTGAACGAATGGCAATTTCGAGTTTCCGTTCTCGTGTAACCGCCATCCCTGTTTCATCGATTGTACCGACAACAACAGCTGCTCCATACTGTTTTACAAGCGGCATAACAGCATCAAACCGTTCCTCGCCATCTTCTAAGTTAATGGAGTTAATAATGGCTTTCCCTTGTGAAAATTTCAATGCTTCTTCAATGACTTTTTCGTCTGTTGAGTCAATGACAAGCGGCACTTTCACTTTTTTTACGACTTCTTTCATGAATTCGGTCATGTCTTCTAGTTCTTCACGATCAGGGTTTGCGAGACAAATATCAATAACGTGTGCGCCGCCTTTTACTTGTGCACGGGCAATTTCAGCTGCTTCTTCAAATTTGCCCTCTACAATCAACCGTTTAAATTTACGTGAACCGATCACATTTGTACGCTCACCGATAAAAAGAGGACGCATGGAATCATCATATAAAAGCGGCTCAATACCGGAAACGGCGTGGCCATGAGGATTCTCAGGAGTTGTACGCGGCGCTTTATCTTTTACTACTTCGCGCATGACACGAATATGTTCCGGTGTCGTGCCGCAGCAGCCGCCCACAATATTTAACCAGCCTTTATCGGCAAATGCTCCAAGCTTTTTGGATAATGATTCAGGTGACTCGTGATAATTCCCTTCTTCATCCGGAAGACCGGCGTTCGGATAACAACTCACATAGCTTGTTGCCAAATCGGAAAGAGAACGGATGTGGTCGGTCATAAACTCTGGACCTGTCGCGCAGTTCAATCCGACCGACAATGGTTTAATATGTTCAATTGAAATGTAGAATGCCTCAATATTTTGTCCGGCAAGGGTAGTGCCCATCGGCTCAATTGTGCCAGAAATCATGACTGGTAATTCTTTTCCTGTTGCCTCAAACGCCTGTCTAATTCCAAGAGTGCCGGCTTTCACATTCAGCATGTCTTGGCTTGTTTCCATTAAAATTAAGTCGGAACCGCCTTCAATAAGTGCTTTTGCTTGTAATTCAAAGTTATCGACGAGTTCGTCAAAGGTAATGCCTCCTGTAACCGATAACGTTTTTGTTGTTGGTCCAATGGCGCCCGCAACGAATCGCGGCCATTCTGGAGTCGAAAATTCATTAGCCACTTTGCGGGCAATTTCAACAGCACGCAAGTTAATTTCATATGCTTTATGGCCAAGATCATATTCGTTTAGTACGACAGGAGTCCCGCCAAATGTATTGGTCGCAATAATATCTGCACCCGCATCTAAATATTCACGGTGAATACGTTCAATGACGTCGGGTTTTGTTAAATTCAAGTTTTCGTTACAGCCGTCGTAATCTTCTCCTCCGAAATCTTCCGGTGTTAAATCGGCGTTTTGAAGCATTGTCCCCATTGCTCCATCAATTAGGAGTATTCTCTTTTGAAGTTCTTTCTCAATTTGATGAGTCTGCATGAACAATCCCTCTCTCTTTTAATGCATCCAGTTCATTTATATAATGAATTAATTCTGTAGACATATCATAGCGTAAAAACGGTGTAATAATGTATATTCCGTTAAAAATTTGTGTTGCTGTATCAAGCAGTTCTTTCGCAATCTGTATACCTTCTCTAGCAGCACGCTCTTGATCATCGCCGCATGCACGCATTCTCTCCAGTGTCTCATCTGATAATTTAATACCGGGCACTTCATGGTGTAAAAATTCTGCATTGCGAATACTAGTTAATGGCATAATTCCGATGAATATAGGCGTTGATAAATGTTTTGTCGCTTCATATACGTCGACAATTTTTTCTTTCGTAAATACAGGCTGTGTAATAAAATAATCCGCACCGCATTCAATTTTTTTCTCCAATCTTTTCACGGCTCGTTCAAGAACACGGACGTTTGGATTGAATGCTGCCGCGACAGAAAAATTAGCTTTCTTTTTAAGCGGCTTACCCGAAAATGAAATTCCTTTATTCAACTGTTTAATAAGCTGAATAAGTTCAGGGCTTGATACGTCATAGACATCTGCTGCACCCGGGAAGTCCCCTATCTTTGTTGGATCACCTGTAATGGCAAGCACGTCATGAAGGCCGAGTGCGTCAAGTCCCATTAGATGAGACTGCAGCCCGATTAAATTGCGGTCACGACACGTAATATGGACAAGTGAGCGGACGTCATGCTGAAATTTTAATGTTGCACCCATCGCCATATTGCTGATGCGTGGGGAAGCAAGGGAGTTGTCCGCCATTGTGACGGCATCGACACCTGCGTCATACAATTTATTTGCACCTTCAATGAATTTTTCTGTGAGCAATGTTTTAGGTGTATCAAGTTCAACGATCACAGTCCGCTCCGTTTTCGCCTTGTCACAAATCGATACGTCTGTACTAGGTTTTGCTTCTTGAATGACAATCGGTTTTTTCGTTTTCACCTTTTTCTCCATTAAAGGAGGAAGGCCGGTCAGCCGTTTTTTGGCTGCTTCTATATGTTTCGGCGTCGTACCGCAGCATCCGCCAATCAACCGGACGCCTTCATTTCTCAAAAGGACAGCAGCACGGCCAAAATAATCCGCTTCTGATTCATAAACGATCCGGCCATCTTCCACATCGAGAAGACTTGCATTGGGATACGCGGATAGGAAGGCTTTTTCAGGCAGTGTTACGCCTTCAAACGCTTGAATCGTATGGAAAGGGCCGAGACGACAGTTAACTCCGACAACATCAGCGCCAATTCCTTCAAGACGGTGCAATGCCTCATTTAAGGATAATCCATTTTGCAAAACACCAGGCTCATGCATGGAAACTTGAGCAATAATCGGAACATCGCTCATTTCGCGTAAAACCTTTACGGATTCAGACAATTCTTCAAAATCGTAATATGTTTCAAATAAAATACCATCAGGGTCGCCAGAGAGGAGACTTTCTGCTTGTTCACGAACGGAGGCAATAATTTCCGCATTTGTTGCGGTGCTTTTGCGGATCCCGCGAATACCTCCGATTGTACCGAGAACGAACTGTCCACCGGGTGCAGCAGCCTTTTTTGCAATCTCGATTGCCGCGGCATTTAATTCCCGCGATCGGTTTTCAATGCCGTAACGAGCAAGCTTAATCGCATTGGCTCCATACGTATTCGTTTGAATCACATCAGCACCTGCTGCAATGTAATCTTTATGAATTTTTTCAATGATTTCAGGTTTTTCAGTATTTAATTCTTCATAGCAAAAGTCGATCCCATATGAATATAAAAGCGTGCCCATCGCCCCGTCAGCGGTAAGCACGTCTGTCTTGAGCTTATCGAGTAATGTCATTTTGTAAACGTCCCCTCTATATTTGAACTGAAAAAAGCCTTCCTAAATGCAAGAAGGCTTTTCAACGTGTATGTGTTGTCTGTTCCTTCTCATCTTCCAGACTTAAGTTTAGCAGTCTGCTGGATTTAGCACCTGACCTGTTTCGGCTGGTTGCTGAAGCGTCCGTGGGCCAGTACCCTCAGCTTCTCTTGATAAGAATAGGCTATTAAGTTATATGAATAATTAAAATTATCATATCGTGTCGAATCGGTTCAGTCAAGAACAAATTT
Source organism: Domibacillus sp. F004 (assembly GCF_057814295.1). Taxonomy (NCBI): domain Bacteria; kingdom Bacillati; phylum Bacillota; class Bacilli; order Caryophanales; family Bacillaceae; genus Domibacillus; species Domibacillus sp. F004. Next base: position 167,427 of record NZ_JBVATB010000006.1, read on the forward strand.
CACTGTGTAGACGGGTGAATCGACGTTTTTCGAATGAACGGCCACGTAATGAAAAAACAAATAACACCAATGAAAAACAAAATAACAAAATCCATCAAGACGGCATTGCTGGAATTGCTAAAAAGAAATGATCCGATTTTTGTTTGAATAGAAGGAATCATCAGCATTAAACCGGAAAAAGCTAAAAACGAAAGGCCAATCGTTTTGCCGAATCGAAAGAAGATCACTCCAATTAAAAATGCTGTGGCGAGAAAAAAGAAAGAAAGCAATATGTCCACAACAGTGGCAGTTAAAAGAGAAGGAGACGTGGACAGTAAATCGGATAATCTGAAAAAATGAACAGTTTTCAAATTTAAAACGTTTCCTGCTAAAATGGCCAGTTCCACTAAAATGGTGTGAATAACGCCCATTAAAATTGAAGTAATGAGAAACGAAAGCCCAATGCCCGCTAAAAACTGGTTGCGAGTGGCACCACGCCGAATACAGTACGGCAAGCTATCTTTTACGGCAATAAACCCGGTAATTGCCAAATAAACGAATACGGCAATCGATGTGCCGCCCATATACACTTCGCCCTCCGTAAACGAATAAGCAAAGATAATGGAAAGCAGCACCGTGCTGGCAAGAATGATCCAGAACCCACTGGCTGCTTTTTTCGTTCCGGTCCATTCGTAGTGAATAACCGCTTTTACGTTGTTCATCATTATTTACCCCCTGTATGAGAATCGGTTAAGTGAACCATTAGTTCTTGAATCGGAATAGAATCTGTGTCAAGACGGTACAGTTCCGCTTCATCACGGTTCCATTTAGCGCCGTATACGTAAGCTGTCGCGCGTCCGGCAAATTCTTTATGGTGTAGAGGTGCTTTTCCACTCAAATATTCTGTCACATCTTTTTTCGTCCCAGTAATCGAAAAGCTCATCGCACGTAATGTTTCCACATCTTCATGAAGAAGAAGTGATCCATCGTGAACGATAAACACCTCTTCAAATAATTTTGCCGCTTCATCAATGAGGTGGGTGGAAAGGATAAACAGTCGCGGCCCGCGTTCATATTCTTCTATGAGTAAATCATAAAAACGGCTGCGCGCAGCGGCATCGAGTCCGATGTATGGTTCATCGAAAATTGTCACGGGTGAATAACTGGCCAGTCCAACTGTAATGCCAAGCCCCGATTCCATTCCTTTGGACAGGCTTTTTACTTTTTTTGCTTTTTTTAAATGAAAGAGGTCAAGAAGTTCCTCTGCCCGTTCTTGATTCCAATTTGGATAAAAGAGAGAGGCGGACTTCAATGTTTCTTTAATTGTAAAATCTTTTTTGAAATTGCCGCTTTCATTGATCAAACAGACATTGTTTGGCTGTACAAACGGTGAGGCTCCGTTTACAATAATTGACCCATTATCCGGAAAAATGCAGCCGGCCATCATATTAAGAGCTGTTGTTTTGCCGGCTCCGTTTCGGCCGAGCAGTCCGACAATTTTTGGGCCATTCATTGTGAAAGACAGACTGCTTAACGCTGTCTGTGATCCGAATTTTTTCCTCACGTTATCGAAATGAACATTCATGACGGAAGTCCTCCTTTTTTAATCATCGATTCCAGTTCTTCTTGAGAAATATCTAATTTAATTGCTTCATTAATAAGCGGTACGATGTAGGTCTCATAAAACTGTTTCTTTCGTTTTCTAGCTACTTGCTCTTTCGCTCCGTCTGATACAAACATGCCAATCCCCCTTTTTTTAAATAAAATGCCTTCATCGACAAGCCGATTAATGCCTTTGGCAGCGGTTGCCGGATTGATTTGATAATGCGCTGCAAATTCATTTGTGGATGGAACGCGGCTGCCTTCGGGAAATGTATTGTTTAAAATCCCGCTTTCCAGCTCTTCAGCAATTTGAATGAAAATCGGTTTTGAATCGTCCAGTTTTGCGCTCAATGGATAACCTCCTTCTCTTGTTAATTGGTTATTTACTTATGTAATTAACTATATTGGTGATGGTTGTTTTTGTCAACTGTAAAAGAAAAATATATTTGCGGGGCAGCAAACTCAGACGTATACTTGCCTATAGAAAACTTGTGATAGAGGAGAGAGAGAAGTGGGAATAAAAAGATTTGGTTATTCCTTTTTAGTATTGTTAGGTGCCTGCAGTTATGGGGTGCACGGACCGATTATAAAAATGGCTTCCAACGCCGGTTACAGTTCTTCTGATATTGTTAGTGCACAGTATTTAATAGGTGTTCTTTTTTTAGCGGCAGCATGGCTGTTTATGCCAAAAAGAAACATGTCAATTAAGCTGTGGGGAGAATTGCTTGGTACCGGAGTTCTTTTAAGTGTAACGGGCTTATTGTATGCGATTTCGATTGCACAACTGTCTGCATCGGCTGCGGTCATTTTGCTTTTTCAATTTGTTTGGATGGGCATTGCAATTGAATCTATTCAGTTGCGCACATTACCGGAAAGAGGGAAAGCGGTATCAGTTGTTTTAATTTGGATAGGCACTTTTTTAGCTGCCCGGTCAAGTGAGGCAATCGATTGGTTTTCCCATCCACTTGGCGTTTTGTGCGGGTTATTAAGCGGATTAACATTTGCCCTTTTTATATTTTTCAGTGGCCGTTCTGGAAAAGGAGTACCGGCTGTGCAACGGAGTCTAATTATGTCAATCGGGGGCTTATTGGTGATTTTGATAATGAATTCTCCCGCTTTTTTGCTTGATGGGACATTTACAGGCGGACTATGGCAATATGGACTGCTGAGTGGGCTTTTTGGAGCCGTTCTTCCCGTGTTATTTTTCGCAGCAGGCACACCGAAAATTGGTTCAGGAACAGCAACGATTTGTGGAGCAGCCGAACTTCCTGCTGCTATTGTCGCCGCTTGGCTGTTTGTTGGAGAGCAAGCAACAAACGTTCAAACTGCTGGCGTATTGATTATATTAGCGGCCATTATTCTCCCGCAGTGGAAGCTGAAGCGAACGGCGTATAGCTGAAAAAAGCAGCCCGGCATGTTGATGAAATCCTACAACATGCCGGGCTGCTTTTATGATTTTCTGTCAAAATCTTAAGACGTGACCTTTTGCAATTTTTTTAATACGTGAAGAGAGCGACCGGTGCCGATTGCAACACATTCGAGCGGATTCGGTGCAAGGTGAACGGGGACGATAATTTCTTGTGAAAGCCATTCTTGAATACCATTTAGCAGGGAACCGCCACCGCTAAGGATAACTCCGCGATCAACAATATCTCCACTTAATTCAGGCGGTGAGGATTCAAGAGTGACACGGATTATTTCTAAAATAGCCAGCAGCGATTCGCGGAGTGCCTGTTGAATTTCATAGGAGCTGACGACAACTGTTTTTGGCAGTCCCGTAACGAGGTCGCGTCCACGCACATCCATTTTTACTTCTTTATGTTCAATCGGTGCATAGCCAATTTCCATTTTGACCTTTTCAGCTGTTCTTTCACCAATTAACAAATTGTATGCTTTACGAATATATTGAATGATGTCTTCATCTAATTTGTCACCGGCAAGACGAAGTGAATTACACGAGACAACGCCGCCGTATGAAATGATGGCAACTTCTGTTGTACCGCCGCCAATATCCACGATTAAGTTGGCAATCGGCTCTTCTACAGGCAGATCGGCTCCGATGGCAGCTGCTACCGGTTCTTCAATCAAATGAACGGTTCTCGCGCCGCTTGATTTAATCGCATCTTGAATGGCACGCCGTTCTACACTCGTAGCGCCCGACGGTGTACAGACAACCACGGTCGGCTTACGAATAGCAAAGCCAGCTGCCTTGCTGGCTTTTTTCATCAGTTCTTTTAACATTTGAGCTGTAATATCAAAGTCAGCAATGACCCCATCTTTCATCGGACGTACAGCGGTAATTCGTCCCGGCGTTTTGCCAATCATTTCTTTTGCTTCTGTGCCGACTGCAAGCACTTTTTTCGTATGTACATCAATGGCAACAACAGACGGCTCATTTAAAATAATCCCTTTATCTTTACTGTAAACGAGCAAATTTGCTGTTCCCAGGTCGATTCCAATTTCTGCTTGACCTAACATATCATTCATTCCTCCAAACGGCATTTTTTTGCCTTTGCTTATTATAAATAAGAAAAAGAAAGGGTGTACATGGGACGAAAAGAGGAACCTTGTTATGTTACAGGTATGACAAAGAAAAAAGTTGTCCTTTCAATAAGAGAGGAGACTTCTGTTACCGAAACTTAAATTTTGTCATGATCCAGATCGGACTATTGACTTATGTGTAAGGTGCACGATTAATTGCTGAAAAATTATTAAGAAAAGGTTGTATTTTAATTCTTTATAGTGTATAAATATAAGTATAGATAAAAGGTGACGACACGTCGGGGTGACTTTTATGATGACGATAGAACAAATAAAGAAGCAGAATATGCAAGGCAGGGATATGCTTAAACTGCTTGACTTTAGTATTGAAGAAGTGCAGGCGCTCGTTTTGCTTGCTGACGATATGAAGAAAAAGAAAGAAAAATATATGGATGCCCTAAAAGGACAAATTTTGGGGATGATTTTCGAGAAACACTCAACAAGAACGCGTGTTTCATTCGAAGCTGCAATGCTTCAATTAGGCGGACATGGAATGTTTTTAAGTTCAGACAACTTACAAGTTGGACGTGGGGAAACGATTGAAGATACAGGAAAAGTGCTTTCTGGTTATCTTGATGGCATTATGATTCGTACACACGGACATGACCGTATTGAAATGCTCGCAGATGCTGCTTCAATCCCGGTTATTAACGGACTGACAGACTTATATCATCCGTGCCAGGCACTTGCTGACTTACTTACTGTATATGAATATAAAGGCGGATTTAAAGGCTATAAAATGGTCTATATCGGCGATGGCAACAACGTAGCGCATTCATTGATGATTGGTGCGGTTATGATGGGAATGGACTTTACGTTATCGGCTCCGAAAGGGTACGAAGCAGATGCGGATATCATTCAAAAGTCAAAAGAAATTGCAGCGCAAACAGGTGCAGTACTTGAATTTACAGAAGATCCGGTTCTCGCTGTCAAAGGTGCTGATTTCATCTATACGGACGTCTGGACAAGTATGGGACAGGAAGAAGAGACTGCACTGCGTTTGAAAGCATTTGGACCGTACCAAGTAAATGAAACATTGTTTGCGGAGGCGAACGAGGGATGTAAATTTATGCATTGTCTGCCAGCACATCGCGGTGAAGAAGTATCAGCGGGTGTAATGGATGGTGACTCGTCTATTGTGTTCCAGCAGGCTGAAAACCGAATGCATGCACAAAAAGCGGTTTTATATAGTTTGATGAAAAAATAAAAAACTTGTTCAGCCGTTATTGGAGAATGACTGGACGCTAAACAGTACTTAACTTCAGCCGTTATTGGAGAATGGCTGATCCAATTAAATATTCAAGCATTCAGCCGTTATAGAAGAACGCTGAATGCTTTTTTTTATAGATAAAAAAGACAAGAATGCTCAATAAAACAGAATTAGGAACGTCATTCCATTTACAAATTCTTTTTGTTTCCATATTTACATAGCTAATATAGCCTTTTTCATTTAATAACCTGCTTTCTTATTTTCATTTCATGTTAAAATAAAAAAGTAGAAAGAAAGTTAATACTTTTTATCTAAATGATAAGTAATCAATTATGATGGTGGGCGAAAATGGAGCAAAAACTAAAAGTATTTTTAACAGTAGTCAAACATATGAATTTTTCACGAGCTGCAGAAGAGCTATTTATTACACAGCCAGCAGTCAGTCAGTATGTGAAATCGTTGGAAGATGAACTGGGCATAAAGCTTATTGACCGAACAAATAAGAAGATTCGTCTGACAAAAGCCGGAAGCCTTGTTGCTTATTATGGAGGCGAGATTTCCACGTTGAATGAGAAGATGAAGCAGGCGGTAGAAGATTTGGCCGGTGAAGTGAAAGGAAAGCTTTCAGTTGGAGCAAGTTATTCATTTGGTGAATATATTTTGCCGCATATTGTAGCTGACTTTTTGGGGAAATTTCCATCCGTTGATCCTTTTATATCAATTGGCAATACGCATGAAATTGCTGAAAAAGTCATTCATGATGAGATTGATCTTGGTATCGTGGAAGGAACTATCTCGTCTAGCAAGTTAATTGCTGAAAAAATTGCCACAGATCGTATGTTTGTTATTAAAGGGAAAAAAGAACATATTGAAAAACGTATCCATTTAAATGAAGAAACTTGGATTGTCCGTGAACAAGGATCCGGTACGAGAGAAGCATTTGAATGGTTTGCGAAGAAAAATGGTATTCAACCGTTGAAAATTTTAGAATTTGGCAGTACACAAATTATTAAAGAAGCAGTAGAGGCAGGGCTTGGCGTCGCACTTTTATCAGAGTGGACGATTCGCAATGAACTGGAACTCGAGAAATTAAAAATTGTTGGCGGTGGCAGCCTTTATTATGAACGGAATTTTTATGCCATTATCCGTGATACACCGTTTATGACAAAAACAGCTGAAACGTTTTTGCACTTTTTGCGGAGAGGCTAGCATATTGCTGGTCTTTTTTTATATTGGTCAGAAAGTGCAGGTGAACGAATAAAATACCCCGCTCACAAATAGGAAGCAGGGTATTTTATTTAAAATTTGGCTCTGTTATAGAACGTTGTTGATTTTTGACTCAATTTAGCTCCAGCTCAACGAAACGCCTGGAGAAAGCTCGTTTTTTCCTTCGTTTGATCAAGCTAGAGCAACCTTCCAAGCTTAGCTAAAAAGCACCCAGGAACTGCGGTTTCAGGTGCAATGAGCCAAAACTCATTTTATTAGCAATATTGTTTAATACAGCCTAAAATTAAGGTAATTTTGTTTCACCCATTAAGTAACGATCTGTTTCACGTGCTGCTTCGCGTCCTTCGTGAATCGCCCATACCACAAGGCTTTGTCCGCGGCGCATATCACCGGCAGCAAAAATGCCATCTTCGTTCGTTTTGTATTTTCCATATTTCGCACGTACGGTATTGCGGGCTGTCGTATCGACTCCGAAGTGATTTGCTAACGGCATATCTGTCCCGCTGAAACCGATGGCGACTAGCACAAGCTCCACAGGCCATATTTGTTCGCTTCCTGGAATTTCAGTCATTGTATAACTGCCGTCTTCAAGATAGGTTTTTTCCATATGGGCAGTATGAAGCTCTTTTAATTTTCCTTGTTCATCCGCAACGAATTTTTTCGTTGAGATTAAATATTCACGCGGATCTTCGCCGTATACAGCTGCTGCTTCTGCGTACGCATAATCAAGCGTAAATGTATTCGGGTACTGCGGCCATGGGTTGTTTCCTTTACGGGCGACAGTCTGACGTTCATGTTTACCGAACTGAACGACACTTTTCGCCCCTTGACGAATCGCCGTCGCAACACAATCAGCACCTGTATCACCGCCGCCGATAACGATGACGTTTTTGCCTTCTGCAGAAATGATATTTTCATCCGTTTGATCAAGGAGCCCTTTAATGCTTTTCGTCAAATATTCCATTGCGAGGTAAATGCCGTCAGCTTCGCGCCCCTCGATTACGATGTCGCGGTGTGTCTGTGCGCCAGCACATAAAATGACCGCATCATATTCTTCTTTTAACTGTTCTTTTGTAATATCTTTGCCAATCGTTGTATTCACAACAAATTCAATGCCTTCGTTTTTTAATAAATTTACACGGCGTTCGACTGCTTCTTTTTCAAGTTTCATGGAAGGAATTCCGTACATTAAGAGACCACCGATACGGTCATCACGTTCAAATACTGTGACAAGATGACCCGCTTTGTTTAATTGGTCTGCAGCTGCCAGTCCTGCAGGGCCTGAACCAACAACGGCAACGTGTTTTCCTGTGCGGCGTTTTGGCGGGTTTGGCACGATCCATCCTTCTTCAAACCCTTTGTCGATAATCGCTTTTTCAATCGATTTAATCGCAACAGCCGGGTCGTTAATCGCGACTGTACAAGACCCTTCACAAGGAGCCGGACAAACGCGGCCCGTGAATTCGGGGAAGTTATTTGTTTTCACGAGACGGTCAAGCGCTTCTTTCCATCGTCCGCGGTAGACAAGGTCGTTCCATTCTGGAATGAGGTTGTAAAGCGGGCAGCCAGACGGCGTTCCTCCAATCATCTGTCCTGTATGGCAGAAGGGAGTCCCGCAGTCCATGCAGCGGGCTCCTTGAATGCTTAATTCTTTTTCGGGAAGGACTGTCGTATATTCTTTCCAATCTTTGACGCGCTCGACGGGATTCCGTCCTGGAGCGGTTTTACGGTCATATTCGATAAAGCCAGTTGCTTTCCCCATTGAGTCATTCTCCTTTCTTACACATTTTCAATAACAGGCACTTTTTTCTCCGTAAATGCTGCGTATTTTGCCTCAGATTGCTGTAAACCTTGTTCTTTAAAATAAGAAATGGCTTTCATCATGTCTTTATATTCGTGAGGGATTACACGGATAAAGTGTTTTTTTTCTGATTCCCATTTTTCTAAAATCGAAATGGCAAGCGGGCTTCCTGTCCACTGGATATGGCTTGCAATTAACGCCTTTACTTCTGCTTCTTCCTGTGCATTTTCGAGTGACTCTGTTAAGACCATTTCACGGTTAATCAAACGTTCTTGCTTCTCGCGGTTTGGTGCATACAAGTAGGCAATACCGCCAGACATGCCCGCTGCAAAGTTACGGCCTGTTTCGCCGAGAATGACAACGCGCCCGCCAGTCATATACTCACATCCATGATCGGTAATCCCTTCAACAACGATATTCGCGCCGCTGTTCCGGACAGCAAAACGTGTGCCGGCACGGCCGTTAATAAAGGCTTCTCCATTTGTTGCCCCATATAAGTTTACATTTCCACAAATCGCCTGTTCGTGCGGTACAAGGTTCATATCAAGTTGAGGACGAACGATTAAGCGGCCGCCTGATAATCCTTTGCCAAAATAATCATTTGCATCGCCATTAACAGTAAACGTCAATCCTTTCGGAAGGAAAGCGCCAAAGCTTTGGCCGGCAGAGCCATTAAAAGTGAATTGAATAGTGTTGTCAGGAAGACCATCTGCCCCATAAGCGTTCGTGACCGCAGAACCCGTAATTGTACCTGTAGTCCGGTCTGTATTGATAATGTCAAATTCACCACATACGACTTCTTTATTTTCAAGAGCAGGACGGATCGCTTCTAATAGAAGACGGCGGTCAATTGTACGCTCTAATTTATAATCTTGGTCTTTCGTTTTGAACTGTTTTTGCCCTGATTTAAGCGGTGTCATATATAAAAGAGGGAACAGGTCCAAATATTTTGCTTTCCAGTGCGAATCTTTGCGTGCGTGCGGCTTTAGTACTTGCTTTTGTCCAATCATTTCATTGATTGTCCGGAAACCGAGTTCTGCCATAATTTCACGCATTTCACGTGCAACAAATGTTAAATAGTTGACGACATGTTCCGGTTCGCCTGTGAACTTTTTGCGAAGTTCTGGATTTTGCGTTGCTACACCAACGGGACATGTATCCATATGGCAGACGCGCATCATCACACAGCCGAGAATAACAAGCGGTGCTGTCGCAAAGCCGAATTCTTCTGCGCCAAGTAATGCTGCGATGATGACATCCCGGCCATTCATTAATTTTCCGTCTGTTTCGAGCGTTACCTTTTCGCGCAAACCATTCATAAGAAGCGTTTGATGTGTTTCAGCCAGACCAATTTCCCACGGGATCCCGGCATGTTTAATACTCGTTTTTGGTGATGCACCCGTTCCGCCTTCGTAGCCGCTAATGAGAATGACATCCGCTAATCCTTTTGCTACACCAGCAGCAATTGTACCGACACCGGATTTGGCGACAAGCTTAACATTAATACGTGCTTCTTGATTTGCATTTTTTAAGTCGTATATAAGCTGTGCTAAATCTTCAATCGAATAAATGTCATGGTGAGGAGGAGGGGAAATCAAGCCTACTCCAGGCGTCGAGCCGCGTGTTTCCGCAATCCATGGATACACTTTTTTACCGGGAAGGTGACCGCCTTCACCTGGCTTCGCTCCTTGGGCCATTTTAATTTGAATTTCATTTGCTGTATTTAAATATTCGCTTGTGACACCAAATCGGCCTGATGCAACTTGTTTGATGGCACTGTTTCGTATATCGCCATTTTCATCTGGATGGTAACGAACAGAATCTTCGCCGCCTTCACCGCTGTTACTTTTGCCGCCAAGACGGTTTAATGCAATTGCAAGTGATTCATGCGCTTCTTTACTGATTGAACCGTATGACATTGCACCCGATTTGAATCGTTTGAAAATATCTTCAAGCGGCTCCACTTCTTCCAGAGGAATCGATGGACGAGCTGTGAAATCAAGATCTAATAGACCGCGAAGGAACATAATGTTTTCTTCGTTTGCCATTTCGGAAAATTTCTTATATAACTCATAATTGTTCGTTCTTGCTGCATGCTGAAGCATATGGATGGTTTTCGGATTGAACGCATGTTTTTCACCAGTGCGTCTCCACTGGAATTCCCCGCTTGAATCGAGCGTCGGATCATTAAATTCACTTTTGTTATATGCATCGTGATGACGAGCAAGTGTTTCTTCTAAAATGACATCTAATGTAATACCGCTAAGCGCTGTCGTTGTACCGGTAAAATAAGTTTCGATGACATCATGACCGACACCGACCGCTTCGAAAATTTGAGCCCCACGGTAACTTTGTACGGTTGAGATACCCATTTTTGCCATCACTTTAATGATGCCGCTCGTTGCTGCATAAGAATAATTTTTTTCGGCCTCCTCAGCGGAAAGGTTAGTAATCGTCCCGTTTGCAATCATCGCACGGATCGAGGCAATACCTAAATACGGATAAATGGCATCGGCACCGTAGCCAATCAAGCAACAAAATTGATGAACGTCGCGTGCTTCGGCTGTATCCAGTACAATACTTACATTTGTGCGGCGTCCTGCTTGGATTAAATGCTGGTGAAGGCCGCTTATAGCAAGCAATGCTGGAACGGCAGCCTTTTTATTTGTCACACCGCGGTCTGATAAAATAATGATCGATGCCCCGTTATCGATTGCTGCATTTGCTTCGGTGAACAGGCGGGCCATTGTCTGTGAAAGGGCTTTTTGCTCTTTAATATTGAAAAGAAGGGACAATGTTGCTGTTTTAAAAGCATCTTCTTTGTTAAAGGCAATTTTATTCCATTCTTTTTCACCAAGAATCGGTGTTTCGAGTCGTATACGCCGGCTATTTCGTGCCGAAGGAGCCAGAATATTTCCTTCATTACCAAGGAGGGTCATCGCAGAGACGACATTATCTTCACGAATCGCATCAATTGGCGGGTTTGTTACTTGCGCGAACAGCTGCTTGAAGTAGTTGTATAACAGTTGCGGGCGTTCGGATAAAACAGCAAGAGGTGCATCATAACCCATTGACCCAATAGGATCGGTTTTCTCAACGGCCATTGGTGCAAGTTGTTTCGTTAATTCATCATACGTATAACCAAATACCTTTTGAAGATTTAGAATTTCCTCTTCGCTATATACTTCCTCTGGGTTGGCTGTTTGTTCCAAATCTGAAATGTGTAGTAAATTTTCATTTAGCCATTTGCGGTAAGGCTCAGCTGTCGTAATTTCTTGTTTAATTTCCGCGTCAGATACAATCCGGCCTTTTTCTAAATCGACAAGCAGCATTTCACCGGCACTGACGGTTTCTTTCTTCACGATTCGCTTTTCATCAACTTCAATTGTACCTACTTCAGAAGAGTAAATAATATGATCATCATCTGTTACGTAATAACGTGCGGGGCGCAGTCCGTTTCGGTCTAAGATGGTTCCGATTTGGCGGCCGTCTGTAAAGGAAATCGATGTTGGGCCGTCCCATGGCTCCATTAAACAGCTGTGGTATTCATAGAAGGCAAGTTTCGGATCGGCCATGTGAGGATCACGGTCCCACGGTTCTGGAATTAACATCATCGCTGCATGGGGAAGAGAGCGTCCAGATAATGTTAAAAATTCAATGGCGTTATCAAGCATGGCCGAGTCGCTTCCATTTGTATCGATAACCGGCAAAAGATGCTCGTATTGATGGCCGAATAGTTTGGAGTAACCGGCTTTTTCGCGGGACTGCATCCAACTAACGTTGCCGCGGTTTGTATTGATTTCGCCGTTGTGGATTAAATAGCGGTATGGATGCGCGCGTTCCCAGCTTGGGAATGTATTTGTGCTAAAACGGGAATGAACGAGCGAGAAGGCAGATTGATAGTCATCTTTAGAAAGGTCAATGTAATATTGATCGATTTGCTCAGGTGTTAGCATACCTTTATAAATAATCGTTCTTGTTGAGAAGCTTGGAATGTAAAAGGAGCCTTTAATATCGGGATTGTTTCTAGCTTCATTTTCAATACGTTTTCTTGCGATATATAGCGCCCGTTCAAATTCTTTTTCCGTTTCGTGCTTTTTGTTTTTTTCAACAAACAATTGCATGACATAAGGAGCGATTACGAGTGCCTCTGGACCCGCAGCCTCTTGATTAACGGGGACATCGCGCCATCCGAGCAGTTTTAATCCTTCTTCGTGAAGAATGAGTTCAGTCTCCACTTGAATTTGTTCACGCTGTTTTTTATTTCTAGGCAAAAAGAACATACCAATTGCATAGTCGAAAGGAGCAGGTAAACAAATGTTCAATGGTTCACATACTTTACGGAAAAAATTATCGCAAATTTGTAGCATAATTCCTGCACCGTCGCCTGTTGTACCATTCAAGTTGCCGCCGCGATGTTCAAGACGGCAAAGCATATGAATACCATCTTTTACAATTTTATGAGAAGGACGTCCTTTTATATTAGCAATAAAACCGATCCCACATGCATCATGTTCATTAGCGGGATCATATAAGCCTTGTTTTTCTGGATAACCGTAAAGATTCATGTTGTGCACCTCCAAAATTGAAATCATTTTCTCTGTTAATATTTATTGTAAAGATGATAAATGATACAATCAATATATTGTTATCGGTTTTTTGATCTCATATTGATATGAATTGGAAGGAGGAGTAAATATGGAGATGCGCCAAATTAAATATTTTATGGAAGTGGCAAAAGAAGAACATGTTACAGAAGCGGCCCATCGCCTCCATGTCGCTCAATCTGCTGTCAGCCGGCAAATCGCTAAATTGGAAGATGAACTTGGTGTAGAACTATTTTCGCGCGAAGGGAGAAGTGTCCGCCTGACGCATGCGGGCAAGATTTTTTTACAACATGCAGAAACTGCAATGGACGCGATGGATAAAGCGGTGCAGGCGGTTGACGACTATTTAAATCCAGAAGCAGGGAAAATTCGGCTCGGTTTTCCGAACTCGCTGGCGACAAAAACGTTACCACGCGTGATTTCGGCATTTCGCAGTCAATACTCGGATGTTGGTTTCGATTTTAAACAAGGGTCAAACCGTGAATTGCGTGAACTTGTTCAAGGAGGAGAAATTGATTTGGCGTTCGTTTCACCTGTTCCAGACCCGTCACTGGAAATTGAGACAAACACTTTTTTCTGGGAACATATGCGTGCGCTTATCCCAACACATCATCATTTGGCAAAACAAGAATCACTTAATTTGCGTGATTTAATGGATGACCAGTTCGTTCTATTCCGTACCGGTTATGATATGCGTGCCCTTGTCATTGAAGCGTGCCGTCAAGTCAATTTTGAACCATCCGTTGCATTTGAAAGCGAGGACGTTTACACGATTAAAGGCCTTGTAGAAGCGGGGCTTGGTGTGAGTCTGCTTCCAGAAACACTGCTCATTGATCAGACACCAATGGGTACGGTTAGTATTCCAATCAGTGTGCCACGCGTGACGAGAACAGTGGGGGTAATTATTTCAAAAAAAAGACCTTTGCCGCCATCCGAAAAACTCTTTTATGAATTTCTAATTCAATATTACAATCGACTAAATGAATTCAGTTTTTAAAAAAAGGACACTGGTGTTTAATCAGCCAGTGTCCTTTTTCATTCATGCCCAGTTTCCATTGCGGAAAACGGGTTCACGTGTGCCATCTTGTTTAATCCCATCGATATTCATGTCGGCAGAACCAATCATAAAATCAACATGTGTAATGCTTGTATTAAGGCCGTTTTCCTCTAGTTCTTCCTGTGACATCGCTTTGCCGCCTTCAATACAAAACGCGTATGAGCTGCCGATTGCTAGATGATTCGATGCATTTTCATCAAATAATGTATTAAAGAATAAAATACCGGCATTCGAAATAGGGGAATCGTGCGGGACGAGTGCAACTTCACCTAAATAATGAGCACCCTCATCTGTTTCAATGAGCTGCTGTAAAACATCTTCTCCTTCATCTGCTGTCACATTGACAATACGTCCGTTTTCAAATGTAACGGTAAATCCGTTAATAATATTTCCGGCGTAGCTAAGCGGTTTCGTCGCTTTCACATATCCGTTTACGCCCGTCTTAACCGGTACGGTAAACACTTCTTCAGTTGGCATGTTCGCCATAAATGAATGGCCCTGTTCACTGATACTGCCGGCACCGACCCATAGATGATTATCAGGCAGATCAATCGTTAAATCTGTTCCTGGGGCAGTGTAGTGAAGGGTTTTGAAATGTTTTTTATTTAATACGGCAACTTTTTCGCAAAGACGGGCATCATGTTCCTTCCATGATTGAACCGGGTCGTTGTGATCGGCTCGAACCGATTTGAAGATGGCCTCCCATAGGGCGGGAATACGCTCTTCTTCAGGTAATTCAGGAAAGACTTTATTTGCCCATTCTTTTGACGGAGCTGCAATGACGGTCCAGCTCACTTTGTCGGATTGAATGTATTCGCGATATTTTTTCAGTGCGGTACCCGCTGTTTTTTGATACGCAGCGATCCGCTTTGAATCAACGCCCTTCAATAAATCAGGACTTGAAGAAATAACGGACATAAAAGCGGCACCTTCTTCCGCGAGTGTTTCCATCATGAGCTTGTTCCATACGGGAAATTCATTAAATGCCTCATCAGGTGCAAGAGTATACTTTAAACGAGAAATCGTGTCATCACTCCAGTCAACATAGACGTGTTTTGCGCCTGCTTCATATGCTTTTTGAACGATCAGACGAACAAGTTCAGCAGCATCGAGTGTCGCGCGTACAACAAGAGATTGACCGGGCTGTATATTGACGCCGGTTGTTACGGAAAGCTGTGCGTATTTTTCAAGCTGTTTATGAAAAGTAGTCATATGAAATTCTCCTTTATATTAGATAGTGAATTCATTGTAACAAAAAGAACGCATCATTGTTTGAATGATGCGCCGGAATTCAATAGTGCTTGAAGCATGTCTTTATTCGTTAACAAGTCGGCGAGCATGTAACGGTCAAGCACCCCAAGATACGCCTGCAGCGCTTCAAATAAAACGTGTTTTAGCCCACAGACAGGAGTGATAATACACCTGTTTTTTTCCTCGGAAAAGCATTCCACAATGTGAAAATCATCTTCTGTTTTCCGGACAACCGCCCCAATATTGATGTTTTCGGGGTTCATCGCCAGCCGGATGCCCCCATTACGGCCTCGGACTGTTTCAATATAGCCAAGTTTGCCGAGCTCATGAATCACTTTCATTAAATGGTTTTTAGAAATATTATAAGCATCAGCAATTTCTTTTATATTGGATAGCTTGTCTTCATTAGACGAGCCAAGGTAAATTAAAACACGCAGCGAGTAGTCAGTATATAATGTTAATTTCATAATTCTCACCTATCCTGTCTATTATTATGTCACGGGCAGCGATCAAGTGCAATTGTGAACATTTTTTTAAAGATGTATTTTATATATTGCTTTTTTAGCTTTTATTCGGTATAAATAAGATATAAATAAAATACATCTTTAAAAGATGACTTGGAGGGAACTATCATGCTATCACAAAAAACAATTGATATCGTTAAATCAACCGCTCCTATTTTAGAAACACACGGTGTTGACATTACAACTTATTTTTATAAAACAATGTTTGAAGCACATCCTGAACTACTAAATATTTTTAACCACGCGAATCAATCACAGGGCCGTCAGCAGACCGCTCTTGCGAATACAGTGTACGCGGCTGCGCAGCATATTGACCAGTTAGAAGTGCTTCTTCCAGCAGTGAAGCAAATTGCTCAAAAGCATCGCAGTTTAGCGGTAAAACCAGAACATTATCCAATCGTTGGTGAATACTTGTTAAAAGCGATTAAAGGAGTACTTGGTGATGCAGCAACAGATGAAATCATCGGGGCATGGGGCGAAGCGTATGGTGTGATCGCTCAAGTGTTTATTGATATTGAAAAAGAAATGTATACAGAAGCGGCTGAGAAGTCAGGTGGATGGGAAGACTTTAAAGAATTTATCGTTGAAAAGAAAGTAATGGAAAGTTCACTGATTACCTCTTTTTATTTAAAAGCTAAAGATAATGTATCCGTTCCGTGGTATTTGCCAGGGCAGTACATTACAGTGCGTTTATCCATTCCGGGGCACAAGTATTTATTGAACCGCCAGTACAGTCTGTCTCAAGCACCGGGAAGCGACACTTTCCGCATTTCTGTCAAAAGGGAAGCGGATCATAATCCACAGGGGAAAGCATCAAATTACCTTCATGATCGATTAAATGTGGGTGATACGATAGAAGTAAGCGCACCTGCTGGTGATTTCTTTTTAGAAAAAGGAGAACAGCCAGTCGCATTAATCTCAGGTGGTGTTGGAATTACTCCGATGATGGCAATGCTTGGTTCAATTGCAGAACATGAGCCGAATCGCAAAACAGTATTTGTCCATGCCGCGCGTAATAAAGATGCACATGCATTTGGCGAAGAAGCAGGGGCTCTCGTTGAAAAGCTAAATGATGGAAAAATGTATATTGCCTATGAAGCGAAAAAAGATAAGTCGGAAGTGTGTGACATTACGGGTTATATAAGCCGCGAATTTTTACAGCAGGCTATTGATTCAAATAGCGTATGCTACGTGTGTGGACCGATTCCATTTATGCGTGCGGTCGTTGGTCATTTGAAGGCCAGTGGCTTTAGCGAAAACAATATTAAATACGAATTTTTTGGACCGGCACTGGCTTTGGAGGCGTAAAATAAAAGCAGGGAATCTCATGAGATTCCCTGCTTTTATTTATAATATGCCTTCTTTTCGGCCATATCGGATATCAAGTACATCTGCCCGTTCCGGTTTGCTAATAAAATAGCCTTGTATGAAATCGCAATCAAGCTCTTTCAAGACGTTCAGTTGCTCTTCCTTTTCAACACCTTCTGCAATGACGGTGAGGCCAAATAACTTAGCAAGTTGAATGATCATTTCCACGAGAGCTTTATCTTCGTAAGAGGTATGCACGTCGTCGATAAATGATTTGTCAATTTTTAATGTGTGAATTGGCAGCATTTTTAAATATGTCAGGGAGGAGACGCCGGTTCCAAAGTCATCGAGCGAAATGGATATTCCTTCCTTTTTTAATGTATCAATAACATTGAGTGCACTATCAAACTGTTGCATAATAGATGTTTCAGTAATTTCTAATTCAAGATATTTGGCGTTAAGATCATGTGTCTGTAATGTGTGCTTGACGATGTCAATTAGGCGATCGGATAAAAACATCGGTGCCGAAATGTTGACGGCTATACGTTCAATCAGATGTTGATTATGCTGCCATATTTTCATCTGGCCGCATGCTTCGTTTAAAATCCACTTTGTTAAATCAAAAATAAAGCCATTTTTCTCAGCGATCGGAATGAATTTTGCGGGTGAAACGAAGCCGTGCACCGGGCTTTCCCAGCGAACGAGCACTTCAGCAGAATCAATTTTTCCAGTATAAAGATTGAATTTTGGCTGGTAGCATAAATAAAATTCTCCATTTTCAAGAGCACTGCGAAAGCTCATAGCAAGTTGCCGTTCTGTATCCTGATTGTGAAAAGTAGAATTATATACAACAATTTCATTTTTACCGTTGTTTTTCACATGACGCAGAGCCTGCTCTGCGTTTACGATTAAAACGTTACAATTAGACCCGTGTTCCGGTGCTAGTGCAACTCCGGCGGAAAATGTAATAGATGTTGGTTCGCCAAATGCATGAAATGACTTCAGAAGCGAACAGAACTGTTTCGATAACAATGTACGGATTTCTTGATGACTGAATGTGCCAGGAATGGCAACAGCAAATTTATTCCCTTCGATGCGGGCCGCAATGCTATTTTCCTTTATTGATTTTTTTAATCTTAGTGCAAATTCAGTCATCAGCTCATTGCCGCTCTCATATCCATATGTTTCATTTATCCATTTAAAATTGTCGATATCGATAATAACTACAGCGATTGGCAAATTCAAAGGGGTTGTCCGCGCATGAACAAATCGCTCGAGGCTGCGTCGATTAGGCAGGTTTGTTAAATCATCTGTATAGGCAAGTCGCATGGCTGTTCTTCGGTCTAGAAAAGAAAGCATTGTAATAAAAAAGAAAAGCATACCAGCAGGCAATAAAATAAGTACAATTAACATATCTGAGGAAGATTGATTTTGCTCCGGGATCACAAATCCTTCCGGTACATAAAATTCAGCTGAATACATGCCTATGTATTGCATAGCGCTGATGGCAGCAGCCATTAAAAGCGACGCGGTGATTTTTATTCGACGATCGCGCTTTTGAGTAAAATAGTAAAAGAAACGAAGTGCTGCATATGAGGCTGCAATAGTAATTGTTATGGCTAAAGAACGATAAAAGGGTTTATAAATGATCTCACTATCGATTACGAGAGCCATCGTGCCTATATAGTGCATTAAGAAACTACCAAGGCTGATAATAATTGAAGCAACGCTAAAAGTCCACCAGCTTTTGTTTATTTTATAAAGAATGTAAAAAGCAGCGTATGCTGCTAAAATAGCAGGAATTATCGATAGAATCGTTAAAGAGGTGTTGTACTGAATTGGAATTGAAAAAGCCATCATGCTGACAAAATGCAGCATCCAAATGGTCAATCCCATGGATAGTGAGGCTGTTATGAGCCATATATTCGTACTTCCCCGGATGATTGAATGAACGATTCGTTCATTTATCGTTAATGTTACATAGAAACCGATAACGGCAATCAAAATGGATAGCGCAACGATATTATATTCATAAAAATATGGTAATGTTATCATGGGTGAATTGACCTCATTTAGTATAGTCATTTCATTTTAACAGACGAATGTAAAATGATGAACAGAATTTTGTTAAGTTTATAATTCGATATAATAAAAGTAGAAATTTCACTCTTAGAGCATTCTCTTTTTTGTCAAGAACGTGTAGAATAATGGTGAAATATAGTCGGAAAGTAGACTGATAGAAATAGGATGGAGATACAGTATGGATAAAGCATCGCTTGTTGGAGTCTTGTTAGGACTTATTGCAGTAGGGGTCGGAATGGTTATGAAAGGGGTAAGTCCCCAAGTCCTTATTAACCCGGCCGCTATTCTGATTATTATTTTAGGGACTATCGCCGCAGTAACCATTGCATTCCCAGGCTCAGAGTTAAAGAAAGTACCAAAACTATTTGGTATTTTGTTTAAGGAACAAAAATTGATGACGATACAAGAGGTTATTTATTTATTTACAGGATGGGCGGAACTTGCACGCAAAGAAGGCCTTCTTTCACTAGAATCGAAAATGAATGAAATTGATGATGATTTTTTAAAAAATGGACTTAGTTTAGCTGTTGATGGACAAAGTGCGGACTATATTCGTGACGTTCTTAGTGAAGAAATAGCAGCCATGGAAGACCGTCACCTTGCGGGTGCCGCTATTTTTTCGCAAGCAGGAATGTATGCTCCAACACTCGGCGTCCTCGGTGCTGTAGTGGGATTGATTTCTGCACTTGGAAATATGAGTGATACTGTAGCACTCGGCCATGCTATTTCAGCGGCTTTCGTGGCTACTTTGCTGGGGATTTTTACAGGTTACGTGTTTTGGCATCCATTTGCCAATAAATTAAAACGAAAATCACTTTTAGAAGCAAAAGTAAAAGAAATAATGATTGAAGGGATTTTGTCGATTCTTGAGGGAGAAGCACCGCGTGTATTGGAGCAGAAACTCGCTTCTTATTTGCCGGCGGATGAGAAGAGAAAATTATTGAACTCATCAGGAGGAGAAGATGGATTTGGCGAAACGTAAAAAGAAAAAACATGATGATCATATTGATGAATCCTGGCTTCTCCCTTATTCTGATTTGCTCACGCTTCTTTTGGCTCTTTTTATTGTCCTATTCGCAAGCAGCTCTATAGATGCTCAAAAGTTCCAATCTATTTCATCTGCCTTCAATAATGAGCTGCAAGGGGGGAGTGGTGTTCTTGAATTCCCAAGTCCAGTAGAGAATGACTCTATGTCAGAATTGGAAACAGAGCGTCAGCAGCTTGCTGGACTTGAAAGAGAAGATCGTAAAGAACTGACTGAAATGCAACAGAAAATGACAGAGTACATTGAAGAAAATAACTTACAGGATAAAGTGGAGACTACATTAAATGGGGAAGGGCTGCTGCTGCGCATTCGCGATAACGTCCTTTTTAATTCAGGATCAGCAAATATACCGCCAGAACAGCTTGTTAGCGCGCAGGGGATAGCAGAATTACTGGTTATGAACACTCCGCGCAGTATCATTATTAGCGGACATACAGACAACGTACCAATTAAAACGGCTGTGTTCGATTCTAACTGGGAACTTAGTGCAATGCGAGCCGTAAACTTTATGAAAGAAATTTTAAAAAATGAAAAGCTGGATCCGCGCCTTTTTAGCGCAAAGGGATATGGCGAATATCAGCCTATTGCTTCAAATGATTCAGCATCAGGACGTGCGCAAAATCGACGTGTTGAAATTTTAATATTGCCTCAAGGACAGACAGATCAATCTATATCAGAAGCGACAGAATGACAGAGCGATGTTTCGCGCTGTCTTTTTTTCGTTTTATCAAGCTAGAGTCACCTTCCAGGCTAGGCTGATAGGCGTCCTAGGACTCGCGGGTAAGACGTAACGAGCCAAAAATCGTTCAATCAATAATATTGTTTAACATGGCTTTGTTTAAAGAAAAAAAAGCCGGGTAAAGTTTAAACTGTAGACTAAAAGCAAGCATTGAAAGGAGAAATTTGAAGTGAGTAAAAAAATTGCCGTCCTTATTACGGATATGTTTGAAGATAGTGAATACACAGAACCGGCAAAAGCGTACGAAGAAGCAGGTCATCAACTAATAACGATTGAGAAAGAAGCCGGCAAAACCGTTATGGGAAAAAAGGAAAAAGAGAAAGTGAAAATTGATAAAAGCATTGAAGATGTAAATGTATCAGAATTTGACGCATTGCTTCTGCCGGGTGGATATTCACCAGATCAACTTCGCGCGGATGAACGTTTCGTTCAATTCACAAAAGAATTTATGGAATCAAAAAAACCGGTCTTTGCAATTTGTCATGGGCCACAGCTCCTCATTTCAGCAAAAGCGCTGGAAGGACGCGACGCGACGGGCTTTAAATCTATTCAAACAGATTTGGAATATGCCGGTGCAAATGTTCATGATAAAGAAGTTGTAGTATGCCAAAATCAGCTAGTGACCAGCCGAACACCAGATGATATACCAGCATTTAACCGTGAATCACTTAGATTATTAGCTGAATAAAAAGAAGAGGAGCTGCCCATAATTATGGGCAGCTCCTCTATTGTTTTTACTTGCGTAAATTGCCAAGCTCTTCGGCGATCGCTTGCATTTCATTCGGGCTGAATGTATGTTTACGCGCGACGAGTTCATAAATATCTTTTAAATCATCATAAGAAGAACCGCTAAAGTGCTCTGGACTGATTGCACCGGTATTGACCATCCGTAGTTTTTTTGTAATGGCATCGACCATGTACTGAATGTTTTCTGTTGACTTTACATTTAAATCCACTGTTATGTCACCTTTTTCATTTTTTATCATCATTCCATTGTTTTATAAACTTGTCAATAATATAAAAGGCAGTCAAAATAAATTTGATGATTTTGCATTAAGCAGTTCGTTTTTCCTCTTGAATTTTTTTGAGTACTAGCCGCGTTTCGGCTGCGACGACACCCGATAGTCCTAAAAGCCCAATTAAATTCGGCAGGGCCATTAAACCATTCATAATATCTGAGAAAGTCCAGACGAGATCCAGGCTCGTCACAGCACCGACAAATACAGCAAGAACGAATACGATTCGATAATATTTTACGATTTGTTTACTGAATAAATAAGAGAAACATTTTTCGCCATAATATGCCCAGCCGATAATTGTTGATGAAGCGAAGAGCAGCAGACTGATTGCGACGACATATGAACCAGCAGAACCAAGGAACACATTAAATGAAGCTGTTGTGAGTTCGCTTCCTCCAAAACCAGAATTGTACTGCCCAGCAAGGATAATTGTTAGTCCTGTAATCGAACAGATGACGATCGTATCAATGAATACTTGTGTCATTGAAATGAGCGCTTGACGGGCAGGTAAGTCTGTTTTTGCCGCAGCCGCTGCAATAGGAGCAGAACCAAGACCTGCTTCATTCGAGAATACACCACGAGCCACACCGTAACGAATGACAGTACCGATTGCACCGCCAGCTACTGCTTCCCCCTTAAATGCATCTGTCAAAATAAGTGCTAGAGCGGCAGGGATCTCTGTGACATTTATGAGTAACACAATCAAACCGGCAATCACATAAAATACCGCCATGAAGGGGATGAAGAAAGCTGAAACGCGCCCGATGCTTTTAATACCACCTAGCAGGACGAGTGCACTAAAGATAGTTAAGACAACGCCTGTAATCCAAGTAGGTACATCAAAGGTAGATTTTACAACACTTGCAACCGAGTTTGCCTGAACAAGGTTCCCAATTCCAAAAGCGGCAAGGGCACCGAATAAAGCAAATAAAACGCCTAGCCATTTTTGGTTGAGACCACGCTCCAAATAATACATCGGTCCCCCGGACATTTCGCCATCTTCGTCCTGCACCCGGTATTTAACAGCAAGGACAGCTTCCGCGTATTTTGTGGCCATCCCAAAAAATGCGCTTATCCACATCCAGAACAAGGCACCTGGGCCGCCGATTAAGATAGCTGTCGCGACACCGACAATATTTCCGGTACCAATCGTTGCTGCAAGTGCAGTCATGAGGGCCTGAAAGTGGGAAATATCGCCTTCAGATTTTTTATCCTGTTTTTTACTAAATGCAATCTTTAATGAATAGGGAAGAAGAAAGATCTGAAGAAAGCCAATTCGAAAAGTTAGATAAATCCCTGTACCGACGATTAAAATTAAAAGAGGGGGTCCCCATACAAAAGAGCTAATCATTTGAAGTAAATTTAATAATCTATCGTGGTTCATAGGATACCTCCTTAATATCTCTTTTACTTTGATAGTATATTGTGAATAAATAGATATTATTTGAAAAAATTTATTTTTGAGGACTTTGTGTTTCAGTTTTTAACAAAAAGGGAAAAGCTTCAAAAGGAAAATAGGTTGTATCAGCCGAATACATGTTGTATTGAAATATAGAAAGGATGAATATTTAATGGGAAAAAGTAAATTTTTTGTCAGTGCAGCAATAGGTGCAGCAGTTGGAGGTGTCATCGCACTTCTGGATCAAGATACGCGTAATGAAATGTCTTCGTGGGCAAAGTATTTAGTTGCGCTTGCCAAAGATCCAGAGCAGTTAACGGCATCCTCAAGAGAATTGATCGACCGTGCGACGACAACAGCTCAAAAAATTAATGAAGATGTGTCATTTATTAAAGATAAAGTGGATAATTTGAAAGAATTGACTCCTGAAGTAAAAGAGCTTGTCAATGAAACAAAAACAACCTTTGTACCGCAAGGACAAAATCCGGCGGCTTCTGCTGACAGCCAATCGCCGTCATAACATCGGAGGGAAGCATCTTTGGCAGAACACAAAGAGAAAAAAGCAGAACTTCGTATTTTTTTAAAACATTTGATAAGAAGAATTAAAGCATCTGATGTGCCGGGTGTTGGAGCCCAAATGGCGTATTTTTTTCTGCTTTCTATATTTCCGCTCATGATCTTTATGGTCACACTGCTTGGTTACTTGCCGATTGATCCGAATGAAATTTTTAATATTGCGAAAGATTTCGCTCCATCAGATTCATTAAGCTTGGTTCAAGATACGATACAGGAAGTGACCTCTTCTCAAAACGGAGGTTTATTATCTGTCGGCTTTCTCGGGACGATTTGGTCTGCTTCTAATGCGATGAATGCCGTTATTAAAGGACTGAACCATGCGTACGAAGTAAAGGAAACACGTGCCTTTTACCATGCACGGGGCTTGTCTATTTTGCTCACATTTGCCTTTATTTTTGTGATTGCGGTGATGCTTATTTTGCTCGTTTTTGGTCAGCAAATTGGCGAATTCGCGTTTGAGTTTCTTGGTATGGGTGAGCAATTTATGATGATCTGGACATGGATCAGATTCCTGCTTCCTCCTGTTGTTTTATTCCTTGTATTTGCAGGTCTTTATTATCAGGCTCCGAATTTAAAGGTGAAGTATGTGACTGTTTTTCCGGGCGCGGTATTTGCTACACTCGGTTGGATTATTGTATCGCTTGGCTTTTCATTTTATGTCAACAATTTTGGGAATTATTCTGCTACATACGGAAGCATTGGGGGCGTCATCATTTTAATGATCTGGCTGTATTTATCGGCGATGATCATTTTAGTCGGTGGTGAAATCAATGCGCTCCGCAATGATCAGAAACGAGGAGTCATGTAAAATAAAATCCCGCTTGAGCGAGAAGCTCAAGCGGGATTTTATTATGTCCGTTTTAAAAGGCGCAGGCCATTTAAAATGACGAGAATTGTGCTGCCTTCATGCCCAAGAACGCCGAATGGCAAATCGAGCACTTGGAAGAAGTTTGATATAATCAATAAAGCGATTACCGAAATAGAGAAGATCACATTTTGTTTTACAATTCGCTGCATTTTGCGTGACAGCTTAATCGCTTCTGCAATTTTTGGCAAATCATTTTTCATTAGGACAACATCAGCTGTCTCAAGCGCTACATCAGATCCTTCACCCATGGCAATTCCTACAGATGCTGTTGCCAGTGCTGGAGCATCGTTGATCCCGTCTCCAACCATTGCGACCGTACCGTACTTTTTAAGCAAATCTTTTACATGGTCTACTTTATGCTCCGGTAAACATTCGGCAATATAAGAACTAAGTGCTGCTTCAGCAGCGATCGCTTTCGCTGTTTTTTCACTATCACCGGTTAACATAATAGTGAAAATGCCTTCATCTTGTAATGTCTTTAGCGCCTGCTTCGTTTCATCGCGAATGATATCTTTAAGAGCAATGACAGCTGCTATACCCTCATGGTCAGCAATAAAAATCGTCGTTTTGCCTTCCTCAGCAAACGCTAATGACGCTCCATTTGCGAAAGTCTCTGCTTCTTTTTCCCCAACAAAAGCGGCTTTTCCAATCTTCCATTCTTTTTGATCAATTGTGCCTTTTACCCCCCATCCGGCTACATCTTCAAGATGGTCGGGAGGAGAAAAGGGAATCTGTTCATTTTGTACGTAACGGACGACAGCGTGAGCAAGCGGATGATTCGATCGGCTTTCGATAGAAGCGGCCGCTTTTAATAAAGAATCACGGTCTAATCCTTTACGGATGACCATATCCGTTACTTCTGGTTTCCCACGTGTTAACGTACCTGTTTTATCAAAGGCAATTGCTTTTACATGACTTAAGTTCTCAAGATGGGCGCCGCCTTTAAACAGAATACCGCTGCGGGCACCGCTTGATATAGCTGATAATGTCGCCGGCATAATCGAGGCGACCAGTGCACACGGTGATGCGACAACAAGCAAAACCATTGCCCGATAAAATGTTTCCGTCCAGCTCCAGCCAAGAATGAAATGAGGCAGAAACATCATGACAGCGACTACCATTAACACGACTTTTACGTACGTACCTTCAAATCTTTCAATGAACTGCTGAGACGGTGATTTTTCACTTTGAGCTGATTGAACGAGATTAATAATTTTTTGAAATAACGTTTCATCAGATCTTTTTGTTACTTCAATGTATACAGAGCCGGTCATATTGACTGTACCGGCAAACACATCAGCACCAGCCTCTTTTGAAACAGGAATGGACTCACCGGTAATCGCAGATTCATCAATGGTCGTATATCCTTTTGTCAGGACACCATCTGCGGGTACGCGTTCACCTGGCTTGACGACGATCAGATCACCGCGTCTCAATTTAGACACATGTACTTTTTCTTCAAGGCCATCATGGACGAGCAGCGCTGTGTCAGGTTGAATATCCATTAATGCTGATATTTCCCGCTGGCTTTTATTTAATGTATATGTTTCAAGCGCCCCGCTGACAGCAAAAATAAAAATTAAAATGGCGCCTTCTGTCCAGTATCCAATCGCAGCAGAACCAGCCGCCGCTAAAATCATCAGCATTTCTACATTTAATTCTTTATTTTCAATCGTATCTTCAATGCCTTCTTTTGCTTTTGCAAATCCACCAATAATAAATGCAGATAAATAGGCAGCAACGGACATTGTTTCTGCTCCGTTTTGATCGAGTACCCAGCCGGTGAGAATAAGCACACCGCTTAGCAGAGCCGCGATTAATTCGAAGTGTGGTTTCAACTTATCAAACAGGCTGGTTTGAAGAGGTGCTTTCTCAGTGTAAGTGGTCATCTTTTTTTCCTCCTTGTATAATTGAGAATGAAGATCATTTTTAAAAAACGAAGTAACCATTAAAACGTTAGTTGATAAGGGTTTTCAATTAGGTTATATTAATTTTTACTTTATAATAATTATAATGTGAGTTTATTATATCATATAAAAGGTATGATGCAAGTAATTTTAGTTGGCGTAATTATGTTGATTGGATAGAATAGAAACGAAATGAAAAGGAGTGTTCAAAATGGAATTTAAAATGAAAGAAAATGGTTTTACTGCTGAATTTCCGTATGGAAAATTGGATATTTCAGGAGATGATGAGCATGGGTTTCGTCCATATCAACTACTAGTGTCATCTGTAGCTGTTTGCAGCGGGGGGGTTTTGCGCAAAATTTTTGCAAAGCAGCGTATTGAGATTGAAGATATTACAATTCAAACAGACGTAAAACGCAATCCTGATCAAGCAGATCGAGTAGAAAAAATTTCCGTACACTTCATTATTAAAGGAACAGGATTGAAAGAAGAGAAAGTAAAAAAAGCACTCGAATTAACAAGGAAAAACTGTTCAATGGTACAATCCGTTATCCCCGCTATTGAGGTGGAAGAAACATTTGAGATGAAATAATGGCTTTCTTGTGTAAAAAAAGTAAATGGTGGGTAAGGATAGGTGGATAAGCTATTTATTTTGATTTATGGAGTGTGAGGATTATGGGGAAAATATTTGCTGCATTGATTGTGATCGGTGTGCCGCTTACCATCGCAGGATCACTTTTACACTGGCCAAGTGTCGTCATGTTTATTATTTGCAGTGTAACGGTTATTGCGCTGTCAAGCTACATGGGACGGGCAACAGAAAGTCTGGCAATTGTTCTCGGACCGCGTATTGGCGGATTGTTAAATGCGACATTTGGAAATGCAGTTGAACTTATTATTTCTATTTTTGCGTTAAAAGAAGGGCTTGTAGGGGTCGTACTCGCTTCATTGACTGGTTCTGTACTAGGCAACTTGCTTCTTGTTGCCGGGTTGTCATTTTTCTTAGGCGGCTTGAAATTTAAAAGACAGACGTTCAGTGTACATGATGCACGGCACAATTCAGGCTTGCTTATTTTTGCGGTTGTCGTCGCATTTGTCATCCCAGAAATTTTTTCAATGTCGATGAATGAAACGAAAACACTGAATTTAAGTATTGGGATTTCAGTGGTCATGATCGTTTTGTATCTTGCTGGCTTATTTTTCAAACTTGTTACGCATCGCGGTGTATATGCGGCTCTAGAAGGACATGAAAACGCTGCTCACGAAGAAGAAGAGCCGGAGTGGGGGAAGAAAAAAGCGATTGGTATTTTGCTTGCAGCCACTGCTGCAGTTGCTTACGTAGCGGAAAGTCTAGTTCATACGTTTGCAGCAGTCGGAGAACAATTTGGCTGGTCAGAACTTTTTATAGGGGTCATTATCGTCGCGATTGTCGGAAATGCAGCTGAGCATGCATCGGCGATTTTAATGGCAATGAAAAACAAAATGGATGTGGCAGTGGAGATTGCGATTGGATCTACATTACAAATCGCGATGTTTGTAGCGCCGGTTCTTGTCTTAATATCACTTTTATTCCCGACGCCAATGCCACTTGTATTTACGATTCCAGAGCTTATTTCAATGATTACAGCCGTTTTTCTCGCGGTCAGCATTTCAAATGATGGGGAAACAAACTGGTTTGAAGGGTTGACACTACTGGCTGCATACTTCATTATGGGAATCGGTTTTTACTTGCTGTAAAAGAAGGGAAGATACTCAATTGAAGCCGATCAATGACAAAGCAACACAAGTTGTCTATTTAAAAAAACGATTAAATATTTTTATGGAAGTGCTCAATTCGATTGAACCGGAAGAAGCGGAAGTAGAAGATATTGATCGCTTAATTGAAATGATCAATGATATCGAATTGAAATGTGAACAATTCCGTGTGCGCGGGTAAATAAGAAACGCCTCAAAACGAATCCTGTTTTGAGGCGTTTTTTACATGAATGGTTAGAAAATATGGGTGAATGGTCAGAAAGCAGGCAAAAAAGTTAAAAATGTGATTAAATAATCAGAAATTAACTTCTTAACAGCAACTGGATATCTAGTTGTAAGGATTGTTTTGCATGATCTTTAAGGCTTATTAATAAAGGCACTGTAACAGAATCATATGTATGCAGTCTTCAATCTTGTGAAAAAAAGTGACAGCTAATTTTTCTTTTAAACGTATGAGGGGAGCGTTATAATAGAAACATTGTTAACATTTTAAAACATAAGAATTCTTGAGGGGGAACTAAAGTGATTATTGAGCAGTTGCAGCAAAGCATGTATAAGTTGATTGTAGAAACATCAACAAATCTTCCAAAAGATGTAAGGCGCGCGGTGAAAGCAGCCAAAGAACGTGAAAATGCAGGCACGCGCTCTGCTATGAGTCTTGATACCATTACAACAAATATTAAAATGGCGGATGATAATATTTCACCAATTTGTCAGGATACGGGCATGCCGACGTTTAAAATTAAAACACCGGTTGGCGTAAACCAGATTCAAATTCAAAAAGCGATTTATACAGCAATCGAACAGGCGACGAAAGATGGAAAACTTCGTCCGAACTCAGTTGATTCATTGGACGGTTCAAACAGCGGGAATAATCTTGGGCCCGGTACTCCAGTTATTAAGTTTGAACAGTGGGAAGAAGATTATATTGATGCACGTCTTATTTTAAAAGGCGGCGGCTGTGAAAATAAAAACATTCAATACAGCTTGCCATGCGAACTTGAGGGAATTGGTAAAGCAGGACGTGACCTTGACGGTATTCGTAAATGTATTATGCACTCCGTTTATCAGGCGCAGGGACAGGGCTGTTCAGCTGGATTCATCGGTGTAGGCATTGGCGGCGACCGTTCATCTGGGTATGACCTCGCGAAAACACAACTGTTCCGCGGTGTGGATGATGTGAACGAAAATGAAGATTTGCGCAAACTAGAAGAGTACGTAATGACGCATGCAAACGAATTGGGCATCGGCACAATGGGATTTGGCGGCGAAACGACTTTGCTTGGCTGTAAAGTGGGTGTTATGAATCGTTTACCTGCGAGCTTTTTTGTATCCGTTGCGTATAACTGTTGGGCGTACCGCCGTCTCGGTGTTTCCATTAATGCGGAAACAGGTGAAATTGGGGAATGGTATTATCAAGAGGGGGAAGATGTATCATTTGATACAGTGCAAAAAGAAGAGCAGGAAGTAAAATCGGAAAGCCGTATTGTTACATTGGAGGCACCGATTACCGAAGAACAGATCCGTAATCTTAAAGTTGGCGATGTCGTAAAAATTAACGGCATGATGTATACAGGACGCGACGCAATACATAAATATTTAAGCACAAACGATTCACCGGTTGATTTGAACGGACAAGTAATTTATCATTGTGGACCAGTTATGCTAAAAGATGCAGAAGGACAATGGCATGTAAAGGCAGCCGGTCCAACAACATCCATCCGTGAAGAGCCATATCAAGGAGACATCATGAAAAGATTCGGAATTCGTGCAGTGATCGGTAAAGGCGGCATGGGTCCAAAAACATTGAAAGCACTTGGCGAGCACGGCGGCGTTTATCTGAACGCAATCGGCGGTGCGGCGCAGTATTATGCGGACTGTATCAAAAGTGTAGAAGGTGTCGACTTAATGAACTTTGGTATACCAGAAGCCATGTGGCACCTGCAAGTTGAAGGATTTACGGCTGTTGTTACAATGGATTCACATGGGAACAGTCTTCATGAAGAAGTCGATAAAACTTCACTTGAAAAATTGTCAAAATTCAAAGAACCAGTATTTTCATAATATGGAATTCCCGGCTGCGTGCCGGGTTTTTTGTCTAAAGAAATGAATAAATAATTTTTTCTGTGATAACTTACCACGCATTGACCACCTCTATTCAGTGCAACATATGGGAAAAAGGTGGTGTTATAGTGCGGCAAATTATTTTCTTTCTTCTATTCATGTTCATGCTGCCAATGATTGCAGTATCGTCAGAAGCAATTCACTGGGGATTTCAAAAAGGAAATGATGGAAAGCAGGCAGAGGCAGGGAAAAAGTTGGATGATTTGTTGGCGAAATATGATTCTTTTTACAAAGGAAGTCCGGATGAAAAAGTCATCTATTTAACGTTTGATAACGGGTATGAAAACGGGCACACGAAAACGATTCTGGATACACTCAAAAAAGAAAAGGTGCCTGCTGCTTTTTTTATAACAGGTCATTATGTTGAAAGTGCACCTGATTTGATCAAGCGAATGGTAAAAGAAGGTCATATCGTAGGCAACCATTCGTGGCATCATTACGATTTAACGTCAGTGCCCAACAGTACAATGATCGAAGAATTGAAACTGGTTGAAAAAGAAGTAGCACGGATGACGAAACAAAAAAAGACAAAATACGTTCGGCCACCGCGTGGAATTTTTTCTGAAAATGTATTGAAAACAGCGCAAAAAGAAGGGTATACGCATGTCATGTGGTCAGTTGCTTACGTGGATTGGTATGCTGATCAGCCAAAAGGAAAAAAGTATGCATACGATGAAATCATGAAGCAAATTCATCCCGGCGCGGTTATACTGCTTCATAGCGTGTCTAAAGATAATGCAGAAGCCTTGCCTGATGTTATTCGCGATTTAAAGAAACAAGGATACACGTTTCGATCACTTAATGAACTAGCCGGTGCACGATGACCGGCTTTTTCCTATTCTTTTGATTGCACTCCGTCTGTGATAAAGTATCAAAGAGGTGAAAAATATGAACAATCAAACAGAAATGAAAACGGGGCAAACGTTCCCGCTTACAATAAAACGTCTTGGCATTAACGGAGAAGGCGTTGGCTATTTTAAACGAAAAGCCGTTTTCGTACCGGGAGCTTTGCCAGGCGAAGAAATTACCGCAGAAGCGACAAAAGTCATGCCGAAGTTTACAGAAGCACGTATTAAAAAGCTGCGTAAAAAATCGGCCCACCGCATCACGCCTCCTTGTCCGGTCTATGATCAGTGCGGCGGCTGCCAATTGCAGCATCTTGATTACAGCGCACAGCTTGATGAAAAGAAAGCAATTCTTGTACAGGCACTTGAGCGGTATACATCATTGAATATTGCCGATTTGAAAATAAACGATACGATCGGAATGAATGATCCATGGCGTTACCGCAATAAAGCTCAATTTCAAACGAATGTTCGTAACGGAAAAGTAATTGCGGGTTTATACAGCCCGAATTCGAACAAACTCGTCGATATTCCTGAATGTATCGTTCAACACAATGTCATTGATGAAACGATTCAAATGGCCAAACAGCTTATGAACGATTTATCGATTCCGGTCTACAGCGCAAAACAAAAACAAGGTGTAAAAACGATCGTTGTACGGGCTGGAATTGAAACAGGCGACGTACAGGCAGTGATTGTCACGGGAGATAAAACATTCCCGAAAGCTGTTCTTTTTGCGGAAGAATTAATGAAGCGTGCGTCGGCAGTAAAGTCCGTCGTACATAACGTGAACCCGGGTAATACACATCTTGTCTTCGGTGATGTCACAAAAACGATTGCGGGCAGTGATACGATTGCTGAAAAATTAGGTGAGTTTGAATACGACCTATCAGCTCGTGCCTTTTTCCAGCTCAACCCCGTACAAACTGTCAAACTGTATGACGAAGTGAAAAAGGCAGCGAATGTTTCTAAGGCGGATAAAATTGCGGATGCGTATTGTGGTTCGGGGACAATCGGTCTCTGGATCGGTCGGGAAGCAGCGGAAGTGCGTGGTATGGATACAATAGCTGAGTCAATTGCAGATGCCCGTGCGAATGCGAAAAAGTATGGAGTGAAAGCAACGTACGAAACTGGCCCGGCCGAAAAGTGGCTGCCAAAGTGGAAGCAGCAAGGCTGGGTACCGGATGTGTTAGTGACGGATCCGCCGCGAACAGGGCTTGACCGTAAACTTATTCAAACAATTAAAGATGTGAAGCCAAAAACATTTATTTATGTCTCTTGTAACCCGTCTACACTCGCCAAAGATCTTGCAGAACTTAGCAGCATATATAAAATTGAATGCATTCAACCAATTGACATGTTTCCACAGACGGCTCATGTTGAAGCAGTTGTCACACTAAAAAGAAAATAAAGGTGCGGAGGGTGAATCTTTTTTTTTCATTCTTGCAGACAAGGTTGTTAACAGTCATTTAAACAATAGGTTGTGAATTTTCTGAGTTTTCCCCATAACCAACAAATTTATCCACAGATTGTGCATAGAAATATCCACAATTTTGACGGTATTTGTCATTATCATAGTAATTGTTTTGGCGACTATCCACATTATCCACAGGTTTAGAGACTTATTTGTGCACAGAAAGAAGGAAGAATTAACTTTGTTTTCAAAGTGAAAGAACTGTTTCATAAGTCGCTGAAACAGTTCTTCAATGTTTATGAAAAGCATTAGGGAAGTCTATTTATCCTTGATTCTTTTATAAAGATCGTCAAGTGCTAATCTAATGAGCGGGAAGTTAAAGTGAAAGCCTGATTGCATCAATTTTTCTGGCAGTACTTTTTGGCCATCTAAAATCAAGGTACTCATTTCGCCGAGTCCTGCTTTTAGTGCTGGCGCAGGAATGAATAACCAATGTGGCCGGCCAAGCACTTTTGCGAGTGTTTTGCCGAGGTCATTCATACGGATTGGGTTTGGGGCGGTCACATTAAGCGGACCTTGCACGGACTCATTTTCCCCAGCAAAACGAATAGCACGGACGGCGTCATTTACATGAATCCATGACATCCACTGACGGCCAGTGCCGATTTTTCCGCCAGCAAAGAATTTATAAGGCAGGGCCATTTTTGGCAGTGCACCATCTTCTTTCCCTAAAATGATGCCGAATCTTGTTAAAACAGTACGTATACCCTCTTTGTCAGCCTGGATTGCTTCTTCTTCCCAGCTATTAACGGTATGGGCTAAAAACCCTCTCCCTAAGGCAGTTGATGTTTCTTTAAATATTTCTGTATCGGAAATTGGATAAATACCGATTGCGCTTGCATTAATAAAGACGGCAGGTTTTTTTGGCAATGATGTCATAATACGGATAAGTTCTCTTGTTGCTATCATTCTGCTATCCACAATTCGTTTTTTTCGTTCATCTGTCCATCGGCCGCTGTTAAGTGATTCACCGGCGAGGTTAATAAATACATCAATGTTATGCAGTTCATTTTCAGGTTTAGTATCATCCGACAACCATTTTACGTAATGAATATGGTCTCTTTCTTTCTTATTTTCTGTATTTCGCGTTAAAATATAAACATCGTATCCATGTTGAATAAGTTCAGCGGTTAATTCTTTACCGATGAATCCAGTGCCGCCTGCAATCGCTGCTTTCATTGTGAACCCTCCGTTTCTTATATTCTTATATTACCTGATTCAAAAGAAAACAAACAAAACAAATGTGCTAAAAAGGGAGCTTGTATGCCTAAAATTACCAAGATATCTGTTCAGCAAAAACGGACAGACCGCTATAATATAGAAGTTGATGGGGATTATGCGTTTAGTGTCGACGAAGCTGTGTTAATGGAATTTAATCTTCGAAAAGGAAGCGAAATAACGAAAGCGGAAGCTGAAGAAATTCAAATTCGTGATGGTGTTCGAAAAGGACTGAATGCCGCCATTAACTATTTATCGATCCGCATGCGCTCTGAAAAAGAAGTATTCGATTATTTGAAAAGAAAAGAAGTGGAGCAGGAGGCGGCCGAAGAAATTTTAACGCGTCTTCGTTCAATGAGTTATCTGAATGATGAACAGTTTGCGGCCGCTTTTGTTAAAACACAAATTCAAACGACTGATAAAGGTCCTTCTCTTATTCGGCGTGAATTGAAAGAGAAAGGGATCAATGAAGAAATAGGATCAAAGGCAATGGAACAGTTTACAGAAGAAGAACAAATTGAAAAAGCGGCGAGACTTTATGAAAAACAGTTAAAAAAATATAAAAAAGATTCGGCTTTTTTACAAAAGAAAAAGGCCGAAGAACAAGTAATAACGAAAGGTTATTCTAGTTCAATACTAAAACAAGCCGCAGTCACGGCTCCGCTGGATGAGGAACAGGAAGTGGAAGCACTCATGCACCAGGCTAAAAAAGCCCACCGCCGCTATCAGTCATATGAGCCATCAGAGTACAGACGAAAAATGAAGATGGCTTTATACCGAAAAGGCTTTGATTTTTCGGCGATTGATCGAGCAATTGAAAAGCTGCAAGAAGAATAGTATGATCCCGACCCAGAAAGGAAGTCAATAAGATGGAAACTGAAAAACGATATAGTGAAATGGAAGAGGTTGAATTAAAACAAGAAATTGCACGTTTAAGAGAAAAAGCACGTAAGGCAGAGCAATTGGGCATCGTGAATGAGTTCGCCGTATATGAACGGCGGGCGACAATGGCACAGGCCTATTTGTTGAATCCTGATGAATTTAAACCAGGTAAACTGTACGAGTTAAAAACGGATCCAGGCCAGTATTTTAAAGTGGAATATATGAATGGTGTTTTTGCATGGGGTTACCGTATGACAGGGGATGGAGAAGAAGAAGGCATTCCCATTTCATTATTAAATAAATAGGCTTTGTTATAAAACGCTGATGATTTTTGGCTCATGTTAGCTCTGACTCTCCTGGCCGAAATTGAGCTAAAATCCGTTTTATCAGCCATATGGTTCACATGGACAATCATAAAAAGGAGTGAATGATGTATGGAGGAACTATTTAAAAAATTAACAGAGCGGCTGCTTGATGCAAACAGCCATCTGTCTGCTGCTCGTGCCCGCATATGGGTCGAACTTCTTTGGGAAGACTTTGAGGCGACATACGCGAAAGCTGGCTATGATTATAAAGGGAAAGAAGCGACCGAAAAAGTCGTCACGCAATGGATCGACAATTACGGTCCCAAGCTTCATGAATTTGTAGCACGCAATCCAAAATATAAGCATCTGATGGATGATTCAGGTGATGTAAAACATTAACTATGATCGCTTTGTGGAAACGTAAGCTTTTTGCGAAGTTTTTCTTCACTGAAAATCCAGCCGGTGTAAGAACCGATAATTTTATAATCAAAGTCGAGCTGTACAATAGCGACAAATGGATAATGTCCATTGTTGCGATAGCGTAAATCGATAAACTTCACCTCGTAGCAGTCGTTATATTCTGCGACTTCCCATCGATAAACAGGGGAAAAGTGAAGAAATGCTTCCAGATTGGCATCTTTTTTTGCAGCTTCAAATAAAATCGATTCAGGCACCGGAACCCGTTTATATTTATCTAGAATCGTTACAGAACGGCGATAACCACGGGCAACATAAAAGTGTTCAAGTGATTTAACAGCAATACGCCACTGATTTAAGCGGATCGTTGGTGCAATAATAATTTCCTCTGCATCTGGAATAAGGCGACGTACTGCATTGCGAACGGCACCCTGCATTTGAAAGCGCAAAATATAATAACCGATTAAAATTAAATAAATGAAAATAAACGTATAACCGGGATGAAAACCGAATGCCCATAAGAGCAAGCCAATTACGTGCATCGTAAAAATGAACGGGTCAAATGTGTTAATGACTCCGAGCGCAACCCAACGCGGGGAAAACGGTCTAAGCGCCTGTGTGCCATATGCATTGAAAATATCGACAAACACGTGTAAAAAGACAGCAATTTGCGACCAGAGCCATAAGTGAAACACGTTGACATCTGGGAAAATGAAAAACAACACACCAGTAATTAAAAGCGGCCAGAGCAACACAGCGGGAACAGAGTGTGTCGCACCGCGATGATTGCGAATGTAAACAGCATTATTACGAAGTTTTAAAATAGTATCTATGTCAGGTGCCTGTGATCCAATAACTGCTGCTGTCATGACGGCATACTTTGTGGCCGGATCGGCAGTGACGATCGGGTCAAGAGTGGCAATTCCACAGAGTGCAAAGCCCATGACAATATGAGTACCTGTATCCAAAAAGGCAGCCTCCTTTACTGAAAAAAATATATATACATGTTATTCCCGATTTTTAGTCTATTGTAACATGTCAAAAAGCGAGGGACATTCAATATGTCAGAAAACCGTGTAATACAAAAGGTGAATATTACAAAATTTCAACAAGATCTCGTCAATTGGTATGAAATGGAGAAACGGGATCTTCCATGGCGGCATGAACGCGACCCGTATAAAATATGGGTATCTGAAATTATGTTGCAGCAAACCCGGGTTGAGACAGTCATTCCCTATTTTAACCGGTTTATGGAGCAGTTCCCGACAATCGATGCCCTTGCAGATGCAGATGAAGAAAATGTCCTAAAAGCATGGGAAGGTCTCGGTTATTATTCCCGTGTTCGCAATTTACAGTCAGCAGTAAAAGAAGTAGCTGAGAATTATGGAGGTATTGTGCCGGAGAAGAAAGAAGACTTTTTATCCTTAAAGGGTGTCGGGCCGTATACAGGAGGGGCTGTTTTAAGTATTGCTTATGGACTTCCGGAGCCGGCAGTGGACGGAAATGTGATGCGTGTCATCTCAAGACTACTTACTATTTGGGAAGATATTGCAAAACCATCAACACGTAAAGTTTTTGAGCAAGCTGTTGAAGTATTAATGTACAAAGAAAATCCGTCTTCATTTAACCAAGCATTAATGGAACTTGGTGCCATTATTTGTACACCGACATCACCGTCTTGTCTTCTATGTCCCGTACAAAACCATTGCCAGGCATTTGAAGAAGGTGTGCAGCGAGAACTGCCAGTTAAAACGAAAAAAAAATCAGATAAGAAAGTTCATATGGGCGCGGTTGTTTTGATGACAAGCGATGGCCGTATATTAATCGAAAAACGGCCGAGTTCAGGACTTCTTGCTAATTTATGGCAGTTCCCAAATGTGGAATTGTCCACTGGAATTAATTCAAAAAATGTACTGGAATCATTTATAGAAATGGAATATGGCGTGAAAGCGAAAGTGAATGCGGAGAAAGCGACAGAAATCACACATGTATTTTCTCATTTAACGTGGAACATTGATGTATACACGGGTATTATTCAGGACGAAGTTGAGAAAAAACGGTCGAAGCTCGTTAAGGAAGAAGAAATTGAAACATTTGCTTTTTCGGTGTCGCATCAAAAAATATGGAAGTATGTGAAAGGACTAGAATAATGAAAACAGCACTAGTAACAGGATCCAGCCGCGGTGTTGGTAAAGCAATTGCGATTGCCCTTGCAAAACAAGGCTACGATATTGTTGTCAATTATGCGCGAAGCAAAACAGCGGCAGAAGAAACAGCAAAAGAAATTGAAGCGCTAGGCCGCCGTGCCTTAGTCATTAAAGCGAATGTTGGCGATGTTCAAAAAATTAAAGGAATGTTTGAAACGATCGAGCAGGAATTTGGTCGTTTAGACGTATTAATTAATAACGCAGCATCAGGTGTTCAACGTCCTATTATGGAATTAGAAGAAAAACATTGGGACTGGACGATGGATATTAACAGCAAAGCACTTTTGTTTTGTGCGAAAGAAGCAGCAAAAATGATGGAAAAAAGCGGTGGTGGTTCAATTGTCAGCATTAGCTCACTTGGTGCGATCCGTTATTTGAAAAACTATACAGCGGTTGGGGTATCAAAAGCAGCCGTTGAAGCTTTAACGCGTTATTTATCGGTTGAACTTTCAGCACAAAATATTGTCGTCAATGCTGTATCGGGCGGCGCCATTGATACAGAAGCGTTAAAATATTTTCCGAACCGTGATGATATTTTAGAAGATGCGAAACAAAATACACCAGCCGGTCGAATTGTGGAAATAGATGATATTGTGCAGACGGTCCTGTTTTTAATCTCGCCGGGGGCCTTTATGATTCGTGGTCAGACCCTTATTGTTGATGGAGGCCGCTCATTGCTTGTTTAGATTTTAATGAATAATTTTTAGCCAATACGGTCAAAATAATCAGTGTGGAAAAAAACCATGGTGATGAAATAACCGTAAAGGTGGAAACATAATGAACAATAACTGTAGCAAAACAAAAGTCGGTACAAACAGTAACGATGTGGAAAAACAAAATACAGCATCGAATGTAAATCAGCGCTACTCTACAGAAAGTGGATATGTAATTACACAGCGATCGAGACGTGCAGATGAGGACTACTCTACAGAGTTTGGAACTGAAATTACACAATGGTCGGGACAGCCAAATCAGTGCTACTCTGCAGAAAATGGATATGTCATTACACAGCGGTCGGATCATTCAAATCAGCGTTACTCTGCAGAGTTTGCCTCTGAACTTACACAGGGGCCGGAGCGGTCACATCCGCATTATTCTGCCGACTTTCCGCCTGTCATTACACAGCGGTCGGAACGTTCAAATTAGTAGTCGGAGCGTTAAGACGTCATTTATCGGTTGAATTATCGAAACAAAATGAGGCCTTTATGATTCGAGGTCAAACCCTTATTGTCGGTGGAGACTGCATATTGCTCGTTAAATTTTAAAGAATAATTTCAGCCAATACGGTCAAAATAGTCAGCGTGGAGATAAAAACACCACACTGACAAAATAACCGTAAAGGTGGGAACATAATGAATAATAAGCGTAACAAGACAAATGCCGGCACGGATATTAACCAGGTAAAAAAACAAAATGCTGCATCCGCTCAAGGACAACAGTATCAAACAGAATTTGCGTCTGAAACAAACGCACAAGAAGTAAGACAGCAAAATGCAGCATCTGCTCAAGCACAGCGTAACCGTAATGCAGCATCAAATGTAAATCAGCAATACGCTACAGAATTCGCAGCTGAAACAAACGCGCAAGAAGTGAGACAGCAAAATGCAGCATCTGCTCAAGCACAGCGTAACCGTAATGCAGCATCAAATGTAAATCAGCAATACACTGCCGAATTTGCCTCTGAAACAAACGCACAAGAAGTGAAACAGCAAAATGCAGCATCTGCTCAAGCACAGCGTAATCGTAATGCAGGAGCAAATGTAAATCAGCAATACGCTGCAGAATTCGCAGCTGAAACAAACGCGCAAGAAGTAAGACAGCAAAATGCACAATCTCAAGCACGTAAAAAAAATTCATCTTCTAATCAGTAAAAGAATGCAAATGAAGCCCTAGCCAAATGGCTAGGGCTTCATTTGTTTTCATTTCCGCCGTAAATCGGTATAATAGGACATGAATGTTTCACCGTCCGTGCAAAAGGAAATAGAAAAAGCACGCGACGCTAGAAAGTAGGGGACAACGATGGCGATTCCTGCAGAAGGTGAATCCGTGCAGATTCACAGTTATAAACACAATGGCCACATTCATCGGGTGTGGGAAGAAACAGTTGTCGTAAAAGCAACTGAAAATATTGTAATTGGTGGAAACGACCGGACGATTGTAACAGAATCAGACGGGCGAACATGGGTCACACGAGAGCCGGCGATCAGTTATTTTCATACACGTAAATGGTTCAATATAATCGGCATGCTCCGTGCAGATGGTATTCATTACTATTGCAATATTAGTTCACCATTTGTATTTGATCAAGGTGCGATCAAGTACATCGATTACGATCTTGATGTAAAGGTTTTTCCTGATATGACCTATATTTTACTTGATGAAGATGAGTATCAACAGCACAGCCGTGAAATGAACTACCCGGAAGTGATTGATAAAATTTTACGAAGTAATATGGATCACTTGCTTTCCTTAATTGAACAGCAGAAAGGTCCATTTACTCCTGGTTTTATTGACCGATGGCACGGAAAGTACTCACAACTGTGCCGCTGAATGCCTGTTGAGGATTCAACAGGTTTTTTCGTTGTTTGAAAAAGGAGGCAGTTAAATGGGCGTTATAAAAAGATACATGCAATTTGTTAAACCATATAAATGGCCAATTGCCGGTACGATATTAATTGGAATTGTTAAATTTGGCATTCCACTTTTACTTCCGATCGTCATTAAATATGTCATTGATGATATTATTGGCAGCGGGACAATGACTGTAGCAGAGAAAAAAAATCAGCTTTACTGGCTGATTAGCATAATGCTCATTTTATTCGTCATTGTTCGTTATCCGGTTGAGTATTACCGGCAGTATTTCGCTCAGTGGACAGGCAGTAAAATTTTATATGACATCCGTGACCGGCTATTTGCGCACATTCAACAGCTTAGCTTTAAATATTATGCCAATACAAGAGCCGGCGAAGTTATTTCCCGTATTATCAATGACGTGGAGCAAACCAAAAACTTTGTCATTACTGGACTGATGAACGTCTGGCTAGATGCAGCGACAATTGTTATAGCCGCAGCCATTATGATGACAATGGACGTGAAATTGACGCTTGTTGCACTTATTGTCTTTCCATTTTACGCAATTTCTGTTAAATATTTTTTCGGAAACTTACGCCATTTAACGCGTGTCCGCTCACAGGCGCTTGCAGAAGTGCAAAGTCATTTACATGAGCGTGTACAAGGGATGTCGGTCATTAAAAGCTTTGCCATTGAACCAGTTGAGCAGGAGC
Organism: Domibacillus sp. F004; assembly: GCF_057814295.1. NCBI lineage: Bacteria > Bacillati > Bacillota > Bacilli > Caryophanales > Bacillaceae > Domibacillus > Domibacillus sp. F004. The sequence goes on from NZ_JBVATB010000006.1 coordinate 208,680, forward strand.
GTTTTCAAAAACATAACCAGAACTTTTTGCAAAAAGCACTTGATCAAACGGCCTGGAATGCCAAAGCGTTTGCAGTAGTCAACACGATTACTGATATTGCACCTCTTCTTGTTATCGGGTATGCGGGTGTGCAAGTGATCGAGGGAAATTTAACAATCGGTACAATGGCGGCTTTTATTGCTTATATTGACCGTCTTTATAATCCGCTTCGCCGCCTTGTCAATTCATCGACAACACTTACACAAGCCATTGCATCAATGGACCGCATGTTTGAATTGCTGGATGAAAAATATGATGTGACGGATAAAAAAGAGGCAATTGAATGCCGCAATGTAAAGGGAGACATTGTTTTTGAACACGTTCATTTTCAGTACGATAAAGAAAATGCGCCTGTTTTACACGATGTTCATTTACATGTAAAAGCGGGGGAGACAGTGGCACTTGTCGGTATGAGCGGCGGTGGAAAATCCTCGCTTGTGAGCCTTATTCCACGTTTTTACGATGTAACAGGCGGCCGCATTTTACTTGATGGAATGGATATTCGAGATTTTAAAGTACGATCGTTACGAGATAAAATCGGGATGGTATTACAGGATAATATACTGTTCAGTGAATCGGTCCGGGAAAATATTTTACTTGGCCGGCCGGAGGCAACAATGGAAGAGGTTATTGCTGCTGCAAAAGCTGCCAATGCACATGATTTTATTATGGCACTTCCGGAAGGATACGAAACGAAAGTCGGTGAACGGGGTGTAAAGCTGTCTGGCGGTCAAAAGCAGCGTGTTGCTATTGCACGTGTGTTTTTGAAGAATCCACCGTTGCTTATTTTAGATGAAGCTACATCGGCACTTGATTTAGAGAGTGAACATTTAATTCAAGAAGCCATTGACAAACTGGCCAAAACAAGAACAACATTTATTGTTGCGCACCGTTTGTCAACGATCACACATGCAGATCGAATTATTTTGATTGAACATGGTGAGGTAATCGAAGACGGTACACATACAGAGTTAATGAAGAAACAAGGCGGTTACTGGAGACTATTTCAGGTGCAGCAATTGGATCATTAAAAAGCCATGCCGAGTAACGGCATGGCTTTTTATTATTCTTCCTCGTATTCAGGCGCTTCATCATCTTTGTGATATTTATAAAAGCTGGTCATTAAATGATCAAGGTGCTCCAGTTTTTCACCGTATTCAAGAATAGCGGATACGATGTGAAGCAGATGAAAGGAAGACGTTATGTCATTCTCATTCTCATTCTTTTTATAAATCTTGTCGGCAAACATACGCATAAACTCATCACGATTCATACATGGTTCGAATAAATTTTCTGATGTTTCTGTCGTTTTAGCTTTGCCGATAAAACGAAGCAGTAAATGTTCATGATAGCTAACGAGACAGTCAAGGTGATCCTGCAATGTCCGTTGCAGGTCATAATGTAAATGATGTAATTCATTTTCATATTGATTGAGTCTTTGCAAAATATCTAAACTTCGGCGAGTCGTTAAAATCAATTTTCTGTACAAGACGATTTTTCGTTTTTTCGCCCGAAGGTTTTTTTTGAAAGGTGTTCGATCTTCTTTGTACAATAAAAACATTTGATCAATTTTTAAAATCTTTTCCCGCTGTTTCATCATGTCTTTTTTTAACAAAGACGAGTCAGAAGCATTGCGTGACGTAATGCGAATCCACATTAAAATATCTTCTGTTACTTGATTGATCGAAGAAAACAATTTCGTTTCATATTTCGGTGGCAGAAAGATGAGATTGACGAGAAATGAAGAAGCGACACCAATCGAAATATTAAACAGACGAATTAATGAAAACTGAAAAAACTGTTCATTTTGTACTTCCATAATGGCAATGATTGTTACAAGAGCGAGGCCGACAGATTTTTCAAGATTAAATTTCAAGAGAAGAATAATCGCAATAATCGCTGCGAGGCCGACAATAAGAATATGATTACCGAACAATAAAACGAATAAAATTGCAATGCCAGCACCTATAATATTTGCTTGAATTTGTTCAATAACAGTTAGATAGGAGCGGTAAATATTTGGCTGGATAGCGAAGATAGCCGCAATCCCGGCAAAAACGGGTGAAGGTAATTCAAGAAACTCTGCTATGTAAAGCGCTAAAACGATGGCAATTCCCGTTTTGAAAATGCGGGCACCAAGCTTCATTTGATAAAAGATTCCTTTCTGATAAAACTGTATTTATGTCTATTTACCGCGCGTGCCAGCAAATCAAACAAACTGTACTATACAACGGATAAGACGGGAAATCAAGCGAAAGAAAAATAAAAGGACAGGCACCCGTTTCCATGGGCGTCTGTCTAAGCGATCTCTAGTTTGTTAAGGCGAAGAAAGCCTCTTCTGCTATTTGAATTGTTGTACGAATGTCTTCTTCTGTATGCGCAGTCGTTAAAAACCAAGCTTCATATTTGGATGGAGCCAAATTAATACCGCGGAGCAGCATTTCTTTAAAGAAGCGGGCAAACTGTTCTCCGTCTGTTGCTTCTGCCTGATCATAGTTTTCCACTTTTTGATCAGTGAAATAAAGGGTGAGAGCGCCTTTTAACCGGTTAATCGTTACGGCTATGCCAGCCTTTTTCGCCGCATTTAGCAACCCAGCTTCCAAAATTGCTCCGAGCCGATCAAGTTCATCGTATACGCCATCCTGCTCGATAATTTCCAAACAAGCAATCCCAGCCAGCATTGAGGCAGGGTTTCCGGCCATTGTTCCAGCTTGATACGCAGGTCCGAGCGGCGCGACTTTTTCCATAATATCTGCTCGGCCGCCATAGGCACCGATTGGCAGTCCACCACCGATAATTTTGCCGAGTGCTGTTAAATCAGGTGTAATACCAAGCAGGTCTTGTGCACCCCCGTACATGAATCGGAAGGCTGAAATGACTTCATCAAAGATGAGAAGAGAGCCAGCTTCATGTGTCAGCCTTTTTACTTCTTCTAAAAAGCCTCTGTTCGGTTCGACGATGCCAAAGTTGCCGACGATAGGCTCAATCATAACAGCTGCTACACTGTCTCCCCATTTTTCAAGTGCTTCTTTTAATGATTTTGTTTCATTAAACGGTACAGTGATAACTTCCTGAGCGATGCTTTTTGGTACACCAGCAGAATCGGGTGTGCCAAGGGTTGATGGTCCACTTCCGGCTGCTACAAGGACGAGATCAGAATGACCATGGTAACAACCGGCAAATTTAATAATTTTATCGCGGCCGGTATATGCCCTTGCTACACGAATAGTTGTCATAACCGCTTCAGTCCCACTGTTGACAAAGCGAACTTTATCGAGTGCCGGCATCGCATGCTTCAATTTTTTTGCAAATGTCACTTCATGCTGCGTCGGAGTCCCAAATAAAACGCCATTTTGTACGGCTTTCGTAATTGCTTCTGTAATGTGCGGATGCGCATGACCCGTAATAATCGGACCGTATGCGGCAAGGTAGTCGATATATTTATTGCCGTCGACATCATAAAAATACGCGCCGACCCCGCGTTCCATTGCTACCGGTGCACCGCCGCCGACAGCTTTGTAAGAACGTGACGGGCTGTTTACTCCACCAACAATATGTTTAAGTGCTTCCTTATGTAAAACGTCTGACTTAGAAAAATTCATTTTATTAAGCCTCCTGATTAAATCATCTTTTTCTATTGTAGTCTTCATTAAAAAAGGAATCAATCATGATCAAAGACTAAAGGCGCAGCATTGTGTGAGCCTGAAGTTGCCATTTTTCAGCAGGTTCGCTACTCTTAAAAGAAAAAGGGGAGATTTAATATGGCAACATTAATAGGGAAGAAGGCACCAACCTTTAAATTGCCGAATCAGAATGGCGACATGGTGAGCATTGCAGATTTTAAAGGGAAAAATGTCGTTCTTTATTTTTATCCGAAAGATATGACACCCGGATGTACGACCGAAGCGTGTGATTTTCGTGATCAATACAGTAGCTTTTCATCATTAGAAACGGTTATTCTTGGCATTAGTCCAGATCCTGCAGCACGGCATCAAACGTTTATTGAAAAGCACACACTTCCATTTACACTTCTTGCAGACGAAGAACAGGAAGTGGCATCATTGTATGGTGTGTGGACACTAAAGAAAAATTTTGGTAAAGAATACATGGGCATCGAAAGATCGACATTTTTAATTAATAAAGAAGGAATCATCGTAAAAGAGTGGAAAAAAGTACGAGTAAAAGGGCATGTGGAAGAGACTTTACAGGCTGTGAAGGAATTAAATGAAGGGACGTTGAATCGTCTTAATAATCAATCGTAAAAAATCATAAGCCTTTAATGGGTATTGGATGTACTATGTATTCATTTTTTAAAGGGAGGTGAATCCTGGTTATCTTTCGAACATATCATATTTTATTGTGGCATGGGATGATTTTTCAGACTGTAATTTAACCAGGAGAAACAGGTGAACATTGTTTTTACATTTCGTCCGCCAAGGTCTATACAAGCGGATATTCAAAGAAAATTTCCAGAAGAATCGTTTTCATTCTATAAAAATATAAAAGAAGCGAATGAGGTGTTGCAAGAGGCTGAAGTTCTTGTCACATTCGGCAATGATTTGACAGAAGATACGATTGAGCAATGCCAGTTGTTAAAGTGGATTATGATCGCATCTGCAGGTATTGAGGAATTGCCGCTTCAATCCATTGAAGATCGAGATATTTTTGTGACAACTTCACGAGGTATCCATAAAATACCAATGGCCGAATTTACCTTTGGTTTGATGCTAAACCATGTTAAACGCTTTCCAGAACTCAGTGTTCTAGAAAAAGCTGAGACATGGAATAAAGAGTTGCCATTGCAGGAATTAGCAGGAAAGGAAGCGGCTATTCTTGGGACAGGGGCAATTGGTCAAGAAATTGCCCGTCTATGCAAAGCATTTCGAATGATAACAGCAGGTGTCAATCGCAGCGGTCGTTCTGTTGATGAATTTGATCGTATATTTCAAATGAGTGAATTAGAGGAAGCTGTAAAGGATGCAGACTTTGTCATTGCGATTTTACCAAGTACACCGGAGACAGCAGGCGCACTGCAGCCGGAGCATTTTGAAGCGATGAAGCAGACAGCGGCCTTTATTAATATAGGACGAGGGGATGTTGTATCAGAGCATGTACTGTTGTCAGCTATTAATGATGAGGAAATTGCGCATGCTTATCTAGATGTGTTTGTAATGGAACCAGTGCCAAAAGGCCATCCGTTTTGGCGTCATGAAAACATTACCGTTACGCCGCACATCTCAAGCATTACAAAAGCCTATATTCCCCGGGCAATGGCGATTTTTGAACATAATTTACTCTGTTTTAAAGAGGGAGGAGATTATCAAAATATTCTTGATATCAAGAAAGGATATTAACTGAGAGTGACTGTTCAGCCAGTTATTCTTTTTCATTGACAAATATGTGTTTCTGTTAGTACACTGTTTATAAGGATTATAAAGTAACATTCCTTATCAGAAAGAAAAGAGGTGCATGTTGATGTCACATACACATGTCCATGAATCACATGAGCAGTTAAAAGACGCACTTGATACGCTGAAGCAGACAGGTGTTCGTATTACACCTCAGCGTCATGCGATTCTTGAATTTCTAGTCGAGTCAATGACACATCCGACTGCTGACGATATTTATAAAGCACTTGAAGGAACATTTCCTAATATGAGTGTTGCGACTGTATACAATAATTTACGCGTATTCCGAGAAGTAGGTCTTGTGAGAGAATTGACGTACGGTGATACATCAAGCCGGTTTGATTTTGTTACCACTGAACACTATCACGTCATTTGCGAATCATGCAATAAAATCGTGGATTTTCACTATCCGGGTTTGGATGAAGTTGAACAGTTCGCTTCTCATGTTACAGGCTTTGAAATTAGTCATCATAGGATGGAAATTTACGGAAAATGTCCGAGCTGCAGAAATAAAGATTTGCATTAAAAAACCTCTATTCCCAAATGGGATGGAGGTTTTTTAATGCTTTCGGATGGTTTACACTCTTTTCTGGTTGTACTTTTCGTCAAATTCTTTTCCTTCAAGTGTTTGATCAAGTGTTAAAGGTTCATTACAGTACATGCACATATCGACGCGACCGAGAACTTTCGTAGGCTTTCCGCAAGTAGGACACACAACTTGCACTGCTCTTGTTGAAAGCATCCCGATCCAAAAATAAACAACCGTACTTAAAATAATACAAAGAAGACCGAGCGCCATAAAAATCGACATAACGATAAAGTTTTCGCGGAAGAAAATTCCGCCGTACATAACAACGAATCCGATGAAAATAAGACTTAATGCAAATGTACGTATTTTATTAATTTTACTTGAATACTTTTTTGCCATCGTTTCAACCTCCTAAACATCACTATACCATATTTTCTCTTATGTTTTACGGCAGGTATTCGACAATATGTGTCGAAACTTAACTCAACGAATTAAATAGTCTGGAGGAATGTGTTATGGAAGATCTTCTTCGTCCTTTGTATCAAGAACGAACAAGCCAGCAAAATACACTAGGTGTTATAGTTGCTGAAAGAAATAAACAAAACAGTGCATTTACTGAAAATTTCGACTCCATCCTTGTTATTATCGTCCGTGAAGCAGATGAGGCTGTATTTACAAAACATTATGTCGACCGCAACAATAAAACGGCATCAATGTATATTGTAACAGAAAAACAATTAAAAGAATGGCTTCTTCTAGGTACAAATCGTAAAGTCATTGAATGGCTGTATCATGGCCGTATTTTGTTTGATCGAAATGAGTACGTTCATGAATTAAAAACAGAAATGCGTGAATTCCCTTTTTATGGACGCAAAATTAAAATGACTATTGAGTTTGCTAAGCTGATTAAACGATACACAGATGGGAAAGCATTCTTTAACGAAGGACATTATCTTGATGCCTATAATCATGTTTTACATTCCCTCCACCATCTCGCCAGATTATCAATTATCGAAAATGGCTATTATCCAGAGTTGACTGTATGGAATCAAGTTCGTTATATTGAGCCGGGTATTTATAAGTTATATGAAGAGTTACTGACAAGCGACGAAGATTTGAAGAAAAGACTAGAGCTTCTTTTTTTAGCAAGTGAGTTTCTAATTCATTCGCGCACAGAAAGAGGAGCCGATCATCTATTGTGTCTTATAAGGGAAAAAGAATGGTGGAGCATTAATGAACTTTTAAATCATAGTGAAGTTACACACTACTCTGTTGATCTGGTTACATTAATGGAGTATTTAATTGAACGGCAGCTTGTGCGAGTTATCTCTGTTCAAACGAAAGGACAAGGAGTTTTCCATCGATATTATCAGCTTTATAAAGAAAAATAATTTTTTTGGGGATAAAGCATTGACCAAGAATATTTAAAGTGATATATTAATAAGCGTCGCTGTTGAGATAATAAAAAACAGACGAAAAAGAAATTTAAAATATACCTTGACGAATCTAATTGATCTTGGTATCATGTAAAAGTCGCTGTTTTGATTTTTTTGGACAACGACGCTAAAGTAAGGATTGAACATTGAAAACTGAACAAAATCAACAAAAAACGTCAACGTTTTAGTTTTAACATTTATCTGGCAGATGCCCGTCATCTGCAGATAGACAAATGAGCAAGTCAAACACTTTTTGGAGAGTTTGATCCTGGCTCAGGACGAACGCTGGCGGCGTGCCTAATACATGCAAGTCGAGCGGACTTGACAGAGCTTGCTCTGTTCAAGTTAGCGGCGGA